>DATJZQ010000199.1:0-7009 GCA_035499005.1 Burkholderiales bacterium | reverse complement strand
GCCGGTTGGCGAGATGGCCGCGATGAGCGGAACCGATGTGCCCACCTACCTCCGCGAGCGGCCGGGCATGAGCGCGTTCGTGCTCGAAGACGGCGTCGTCTACCACGCCTATTCGGCGTATGCGCGCGGGCTGGACGGACTTTGGGGCATGTACCAGTGGCTCGACCGCTCGCCCAAAGGCCGCAACGAGACCGGCATCTGGTGGCGCCGCCACGACGAGTACCCCAAGCGTTGAACGATATGTGCCCTCTCTGCGTGACAACGGTCACCCTGGTCGCTACGGGCGGCGCTACAGCTGGCGGCGTCGCGTTGCTGGCAAGAAAGCTCATACGGCGGGCGCTGACCAAGGTTGTGCGCCTCGCGGCGCACCCAGGCTCAGCCGCCGACGATTTCTAGCGCGACCGGCACGTTGTTGCGCGTGGCGTGCGAATAAGGACAGATCTTTTCATGAGCTTCCTTCGCCAGCGCTGCCAGCTCGGCTTGCGGAAGGGTCTTGTCCTCGACGCGCAGCTTGACGGCAAGACCGAAGCCGCCTCCGTCGCGCGGCCCGATCGATACCGCGCAGGTGATCCTGGCTTTGCTGGCGTCTTTGCGCTGCTGCTTCCCCACGAAGTCCAGCGCGCCGCCGAAGCAGGCTGCATAGCCTGCCGCGAACAAATGCTCCGGGGTTGCGGTGCCCGGCTTGCCCGGTCCGCCCATCTCTTTGGGCACCGAAAGGTCGGCCTTTACCATGCCGTCGCTGGATTCGGTGTGTCCGTTGCGCCCACCCGTCGCGGTCGCGGTGGCAGTAAACAAGGGTTTGATCTGATCCATGGGCATCTCCAAGAGCGTTTGGTGAGCTACAACAAATATTGAGATAAGTTCTACGGCACAACGTTCCAGTAAGGCGGATTTCCGAATGCGTTGCGCAGCCATTCGGTGAGTGCGCGAATCTTGGCAGATCCGCGGTGGTCTTCGGGATAGGCGAGATAGAGCGTGGCGCCCTCGGCTTCGGCGCCCACCTCGAGAACAGTCAACTCCGCTCGGGCGAGCTGCTCGTAGATGAAGTAGGCAGGCAGCAGAGCGAGGCCAAGGCCGGCCACGGCGGCGTCGCGCATCACGAGACCGTTGTTGACACGCAGCACCGCGTGCGGGCGTACGGTCACTGCCTGGCGCGCTGCCTTGAAGCGCCAATCGGCCGCCCCTCGATGGCTGAAGACGATTCCCTTGTGCTGTTCCAGATCGGCAACGGATTTCGGTTCGCCGAACTGCTCCAGATATGCGGGCGCGGCGACGAGAAAACGGCGGCTGGGCGCGAGGCGCTTCACCACGACATGCTCATCCACCACCGGCCCGTGACGCACAACCGCGTCGTAGCCGTCCGTCAGCAGATTGACGAAGCGGTCATCGAGGTCCAGCGTCAGCTCGATCCCCGGGTTGTGCGCGAGGAAGCGGTATAGTGCCGGGCCCAGATGAAGTGCGCCGAAGCTGACGGGAGCTGAGATGCGCAGCGGGCCCGCGAGCCTGCCGCGGCGTTCTGCGATCACTGCCACGGCGTCGGCCGCCTCCTGGACGATGCGCTTGGCACGCTCGTAAAAGGCGCTTCCGTCCTCGGTGATCGCGATCTTGCGGGTGGTTCGATGCAGGAGTTTCGCGCCTAGGGTCCGCTCGAGCTCCGCCAGGCGTTCGCTCACCACCGACTTGGACAGCTCCATTCGCCGGGCGGCCTCGCTGATCGATCGGGCTTCGGCGACCGCTACAAAGGCGGCGACGGATTCGAGCTTCAGCATTGTTCGCCTTTCCAGAAATGTCGGTCAGGCATTCGCCCTCTACTGATGATTGCGCGGTCGGGTGATAATCCGCGCTCGTAGTAGCGATCGATAGGCCTCGAGGAGGGGAAACATGCGCCGCTTTCTGACGTTCGGTCTGACCATTCTGATTCTTGGATCGCCGGCCTGGGCTGAAGTGCAGCCGTTCCCGGCGAGCTTTCGCACGCAGATGGTGGAAACCAACGGCACGAGCTTGTACGTCCGCGCGGGCGGGACCGGCCCGGCCGTGGTCATGCTACACGGCTTCGGTGACACGGGCGATATGTGGGCACCGATCGCGGCGAGGCTGGCGAAGGACCACACCGTCATCGTGCCGGACCTGCGCGGCATGGGGCTTTCCGCGCACCCGGACGCCGGCTACACCAAGAAGAACCAGGCTCGAGACATTGCGGGCGTGCTCGATCATTTCAAGATCGACAAGGCCGATCTGATCACGCACGACATCGGCAACATGGTGGGGTACGCCTTTGCCGCGCAGTACCCCCAGCGCGTCACCCGCTGGGTGGTGATCGATGCCCCTCTACCGGGGATTGGGGATTGGGACGCGATTACCCGCGATCCTCGCCTGTGGCACTTCAATTTCCGCGGACCCGACGTCGAGCGCCTGGTTCAAGGCCGCGAGCGGATCTATCTCGATCGTTTCTGGAACGAGCTGTCCGCCGATCCCAGGGCGATCGATGAAGCCACTCGGCAGCACTATGCGGCGCTCTATGCGCGCCCCCTCGCAATGCACGACGCGTTCGAGCAGTTCGGCGCGTTCACGCAGGATGCCGTCGACAACAAGGCGATGCTCGCCGACGGCGGCAAGCTCGCGATGCCGGTGCTGGCGGTGGGCGCGGAAAAGTCCTTCAACACCGCCATGGCGGACGAGATCCGCTTCGTGGCGGCGAACGTGACGGTCGGCATCGTTCCCGCCTCCGGCCACTGGGTGATGGAAGAGAATCCGGACGCCACCGCCGGCCTGGTGCTGGATTTTCTGGCGAAGTGAACGGTCTGGCTTACTCGCCGCAGGCGATTTTCCACAGCTTCTCGACGATGCTCCCGCGCGCTACTGGAGCCCAATCGCCGGGCGCGGACCTGCTGTAAACGCGCCGGCCCTCACCCATACCGTCCGAGTACATCGAGAAGTAGGCGTTTCATCTGGGCTTCTCGCATCCCAAGTGCCGCGCCTGGACACCCTCACTTGGGCGCAAGCATCCTTTCGAGGCCCTGCAAACCATTCTGCAACGGCGTGTACGCCAACGCCAAACCGATCGCCACGCCGGTCGAATTGAGCAGCATGTCCGAGTATTCGAAGCCGCGATAGCTTGTCATACCCTGGAGGTACTCTAGCGCGACGCCGAGAGCGCAGAAAGCCGCGGCCAACGCCAGCCGGGCCCCGGTCGAACGATAGAGTTGCGCGAACCAGAGCATCAGCCAGCCGTAAGCGAGCACGTGCCCGAGCTTCTGGTTTACGGGCACGGCGACGTTCGGCAACTCCGGCGTCAAAGACAGATAGATGACCAGCAGCACGAACCCGGCGCCGAGGATGGTCCACAGTCGCTCGAATCTCAACGGCTTTGCTTTCATATCCCCGGGGCCTCCGTCATCTGTACGTCATATCCAGCGTCGCTTGTTAGTCCATTCGAGCTAGTCTGCCAGGTGAAACGCGAATCGGCTATCCTGAAGACGGCGCAGCAGGCCGTAGATGCCGCGGCGAAGATCCGCGCGAGCAAGACCGTTACATGGGCGCGGAGGGCGCGTCCGCGTTCCTGGCCTACCACGGGGCTGTGCCCGCGTCCTTGCGTCGCGCAGGCTGACGGACGCGGGCACCGCTCAAGGCGTCAGCGGTGCGGCTGCTCGCCTGCGCGCGTGGTTTCGAACAGGAACCACGCCCGGCGCTCCGCCTCGTCGATCCAGACTTCCAGTAGGCTCGCGGTCGCGACATCGCCATGCTCGTCGCACACCCCGTGTACCTGCCGCATGCGATCGGCGAGTCGAGCGTTGTCCTCCCGCAGCTCGGCGAGCATGTCGAGCGGCGTGACGTATTCGGCGTCGTTGTCCGACACGCGCTGCAGGCGCGCGATGTGGCCGATCGAGCGCAATGTCGTTCCGCCGACCTTGCGCACGCGTTCCGCGATCGGGTCGGTCGTGGCGTACAGCTGGTCCGCCTGCTCGTCGAGAAGCAGGTGATAGTCGCGGAAGTGGGGCCCGGAGGCGTGCCAGTGGAAATTCTTGGTCTTCAAGTAGAGCGCGAAGAAATCCGCGAGGAGCGCGTTGAGCGCGCCAGAGAGATCCCGGGTTGCCTTTTCGCCCAGACTCGTCGGTGTGTTCAGTTTGGCGGTTGTATTCGACTTCGTCATGCTGGTCTCCTTGCTTCAGCTATCGACTCAAATCATACGCGATACCCCCCGCTGTCGCCTATGCGACTTTGGTAGCAATGCTCTGGACAGGTCGGCAGCTGCCCGCTACCTGATCAGACTCCGTGCGAGCGTCTGCGCGGTCGCCATGCTTTCGGTGAACACCGGATCCCGTTCCCGATCGGAGAGCTGCCGGCCGATGAGCTCGGCGTAGGAGAGCGGCTGTGTGCTCACCGTGCGGGAGGCCGATGCCACGCCCTCGGTCACGACCTCGAGCCGGGTCGCGTCCAACGGACGGAACACCAGAGCGGCAGCCTTGTCGCCGATGCGGTATTGCAACCGGACCTGGCGTATTTCGGAGGGTCCTTCGGGATGCCGCTTGATCCGGACGGCGACGGCCCCGTGGGGTGCGTCGAAGCTCCATCGTATCTCGACGCCGAGCTCGACGTTGCCGGCTTTCACCTTCCAGCCCAGTCGCCGCGTCAACCAGCTTGCGAGTCCCCACGCCTGGATGACGGCGTGCGGTCCGTGCTCGAGCACGAGCTCGGTCGCGGTCTCAGCAGCGGCGCCTGAAGCGCTCGCATCCAGCGTCTGCCCCAGAATGCGGCGCCAGTACTTGAGGCGGCGCCAGTTCACGTCGGACGCCACGCGCCAGCGGCCGCCGGGTAATCCTTTCGAGACGCCTTCGAGCCAGTGAGCGGTGCTCGCCACCGCGCGCGTGGGATCGAGCCAGCCGCTGCTGTCGTAGATGATCTGCTGCGCGTTTTCGGCGAGATCGAACAGGAACGCACCTGCGAACGGTGGCGGCTGGTTCGATGCCCACCACAGGTTGATCGGCAGATCGCCGACCAGCAATGCGCGCACCGCGAACGGCAGTCTCGCAGTCGCGGCGCCCGCCGCGTGCAGGGTAATCATCTCGAAGCACGCATCCGCCGCCGCTTTGCTCTGCCGGGGCCGGACCAGCGTGCACGCGGAAATCGGCGCGTCGCCCGACTCGCCTTCGCCCAGCACGAGAAGCACTCGCGCCGGATGAATCGACACGACATCCGGCACCTCTGCGGCGAGGCTCTCTGCCCGCTCCCGGTTGTCGCTGAAGATCACCAGGTTGGACATGCGAGCGGAGTGGATGGGGTACTCCCCGGCGCCCTGCAGCGCCTTCATCTGCCGTGCGAGCTCGGCCTCGACCGCGCGTAGCGGAGCAGGCACGCTGCCCGATGGCGCGAACGCCGCCGCCTCGGTCACAGGCTTCTCCAGAATCGGCCATCCGGTTCGATCAACCGATCGGCTTCGACCGGCCCCCAGGTACCACACTGGTACTCGGGCAAATCGCGCACGCCCACCTTTTCCCAGCGCTCCAGCACCGGGGTGACGAATTGCCACGCCGCCTCGACCTGGTCGCGGCGCATGAAGAGGGTGGCGTCGCCCGCCATCACGTCGAGAATCAACCGCTCGTACGCTTCCGGCGAACTGGCGCCGAAGCCGCTGGCATAGTTGAACTCCATCTTCACCGGATAGATGCGGATCTTCGGTCCCGGGAGTTTCGATGCGATCCGCATCGCCAGCCCTTCCTCGGGTTGCACGCGAACCGACAGCACCGTCGGCTCGAGCTGCATGTCCGGATTGGAATTGAACAGGATCTGGGGCACATCCTTGAACTGGATCGCCACCTCGCTGACCCTCTTCGGGAGGCGCTTGCCGGTGCGCAGATAGAACGGTACGCCGGCCCAGCGCCAGTTGTCGATGAAGAGTTTGAGGCAGGTGAACGTTTCGGTGGTCGAGTGCATCGAGGCCTTCGGCAGCTCCCGCCCCATGATCTCGAAAGACTTGCGCACCTCCTTCCGGTAACCGGGAACGCGCTGTCCGTGGACGTCGCCTTCGATGTACTGCCCGCGGACGACGCTCGTGTCGACGTCGGCCGCAGTGATCGGACGCAGGCAATTCAGCACCCCCACCTTCGCGTCGCGAACCACCTCCGGAGCCAGCGACCACGGCGGTTCCATCGCGACCACGCACAGGATCTGCAGCATGTGGTTCTGAACCATGTCGCGCAGGGCGCCGATCCCTTCGTAGTATCCAGCACGGGTCGCGATGATCTCCCCGTTGGACGGATCGTACTGCGCGAGCCCTTCCTCCTCCGCGACCGTGATCTGCACGTGATCGATGCACTTCGAATTCCACAGCGGCTCGAAGATGCTGTTGGCGAACCGCAGCACCAGCACGTTCTGTACCGTCTCTTTGCCGAGGTAGTGATCGATGCGGTAGGTCTGGCTTTCCGCAAACGAGGCACCGACCACGCGGTTCACGTCGCGGGCGCTTTCCAAGTCTCTCCCGATCGGCTTTTCGACGATCACTCGCGTGAACGCTGTCGTATCGCCCGGATCGCGCACCATGCCTGCGGCCTGCAGATGCTTGACGCAGTGGCCCACCAAGCCAGGCGGCACGGCCAGGTAGTACACGCGGCTGCCGGGGATGCCGAACTGCTGATCGAGAGACTCCAGGCGCGCGTTCAGCTGCTCGTAGGCGCGCGTGTCGTTGAAGCTTCCCTGAACGAAGAACAGGCTGCGGGCGAAGCTCGCCCAGTGCGCTTCATCGAGCGGCTGGCGGGAGAAGCGGCTGATGCCGTCGCGAGCGCGCGCGCGGATGTATTCGTCCGGATCACTGTCGATCGTCCCTTCCGCCGGAACGCCGAACGCCACGACCGTGAAGTGAGACGGAAGGACTCCGTCGACGTTGAGGTTGTAGACCGCGGGAAGAAGCTTCCGCCAGCTGAGATCGCCCGTGCCGCCGAAGATCACCAGCTGGCAGGGCTGCGGCAGCAGCGTTGCGGGGCTTTCGAACACCTTCGTGCCTTCCGGAGCGCTC
>DATJZQ010000198.1:0-13024 GCA_035499005.1 Burkholderiales bacterium | reverse complement strand
GAGTGAGAGGCGATAGCGTAGCGGAAAGCAAACCACCCCGTCACTTCGCGCCACCATTGACCACCCCGTCACCTTCGGTGACACCCCTCCTTGAAAAGCCTCTGTTTGAATCTGAGTGGGTAAACTGGGACCCGTTGTCATGAGCGTGGAGGGGTTGAACGTGATGACGCAGAAGCTGTTTGAGACCGCCCTGGGCGTGAGCGCCCCCTGGCATGTGGCTGGCACGGAGTTCAACGTGCAAGCGCATACGCTGACGATTCGCGTGGACTTCGCCCCGGGCACTCGCTTCGCGGTCCCCGGCCTGGATGGCGAGCATGCGGTGCACGACACGCTGCCCAAGCGCTACCGGCATCTGAACTTCTTCCAGCACGAGTGCTTCCTGGAGGTGCGTGTACCGCGGGTGCGACTGCCCGACGGGACGGTGCGGCAAGTCGAGCCGCCGTGGGCGGGCAAGCTCTCGGGCTTCAGTCTGCTGTTCGAGGCCTTGGTAGTGATGCTGTGCCAGCAGATGAGCTTCGCGGGCGCGGCACGGCTGGTGGGCGAGAGCCGTCACCGGGTGGCCGCGATCTGCGAGCGCTACGTCGAGCTGGCGCTGGCACAGGCTGACTTCTCCCAAGTGCACGAGCTGGCCATCGATGAGACTTCGCGCGCGCGCGGCCAGAGCTACATCAGCCTGGCCGCCGACGCAAAGCAGCGGCGCGTGGTGGCGGTGGCCGAAGGCTGCGGCCTGGACACCATCGCCGCACTCGCCGCTGAGCTGCAGCAGCATGGCTGCCGGCCCGGTCAAATCCGCTCGCTGAGCATCGACATGTCGCCTGCGTTCATCAAGGGCTGCGGCGAGCACTTTGCCCACGCCCGCATCACCTTCGACAAGTTCCACGTCCTGTGCCATGCCAGCACGGCGGTGGACAAGATGCGCATGATCGAGCAGGGCACCGAGCGCTCGCTCAAGGGGCTGCGCTGGCCGCTGCTCAAGGACCGCTCGCGCCTCACAGCCGCGGCCAGCGCAGACCTCGACGCCCTGCTCGCCAAGATGAGCACGCTGCGTACCGCGCGCGCCTGGCTCTACAAGGAGCAGTTGCGCGAGATCCTCTCGCGTAAGCAGATCAACGTCGTGCGCGCCATGCTGCGGCATTGGTGTGGCTGCGTGATGCGCTCCAAGGTCCAACCGATGAAGCGCGTGGCCAGCCTCGTGCGTGAGCATTTGGAGGGCATCGTGGCTTGGGCACACACGCGCCAGACCAACGGCTTCCTGGAGGCACTCAACGGCTTGTTCCAGGCCGCCAAGCGCCGAGCCCGAGGCTTCACTCGGATGTCTACCATCCGCACGGTCATCTTCCTGATCGCCGGGAAGCTCGACTTTCGCCTCATCAACCCTCATGCACTACAACCCACTTGAAATTCAACAGAGCCCTTTTCAAGGAGGGGAGGCACCGAAGGTGACGGGGTGGTTAACAGCCCGTAGTAAAGATTTGCGGGTGGATCTTTACGGGGCCAGACGCTCGATCGCCCAGCCGGCGCTATTCCTTCGATACTGAACGCGATCGTGCAGGCGGTTCGGACGGCCTTGCCAGAACTCGAAGGAGTGTGGCGTCAGGCGGTAGCCGCCCCAGTGCGGCGGACGGTGCGGATCGTCGCCGTGCGTGCGCGCCGCCTCCGCGAAGCGCGTCTCGATCGCCGCCCGGTCGGGCATCACGTCGCTCTGCGGCGAGGCCCAGGCTGCGAGCCGGCTACCGACTGGGCGCGTGACATAGTACTGGTCGGACTCCTCAGCCGACACCTTCTCGATGCGTCCTTCCAGGCGCACCTGCCGTTCGAGCTCGAGCCAGAGGAACAACAGACTCGCTCGCGGGTTGTGCTCCAGCTCGCGCCCCTTGCGGCTGTCATAGTTCGTATAGAACACGAAGCCGCGAGCGTCGTAGCCTTTGAGCAGCACGGTGCGCGCCGAGGGTTGTCCCGCTGCGTCGGCCGTCGCGAGAATCATGGCAGTGGGCTCGCGCAGCTTCGCGCCCAGCACCTCGTCGAACCACAGCGTGAACTGCTCGTAGGGGTCGCGCGCGACGCTTTTTTCGTCCAGGCCTTCGCGCGCGTAATCTCTGCGCAGCTCGGCGGTCTTGCGGGATTTGTTCACGCCTGAAGTGTAGCGTTATTCATCCCCTTTCGGGCGGGCCGGGAACGCGGGCGTGCCACGCTGCATCCAATGAGTGAAAATGCGAGAAGGTGCGGAGGCGGAAATGACCTTGGCCGTAACTCAGGTTTCTGCAGCATCGTTGTCCGACGCTGAACTGGCCTTGCGTATCGAGCTCGGAGACACGCGCGCTTTCGAGCTGGTGATGCGCCGTCACAATCGGCTGCTGTATCGCACTGCCCGCAGCATTCTCCGCAACGAAGCCGAAGCGGAAGATTGCCTGCAGGAGGCGTACCTCCAGGCCTTCCGCTCCATGGCAGGTTTTCGTGCGGAAGCGAAGCTCTCCACGTGGCTCACCCGCATCGTCATCAACCAGGCGCTCGCCAGATTGCGCAGGGACAAGACGCGAGACGCCAGCGTCTCGCTCGATAACGTGGTCGACATCGACGGTCGCGTCGCCGGAGTCGAGGCTACTCAATCCGGCCCCGCGCAGCCGGACGCTGCCCTGCTGCGCGAGGAGCTTCGCCGCCTTCTCGAGCGACATATCGACCGGCTGCCGACAGCCTTCAGGACCGTGTTCGTGTTGCGCGCCCTCGAGGATTTGAGCGTCGAGGAGACTGCGGCAACGCTCGGCATCCCGGACGCAACCGTCCGAACGCGCTTCTTCCGCGCGCGCAGCCTGCTGCGAGAAACGCTCGAAGGTGAAGTCGATACTGCTCTCGCAGATGCGTTTGCGTTCGAGGGCGCACGCTGCGACCGCATCGTCGCCTCCGTCCTGCATCGTTTGCCATCCGCGCTAGGCGCCGGTCCCGGCGGCTAGCGGCGGTCCGGCCTCCTGGCCGGCCCTCGCCGGGTTTCGCCCCCAAAACGCGAACTCGTACCGCTCGATTCGGGCGGCAGGCCCGGCTCATCCCAGCAACTACGCAAAAAGGAATCGCCATGTCCACCATCCAACTCTCTCGGGATCCACTGTTCCTCGCCGGTCGCCGTCTGTTTTTCGCACGATCGGGTCTCGTGTTGTCGGCGACGGCCGTCGCGTTGCTCGCCGGGCGCGAAACGCTGGCCGCAGACTTGAAAAAGACGGCGGCGGGCACCGCGGGCGACGACGTCAAGATTCTGAACGGCGGGCTAGCGGCGGAATATCAGGGCATCGCCGCCTATCAGGTCGGCGCAGAGAGCGGCCTGCTGCAGAAGCCTGTCCTCGATCTTGCGGTGCAGTTCCAAAGTCACCACAAGGCGCACGCCGATCTGCTCGCCGCGACCATCAAGCAGTTTGGCGGCACGCCCGTGTCGCCGAAACAGAAGTACGACTTTCCCGTCGCGCAGCTCAAGAGCCAGAACGATGTGCTGCGCTTCGCCGCCGGCCTCGAGCAGGGCGCCGTATCGGCTTACCTCACTGCGGTGCCAGTGTTCGAGAATCGCGACTTGGCGAAGGCAGCAGCGAGCATTCTCGGCGACGAAGCCATGCACTGGGCGATCCTGCGCCAGGCCCTCGGCGAGAATCCCGTGCCCGCGGCATTTGTAGGCTGACGCGCCAGCCGCCGGGGCGCTGACCCCGGCGGTGCTGCTGTTAAACTAGCGGTCCCTGAACGAACCGTGACTTGAAACCCATGCACACTATCAAGACCGCTTTCCTGCTGTTTGCCGCCGTCTTTGCGCTCGCTTCCAATGCGGCCGCGCCCGATCCGGAGAACACGCTCTACCTCGACCTCAAAGACGGGCGCGTTGTCATCGAGCTGCGGCCTGATCTCGCGCCCAAGCACGTGGCGCGCATCAAAGAGCTGGCGCGCAAAGGGTTCTACGACGGCGTTGTCTTCCACCGCGTGATCGATGGCTTCATGGCACAGGGCGGCGATCCGACTGGAACCGGCAGCGGCGGTTCCGGGGTGAAACTGCCGGCCGAGTTTTCCAAGGAGCCGTTCGTGCGCGGAACTGTCGGCATGGCGCGCGCGGCCAATCCAGACAGCGCCGACTCGCAGTTCTTCATCTGCTTTGCGCCCGCGTCGTTCCTGAACGGTCAGTACACGGTGTTCGGGCAGGTGGTGAGCGGTATGGAGTACGTAGACAAGATCAAGAAGGGCGATGCGGCCGCCAACGGCATGGTCAGCAACCCCGACAAGATCATTCATATGCGCGTGGCTGCCGACGAGAAAAAGTGACGATGAGGTCGGCAGCCATGCGATGACGAGGAACCTTCTACCGGCTTGCGCTTCTGAGCAATGAGAGATGGGGTGATCCGCGGCGCGGCTCGCACCCAGGTGCTCGGGGCGGCCGCGGGGTTTCTTGTTCTGGTTGCCACTGCCGCTCAAGCGGACCGCCTCGCGTTGGATGCTCTCGTGCAGGAGGGCGACCTGATTCTGGAGGAGGCGGCGCAGCTCGCGCCCGCAACCAAGCTCCTGGCCGAAGAAGGACTCGAGGTCGCCGCCGCCGACAAAGCGTTGCGCGAGGAGGTCCGGGCCCTGAACCGCGATATCACGCAGTTCAACGCCGCGATGGTGGAGCACAACGAGAGCGTTCAGACGCTGCGTGCGCAATGCGGCGGGGATACCGTCGACAGCGCCTCGGTGGAAGCGTGCAATGCGCGCCTGACACAGCTGCGCGACCAGGCCAGCCTGCTAGACGACGAGCGCTTGCAGATCCGTATGCGCCAGGAGGACCTGAATGCGCGGGTGCAGACGCACAACGAAAGAGCGCGCGACTACGCGGGCCGCAAGCAGGCACAGGACAAGAGCGAAAAGCTCAATCAGGGCGATGCGGAGGACTGGCTTGCGCGCGCGCGACGCCTCTTGGCGTCGACGGATTTTGCGGCCTGGCTAGCGCAGGCCGGTAACCCGGCGCCGTGCGGCGCCGAGCAGATGAAGGACATTGCGGGGTCGGCGGTGCAGACCGCGGTCGAGCGCGCCGAGGCGTGCTTGAAAGCGGTGAAGGCGGGCAGCAAGTAGCTTTCTCCCCTCCGGAGGCGACGGGGTGGTTCGCGCACTCACTCCCCCTGCCTGCTGACGCATGCACCCCTCCTCCGAGAGGAGGGGAAAAATTAGTTTTTACCTCCCTGCGCCGTGCGGATCGCGCGCCACACCCGCTCCGGCGTGGCGGGCATCTCGATGTGCTTGACGCCGAGCGGCCGCAGCGCATCGAGCAGCGCGTTGATCACCGTTGGTGTGCCGCCCACGGTGCCGAGCTCGCCCACGCCTTTCGCACCAAGCGGATTGATCTTGCACGGAGACGACTCGTCGGTGAACGTCGAGAAGCTGGGCACGTTGTCTGCGCGCGGCATGCAGTAGTCGAGGAAGGATCCTGTGACGAGCTGGCCGCTGTCGGGATCGTAGCGCGTGTCTTCCAGCAGCGCCTGCCCGACGGCTTGCGTGATGCCGCCGTGCACCTGGCCTGCGACGATCATCGGGTTGACCACCCGGCCTACGTCGTCCACGGTGGTGTAGCGAACGATGTCGGTCGTGCCGGTTTCAGGATCGACCTCCACCTCGCACACATGACAGCTGTTGGGCCAGGACGGGCCGCCCACCTTCTGCAGCGTCGAGATCGCGATGCGCTTCTCCGGCTGCCGCCCCGCCAGGTCGAAGAGGCCGATGCCAACGTCAGTACCCGCAACGGTGAAGCGGCCCTCCTTGTAGACGATGTCGGGACCGGCAGCTTCCAGCGCATCGGCCGCGAGCTGCCGGCCTTTGTCGATCGCGTCGTTCGACGCTGTGAGCATGGCTGATCCGCCGATGTAGAGCGAGCGGCTGCCCATGCTGCCCAGGCCTTTCGCAATGTCGCTGTCGCCTTGCATGATGACGATATGCTCGGGGTCGATGCCAAGCGTCTCTGCGATGATCTGCACATAGCTCGTCTCGATGCCTTGTCCCATCGCCTGCATCGCTGTGCGGACCACGACGCGCCCATCCGCTTCCACATCCAGGGTGATGGCTTCCTCGTGCACCACCCCGGTCCATTCGAGGAACGAGGACAACGCCCGTCCGCGCAGGCGGCCGCGCAAGCGCGACTCGTCTCGGCGCTGCGCATATCCGTTCCAGTCCGCGTGAGTCAGGATGCGCTGCAGGATGTTCGCGAAGTTGCCGCTGTCGAACGTCTCGCCCATCGGTGTCGTGTAGGGCATGGCGCTGGCCGGAATGAGATTGCGCCGGCGCAGCTCCGCCGGGTCGATCTGCATCTCGGCCGCGGCCTGGTCCATGAGCCGCTCGATCAGAAAGATCGCCTCGGGGCGGCCTGCCCCGCGGTAAGCCGACACCAGATTCGTGTGCGTGAGCACCGCCCGCGCGCGCAGGTCCAGCGTCGGAACGTGGTAGACGCCGGTGATCACCTTCGGACCAATCGCCACCACGATGATCGCGCCGGGGCTGCTCCCGTACGCGCCGATGTTGCCCACGATGTCGATCTTCAATCCGAGGATCTTGCCGTCCGCGTCGAATGCGAGCTGCGCTTCGTTCGTCTGGTCCCGCCCATGCGAGGCAGCCAGGAATTCTTCGCTGCGGCTCGCACGCCAATGCACCGGCTTGCCGACTTTACGCGCTGCATACGCACACACTGCGTCCTCGGGGTAGAGCATGGTTTTCATGCCGAAGCCGCCGCCCACGTCGGGCACGCGTACGCGCACGCGATCCATCGGCACTTTGAGGATCGCTTCCGCCAGCGTCTGCTGCAGGCCCGCCGGGTTCTGGCAGCTCGTTTGGAGCGTGATGCGGCCGCTCGCCGCATCGAATTCCGCGACGCTGCCGCGCGGCTCCATCGTGACTGGAACAAGGCGCTGATTGTAGAGAGAGAGCTTGGTGATGTGCTTCGCCTTCGCGAACGCGGCCGCGCACTCGTCCGGCTTGCCCCATTGCATCTGCGCCGCCACGTTGCCGGGCGCCTCGTTCCAGACCTGCGGCGCGCCCTTCGCCAGCGCGCCTTCGATTGTCGTCACGGCAGGGAGAACCTGATACTCGACTGCGACCTGCTCGGCGGCATCCTCCGCCTCCAGACGCGTACGGGCGATGACCGCGGCGACTGCCTCGCCAACGAAACGGACGTCATCGACGGCGAGCGGGTAGTAGGGCGGTGCCCCAGCGGGCTTTCCATCTGCACCCACCAACCCTGGCCCGAGCGGAAACGCGCCGACTCCGTCTTTGGCCAGCTCCGCGCCGGTCAGCACCGAGACGACCCCGGGTGCGGCCATCGCCGCCGCTGTGCCGATCGACACGATGCGCGCATGCGGATGTGGGGAGCGCACGAACGCCATGTGCAGTTCGTTGGGTAGCGATACATCGTCGATGTACTGGCCCGTGCCGGTGATGAGCCGCTGGTCTTCGCGCCGCTTGAGCGCCTGGCCGATTCCAAACCTGGTCATTGCAACGATCCTGTATTGAGTGAGCGGGAAAGAGAGTGATTCTAAGCTAGGTCCCAGCACCCCGCGCAAAACATAGTCGCCGCTCCTTGAAACCATCGCGTCGCTTCGCGCCCCCCCTCCTCGCGCAGGAGGGGAAACTGCATTTTTCTCCTCTCCGTCTCAAGGAGGGGTGGGGTGGTTCGATTGCACGAACTGCTACTGAGGCAAAAAGCCGCGCGTCGAAATGCCGACCCGTTTGGTGAACGGGCTGTCGAAGGTGCCCTTCGGGTCGAGCTGCCGGATGACTTCGAGCCAGGTGTCGAATCTCGGGTACGTCGAGCGGATCCGCTCGCGGCCGCCCGCGAGATAGTTGACCTGGCCCCAATGCGGCCGCCCGCCAAGCTCGGCCAGAGCTTCCTCGTACACGCCGAGCAGCTCGAAGCCTCCCTGCGTCGGCGCCATCATGATCAGCTCGATCATCATCGTGTCGCGGGCGTGCATCATGGCCATCAAGGCGGGTGAGGCCTTGACGAAGCGCAGCGCCACGGGCGAGGTATGGAAGACGTCGCCGGCCTTGCGGCGCTGCTCGGCGATGCTCTGAATGCGCTCCACCGCGTCGACCGCGCGCTCGATCGGCACACCAATTTCCATCGAGTACGCGGGCATTGCGTTGGCTGCTCCGATGTTGAGCACCTTGTAGCTCACGTTGGTGTAGCCGTCGTCCACCAACGATTCGAGCGCGTTGTCAATGATCTCGGGCGTAATCCGCGGCAAGCGATCGAAGAGGAAGTGGATGATCCTCTGCACCAGGGGCAATACCGCTGCGATCTCGGCCAGCGGATGCCGCTCGAGCTTGTCTTTCGGCAGGCCCTGGGGCGGCGGTACGCGGTTGCGCGTCGTGACCACGCAACGGTGCTCGCCCTCCACGCGATAAGGATTGAAGTAAACCTCGTAATGACGGTTGTCGCGCAGAACCGCGCCCGAGCGCAGATCAGCCGCGACCTCGCCCCATGTGCGCATCACGCGCACTTCCTTCAGCCAGTATTTGGGTTCGACCGCCATCAGCACGGCGTAAACGATGCCTGCGCAGCCCATCGCGACGCTCGCGCTGCAGAACCAGTCGTCGTCCTGCTTCAAGATCCGGCCGGGGTACCGGGCCGCGAAGGCAGCAGGGTCGGTTGGGCCGTCCGCGGGCTCGATGCGAAACAGCTTGCCGCTTCCCGCGACGAGGTCCATCGACCGGATGCTGTCGACGATCGGACCGAAACCGATGCCCGACCCGTGCGTCGCCGTGGACATGACGCCGGCGACGGTCTGCGCGTCGTAGCCGCCCATGTTCGAGAGCGCCAGCCCATGCGAATCGAGATATTCGTTGAAGGCGCGCAGACGCATTCCGCCTTGTGGATGCACCAGCACAGACGCATCGACGCCGCCGCGCAGCAGCCCGGGTTCAAGGTCGAGCACGCGGCCGAGCGCCGAGGTGTCGATCAGGAAACCAGGTGTTAGCGCCACATCGGACCAGGAATGGCCCGACCCGACGGCGCGCACGGTGCAGCCGAGCTCTTCCGCCTCCTTCACGGCCTGCACCGCATCTTCCAATGTCTCGGGCACGCACCAGCGCAGCGGCTGGATCGACTGATTTCCGGTGTGGTTCTTCCAAGTCTGGCGAAAAGCGACGTTCATGTGGCCCTCGACGATTCAGACCAAGCGCCGGCGCGGGGTATACTTTATACCGTGTCCGACAAGGAGAGCACGCCATGGACCTCACGCAAGCGCAGATCGACGAGTTCGAGCGCGACGGATATCTGTTTTTCCCCAGTCTGTTCACGCCGGCCGAGATCGACGTTTTGAATCGCGAGGTGCCCGCGCTCTACGCGCAGCAGCGGCCGGAGAATGTGCGCGAGAAAGGCAGCGATGCGGTCCGCACGAATTTCGCCGCGCACATGTACAGCTACCCCTTCGCCAAGCTGGCGCGCCATCCGCGCATGGTCGAGCCGGTCGTTGATCTGTTCGGCGAGGCGGTTTACATGCACCAGTTCAAGATCAACGGCAAGATGGCGTTCGACGGCGACGTCTGGCAGTGGCACCAGGATTTCGGCACGTGGATGAACGACGATCTCATGCCCGAGCCGCGCGCGATGAACGTCGCGATCTTCCTGGACGAGGTGAACGAGTTCAATGGCCCGTTGATGTTCATTCCGGGCAGCCACAAGCTGGGCGCTCTGGAGGCGGCGCATGACCTGACCACCACCAGCTATCCGCTGTGGACGATCAACCACGACACCATCCGCCGGCTTGTCGAGCGCGGTGGCATTGTCGCGCCTAAGGGGCCACCTGGGTCGATGATTCTGTTTCACTCCTGCCTGGTGCACGCGTCGACCTCGAACCTGTCGCCGTGGAACCGCATCAACGTCTATCTGAGCCTGTGCGCGGTGTCCAATCACATCCGCCGCTTCAAGCGTCCGGAGTACATCGCCCACCGCGACTTCACGCCGATCCGGTGCCTGCCGGATGATTGCCTGCTGAAGGATTACGACGTGGCGCTGCCGTGGAAGGACGGGACGCCGGAATCGGCCCTCAAGCCACTGTTGGCTGCTTGATGCGAGCTGCGGCTTCACCCTCACCCCAACCCTCTCCCGTCGAGGGAGAGGGAGCTGTAAATCTACTCCCTCTCCCCTTGCGGGAGAGGGCGCGGCCTTCCCTCTCCCCTTGCGGGAGAGGGCTAGGGTGAGGGGTATATGAATCTCTACGCCAAGCTGCGCGAGCGCGCCGCGCAGGGCAAGCCCGTTACCGTAGGTGTGATCGGCGCGGGAAAATTCGCCGCGATGTATCTCGCGCAGGTCCCGAAAACGCCCGGCGTACATGTGGCCGGCATCGCCGATCTGTCGCCGGCCAACGCGCGCGCGAATCTCGAGCGCGTGGGCTGGCAAGCGCAACGCTACGCAGCGGCGTCGCTCGACGCCGCCTTCACGTCCAACTCCACCCATATCGGCGACGACTGGCAGGCACTGGTTGCGCACCCTCGCATCGAGGTCATCGTCGAGGCGACGGGCAACCCGATCGCTGCGGTCGACCACGCGCTCGCCGCGTTCCGGCATGGCAAGGACGTTGTCATGGTGACGGTGGAAGCTGATGCGTTCTGCGGGCCGCTGCTGGCTCGTCGCGCGCACGAGGCGGGCGTCGTGTACAGCCTCGCATACGGCGATCAGCCGGCGCTGATCTGCGATCTGGTCGATTGGGCGCGCGCGGCGGGGTTCAACGTCGTCGCGGCCGGCCGCGGGCACAAGTGGCTGCCTCACTTCGCTCAGTCCACCCCGGAGACGGTGTGGGGATACTACGGACTCACGCCGGAGCAGGCGGCGACCGGGGGGCTGAACCCGAAGATGTTCAACTCGTTTCTCGACGGCTCCAAGCCGGCGATCGAGTGCACGGCGGTGTGCAACGCCACGGGACTCACGCCGTCGCCGAATGGTCTGGCTTATCCGGCCGCCAGCATCGACCAGATCCCGAGCGTAATGCGTCCACGCGCCGAGGGCGGCACCCTGCACCACAAGGGCCAGGTCGAGGTGGTCTCGTCGCTCGAGGCAGACGGCCAGCCGATCCCGTATGACATCCGCTTCGGCGTGTGGGTCGTGTTCGAGGGCGAAACGGAATACATCCGCCGCTGCTTCACCGAATACGGCGTGCGCACCGACCCGACCGGACGCTACGCGTGCCTGTACAAGCGGTGGCACCTCATCGGGCTCGAGGTCGGGATCTCGGTCGCGTCCGTCGCCCTGCGCAACGAACCCACGGGGAGCCCGACCGGCTGGCGCGCCGACGCCGTCGCCACCGCCAAGCGGGATCTTCGCGCGGGGGAGCTCCTCGACGGCGAAGGTGGTTACACCGTGGTGGGCAAGCTGATGCCGGCGGCCGATTCGGTGGCGCTTGGTGCGCTGCCGCTCGGACTGGCGCACGGCTGGAAGGTCGTCAGACCCGTGCCGGCGGGTGAGCCGGTACGGTGGAGCGACGTCGTTGTCGACGAGTCGAACAGCGCGGTCCGCGTGCGGCGCGAGATGGAGAAAGCCTTCGCGGCCAAGGCGGAATTGATCCGCGGTTGACCTCTCCGCCGGTCTGCTCACCCTCACCCCCACTCTGAACCTCTCCCGTCAACGGAGAGGGAATCGAGTGCAGAGCCGTTCGAGGCAGAATCTGCCGCTGTCTCCGGCCCACTCCCGTCTGTTTGCCTTTCCCAGGGCTAACCGTTGACACGCCCAACGCGCGGGAGTAGCGTGGTTTCGCCTTAGAACGGTACCGTTCGGGCGAGGTGGCTTCGGCGCAAGACTCTCGGGGGAGGTTTCGCGACGCGCTGCCTGGCTTAAAAAGTCAATCCGTACAAAAAGCCAATCGGGAGGAGCGTCTATGGAATTCAACATCCTGCAGCACTTCAAGGGCTTGGAAAATATTCCGAAGGATCCGTATAACGCGGATTCAATCGGCGCCTCGCTGTTCATGACCGGGAACATGGGGCCGCGCATCACGGAGAAGATGGACGGCTACGCCGCCAAGGCCGGTATGTCGCGGCGCAACTTCCTGCGATCGTCCCTGGCTTTCCCCGCGGCGATGCTGGCCGCGAACGAAGTCACGGGCATGAAGTTCTTCGAAGTGGGTGAGGCCGAAGCCGCGGATGTCGACGCCAAGAACGAAGCGATCCAGGTCGCCCGCGCCAGCTCCGACTTCATCGTCGACGTGCACACGCACGTCTGCACGCGTCCGGCTCACTACGTCGAAGGCGTGAACACCACCACGCGCGGGATGTGGTTCGTCCAGCTGCTCGACGATCTCGGCAAAGCCTTCGGCCTGCCGAACGGCACGAGGGACATGACCGTCGAGAATTACGGGAAGTTGATCCTGAAGGAAAGCGACACGACCGTCGGCGTGTTCAACCCGTTTGGCTTCCGCGAGGACTACGGCGGCCAGGACATGATCCCGATGGACTATCAGGTGAAGGTGCGCGAGAGCTGGCCCAAATCGACGGTCATGCTGGCCGGCGGCTTGACGCCTAACCAGGGGCTGAGCGAGACCCTGGAACGCCTCAACATGTACGTCGACATCTACAAGATCTCGGGCCTGAAGCTGTACACCTTCGACTCGACCAAGAAGAAGGGCTGGTGGTTCGACGACGAGAAGCAGGCGTATCCGATCTGGGAAGAGTGCCGCAAGCTGGGGATCAAGAACATCGGCTGCCACAAGGGCATTCCGTTCGGCCAGTTCTATGCGCGCTACGCGCACGTGGAAGACTTCGACGCCACCGCCGACGACTTCCTCGACTTGAACTTCATCGCCTACCATTCGGCCTGGCCGTATCACCAGGAGCTGGCGGCGCTGAAGGGCTTCAAGCCGCAGCGCAAGAACCTGTACTCCGAAGTGGGCTCCACGTTCGCCGCGACCGTCAGCAGCCGCCCGATGGAGTGCGCGCATGTGCTAGGCACGCTCTTACGCGACCTGGGTCCCGACTACGTGATGTGGGGCACCGACTCGCTGCTGTGGGGCAACCCGCAATGGCAGATCGACGCGTTCCGCAAGTTCCAGAT
>DATJZQ010000197.1:0-5904 GCA_035499005.1 Burkholderiales bacterium | reverse complement strand
ACGCGATCCCGGCAACCTTGCGTTCGGCGGTTCTTGGCAGTTTCCGGTGAAGACTTATCCGCTCGCGGTTGCGGGCGCGCTCGCCTATGCGGCTGCGGGCGAGCACGGCAGGCAAGTCCAGATTTTCCGCCTTGACGTAGCTGGTCCGGCCGCAGTGGACTGGGCGGCGCTCGAAGCGGCCCACCGCGCCGCAATGGACCGCTACACCCAGGAGCTTCAAGCGGGGAAACCGGCGCCGCATCTCTTCGCCCTCGGACACTTAGAACAGGCCGGCGTCCGCCAAGCGTTGCAGGCTCCGGTGCAGGAGATTTCGGCACAGCGCGCCGCCGTTATCTTCAATGACTATGGATTCCTGGCGTCGAAGAGCGGAACCGAATCCCCTTCGGCGGAGCCCGCGCTGCGGCGCGCGCTCGAGCTGGACCCGAATCGGGCACTTGCGGCGCTCAATCTCGCTGAAGTGCTGCGCGGCCGCCTGTCCGCGATGACCGACACTTCAGCCAAGCAGCGTCAGGTGTCTGAAATTCAGGCACTGTACAGCAAGTATCTCGACCTCGGCGGCAAGAGCAATGCCCGCATCGAATCGTTCATGAAAGGCGGCGCAGCTCGGAGTGCGGACGGCGACATTTGCAGCGCGATTGCGCGCTATGCAGATACCGGGCTCCTGCAGGAATGGGTCGCTGCGTCGGCGACGAACATCAAAGCCGGAAATCGCCGGATCGACATCGCATTCGCGACCGAGGGCACGGCGCATGTGCCGGTGATCTATGCTTTCGACGCCGATACCGATTTTCCGTTGGATGAGCACGCAATATCGGTCCCCGAAGATGACCTGTGGGGCGGCGATAGGCTCGGCTTGATCGATTATGGCGACACAGCGCATATCCTCCACTATCGCGACTTTCACCATCCCGTCGCAGCATGGCCGCTTTCCGGCGGTCCAGCGTGCCGTTTCAAGACGCACACCGTGGAGAGAATCGGGCCCGGCGCTGTCGAGCCCGAGCTGTGCCGCAGCTTGAGCCAGAGCAGAGGTCCGGCCGCGATCGAGTTCAAGGCGCCGGCTCCGATCGAGCGCGAGACCGTGTCGGAACGCTACTCCGAGACCAGCGCCGGCAGCATGCGGGCGCTGGATTTCGCCAATAGTGGGAACCCCGAGAACATCCTCGAGCTCGCGCTGAACAGCAGCGCGGGGGCAGGCTGCGACGAAGTCTTCTATGACGTCGTCGACAAGGCCGGTCAGCGTTTCGCTTCGAGCTCGAAGCGTGACCTTCTAATGAAGCTGCAGAACGCGGACCCGTCCAACCGGTATCCGATGCTGCCTTGTGGCAACAGGGCGCGCTTCTTCATGTACCACGGGAAGGTGTATTTCGAGAACAAGCCCGCTGCCTGGCCACCTGCCGACAACTGGAATCAGTATCACCGCGTTGCGCGCGTCGACCGGGGAAGAGTCGTGGACGTGTGCGATTTCCGGTTTGAAACCACGATCGCGCTGGAGCGCTGATCACGCGCTCTGGCGGACTTAAGACCGCCAGAGCGACCTCACCCTCCCCGCCCCCGAATCAAGTCCGGGGGAGGCTCTCTCCCGCAAGGGGGCCCTCACCCCCTGCCCTCTCCCGCAAGGGGGCCCTCACCCCCCGCCCTCTCCCGCAAGGGGGCCCTCACCCCCCGCCCTCTCCCGCAAGGGGACCCTCACCCCCCGCCCTCTCCCGCAAGGGGAGAGGGAGCTCAGCTAAGCATTTGGCGGGCGGTACTTGACCTGTTTCTTCACCGCCTGGTCGACTTCTTCCGGCGTGAGGAGCACGGTGCTCTTGGTGCGGGCCGCTCCGCTGCCGGTCACTGCGAGCGCAATCGCCGCAGCGGACACATGATCCGGTAGATCGACGATGGCGAACGCGTCGTAGTCCCCCAACGCGAAATACTGCGCCTCAAACTTTCCGCCGACGCTCTCAACCGCCTGCTGCACCGCTGCTCGACGTGCCGTCCCGCCGGTTTTCATGATGCCTTTCAGGCCTTCCATCGTGTAAGACGCTTCGATCAGGTATTTCGGCATAGGTCACCTCCATGGATAGTGCTACTGCGCGATCGCGCTGCGCTTCACGCTCCGGGCGGACGCTCGCGCGGCGCGCTGCTCGCCTTTTCCGTGTCGTCGTGGCGAGAAGTGGAATGTAGTTGATGAACGCTACGCCGGGGTCGGCAGCGTGTCAACCGAGCGAGGCGCAAGGCAAGTGCACACAGATCATTTCGATTCGCATTGCTACTCCCTTTGTGCGTACATGGGCCACTCACGTTCTGAACTCAGCTCTCAACGCTTGGTACAAGCGGCGGAATTTTTCGCCTGCGGCGCGATACGCATCGGCCAGAGCGGGCTCCGGATCGATCGCTTCGCTCACCGCAGGCGCAGTGCAGACTTCGCCAACGGCCTCGTTACTTACCGCCAGCCGGGCCAGGCGCGTCGCTCCGAAGGCTGGCCCCTGCGCCCCTTCTCGATAGAGAAGCACTGGCCGATCGAGTGCGCTGGCGAGAATGCGCATCCAGAGGCGGCTTCGGCTGCCGCCGCCGATCGCAGCTACGCGGGCAACCTGAGTCCCGGCGGCGCCCAGGCAGTCCTGCGCTTCCGCGAGCGAGAGCGCGACGCCCTCGAGCACGGACTGGATCAGCGCCTCGGTCGAAGTCTCCGCCTGCAGCCCGAAGAACACACCCCGCGCGTAAGGGTCGTTGTGTGGCGTGCGCTCTCCGGTCAGGTACGGCAAGAACAGCAGGCTGCCGACACCTTTGAAGGTGGCCTCCACACGCGCAAGCAGTGCGTCGATGTTGTCTGCCCCGACCAGTTTGGCCGCCCACGCGAGGCAGCTCGCGCCATTCAGCATCGCTGCCATTTGGTACCAGCGGTGCGGGATCGCGTGGCAGAAAGCGTGCACGAACGCTTGCGGGAACGGGCGATAGTCGGCGGTGCACACGAAGTATTGAGCGGAGGTGCCGAGCGAAGCGAAAGCGTCGCCGCCGGACACCGCGCCGATGCCGACCGCGCCCGCTGCGGCGTCACCTGCGCCGGCAGCGACGGTCACGTCAGGCGGCAGGCCCCATGCACTCGCGACATCGCGGCTCACGACCCCGGATGCTTGCGATCCCTCCAGCAAGCGCGGCATGTGCGCGAGCGACAAGCCAGTCGCCTGCAGGAGTTGAGCAGACCAGGAGCGCGTGCCTTCGTCGAGCCACAGCGTCCCCGCAGCGTCCGACGCATCCGTAGCGAGCTCGCCAGTGAGGCGATAACGCACGTAATCCTTGGGCAATATCACGGTCGCGAGCCGCGCGAAGATCTGCGGTTCGTGTTGTCTCAACCAGAGCACCTTGGGCGCGGTGAACCCCGGCATGGCGGGCACGCCCGCGATGCTTCCGAGATTCGGCACCAGCCGCTCCAGTTCCTCGCATTGCTGCAGCGAGCGGCCGTCGTTCCACAGAATGGCGGGGCGCAGCACCTTCCCCGCTCGATCCAGCAGCACGGCGCCGTGCATCTGCCCCGAGAGTCCTATGGCGCGCACGCCTGCGAAATTGCCTGGCGCGGCCTGCCGGAGCGCGCGAGCCGCGCGTGCGACCGCGGTCCACCACTCTTCTGGGTTCTGCTCTGACCAGAGCGGCCGCGGGCGCGAGATTGACAACGCCTGCTCCGCTTGGGCAAGCACGCGCTGCTGCTCGTCGACCAGCAAGGCCTTTACGGCGGAGGTGCCTACATCGATGCCGAGAAATACCTGTGTCATGCAGACCCGCTTCTGGCGGCCGTTCCGGGCCCACCCTATTGACGTGGCTCCGATGCTTGGAGCAATGTGTCGCGATCGCCCCGCGTCGAAGGCAGACTAAACCAAACGAGGGTGATTTAGTAATATTGGAAGACGAATTCCCGGCAGCGCGCTGTTCATACCATCGATAAGGCGGAGGACCCTGATGAAGACGAAGAGACTTGTCTTGCTGTGTGTGTCGATGTGCACCGCAGCATTCGCTTACGCGCAGCAACCGACGGTCGGCCTCATCACGAAGACCGAGACCAATCCATTCTTCGTCAAGATGAAGCAGGGCGCGGAGGCGGCAGCCAAAGCCGACGGTGCCAAGCTCATGAGCGCTGCGGGCAAGTTCGACGGTGACAACGCAGGCCAGATGACCGCAATCGAAAACATGGTGACGGCGGGCGCCAAGGCCATCCTCATCACGCCGAGCGACACCAAGGCCATTGTGCCCTCGATCAAGAAAGCACGCGCCGCTGGCGTACTGGTGATCGCGCTCGACACTCCCACAGATCCACAGGATGCAACTGACGCGCTGTTCGCTACGGACAACTTCAAGGCCGGCGTTTTGATCGGTGAGTACGCAAAGGCGGCGATGGCGGGCAAGAAAGCGAAGATCGCCACCCTGGACCTCGCCCCCGGCATCACCGTCGGCCAGCTGCGCCACGACGGGTTCCTCAAGGGCTTCGGCATCAAGGAGGGCGACCCCATGATCGTGTGCAGCCAGGACACACAAGGGGACCGCGCGAAAGGGCAGACCGCGATGGAGAACTGCCTGCAGAAGGCACCCGACATCAACGTCGTCTACACCATCAATGAGCCTGCTGCGGCAGGCGCGTACCAGGCGCTCAAAGCCGCCGGCAAGGAAAAGGGCGTGCTGATCGTATCCGTCGACGGCGGGTGTGAGGGCGTGAGGAACATTCAGGCCGGCGTCATCGGCGCTACGTCACAGCAGTACCCGCTCAAGATGGCGCAGCTCGGCGTGGATGCGGGCGTTGCATACGCCAAGACCGGGAAGAAGGTTTCCGGCTATACGGACACCGGGGTCACGCTCATCACCGACAAGCCGATGAAGGGCGTCGAAAGCAAAGACACCAAGTTTGGCCTGAGCGCGTGCTGGGGCTAGCAGCCGACTGCTCTCTTTCCTCCCCCGCTTGCGGGGTAGCGCCAGTTCATTCCCCTCCCCCGCGTGCGGGGGAAATCTCGCTCATTCCCCTCCCCCGCTTGCGGGGGAGGGTCAGGGTGGGGGCTGATTTATGAGTGCGCCGACAGCAGCGAGCGCCAGCCCAGGCGTGCGCGGCCTCCTCGAACACCTGCCGCCGGTCGCGACGTTCGGACCGTTCATCGCGCTTGCGCTCGCGTGCGCGTTCTTCGCCTTCCAGTCGGACCGCTTCCTGGCGGGTCAGAACTTTTCGCTGATTCTCCAGCAGGTCATGGTTGTGGGCGTGGTGGCCATCGGGCAGACGCTGGTCATTCTTACCGCGGGAATCGACCTGTCCTGCGGGATGATCATGGCGCTCGGCTCGATCGTGATGACCAAGTTCGCGGTCGATCTCGGCATGAATCCGTACCTGGCTATTCTGTGCGGGCTTCTGGTGTGCGTCGCATTCGGCTTTCTGAACGGTGCGCTCATCACTTACGTCAGGCTGCCGCCTTTCATCGTAACGCTGGGCACGCTCAACATCGCCTTCGCCATCACACAGATCTACTCGAAGTCGCAGACGGTCTCCGGCCTGCCTGACGCCATGCTGTTCTTCGGCAACACTTTCAAGATCGGCGAGACTGCGGTGACCTACGGTACGGTCCTGATGCTGATCATGTATCTCGGTGTGTGGTTCATCCTGCGCGAAACCGCGCCTGGCCGACATGTATATGCGCTCGGCAACAATCCAGAGGCGGCGCGGCTGATGGGCATCCCCGCGCGCGGGATGCTGGTGGCCATCTACACGATCGCCGGATTGATTTACGGTATCGCAGCGCTGCTTCTGGTTGCACGCACCAGCGTCGGCGACCCGCAAGCCGGGCAGACCGACAATCTGGACAGCATCACCGCGGTGGTGCTGGGCGGGACGAGCCTTTTGGGCGGCCGCGGCGACATGCTCGGGACGCTGGTGGGGGCGCTCATCGTCGG
>DATJZQ010000196.1:0-5264 GCA_035499005.1 Burkholderiales bacterium | reverse complement strand
ACCCACATGACTCCCACCGGACGCGAGACCAGCGAGCAAGTGTTCGGCGAGCGCGTAGCGCGCTGTTACCTCCCCTACGATCTTCCCTGGGCAACCCGGCGATTTTTGACGCACTTCCGACCTCAGCTGGGTCTGCTGCTGGAAACCGAGCTGTGGCCGAACCTGATTCACGCGTGCCGCGTCGCATCGATACCCCTTTATCTGGTCAACGCGCGGCTGTCGGAGCGCTCGGCACGCGGCTACGCTCGCTTCGCCAGGTTCACGCGGGCCACGCTTGGAGAGCTCGCAGGCGTGGCCGCGCAGACCGACGCGGATGCTCAGCGTCTGACTGCGCTGGGCGCACGCGACGTTGCGGTGTGCGGCAACTTGAAGTTCGACCGCTCGCCGCGGCCGCAGGACATCGAGCTGGGCAATCGTTTCCGCGGCTGGTTCGGAGGGCGCCCGGTGCTCCTGGCTGCCAGCACGCGCGACGGAGAGGAAGAGAAGGTACTGGAGGCTGTGGAGCTCGCCGCTCGATCCGACCTGCTGACCGTTATCGTCCCGCGGCATCCGCAGCGTTTCGACGCGGTGGGAAGACTGCTCGCCGCGCGCTCGCTCGCCTATCAGCGCCGCAGCGAGCAGCGGCCGGTCGCGCCGGCCACGACCGTCTGGCTGGGTGACAGCATGGGCGAGCTGTACGCCTACTACGCTGCGTGCGACATCGCTTTCGTGGGAGGCAGCCTGCTGCCGCTCGGCGGTCAGAACCTGCTCGAAGCATGCGCCGTCGGCATACCCGTCTTAGTCGGCCCTTATACCTTCAACTTCGAAGAGGCGACGCGCCTGGCGTTGCGTGCTGGCGCTGCCCTGCAGGTAGCCGATCAGCGCGAGCTCGCACGGGCGGTGGCGGCCTTGCTCGCCGAACCCGAGCGGCGCGCTCGGATGGCCGAGGCCGGCCTGACGCTCATGCGCCAGCATCAGGGTGCTGCGCAGCGGATCGTTGCGCAGCTTCAGCGCCCGGCCCGTCGATAGACCTGGGCCTCCGTGACGACAGTGTCGATCGGTTCATCGTCGGGCCCGAGCGGAAGATCCTCGACCACCTGCAGCTCGAAAGCGGGTCCGACGAGCGGTACCCGTCCCGGCCAGCCGCGCAGCAGCCTGTCGTAGAAACCACCGCCGTAGCCGAGCCGTCCGCCGGTAGCCGTGAAGGCGACGCCTGGAACGAGCACCGCATCGATGTCCGCGCGCTCGGCGCCGGGACAGCGTTGCGGGTCGGGTTCTCGGATGCCCCAAACGCCAGGCACTGTTTCGGATTCGGGATCGCTCACCCGATGCAGGGTGAGAGCGCGACGGGCGAGATCTATCCGCGGCAGCACTAATGTGCACCCGCGCCCCTGCAGCGCGCGCACGAATTCGCCGGTGTCGAACTCGCTGCCGAAGGACAGGTAAGCCAGCACGCAGCCGGGCTGCCCAAACTCCGGCAGGCTCAGCAGGCGGGCGGTGATCAGGCGGCTCAGGCGCGCGTGCTCCGCGCGATCGAGCGCCGCCCGCAGGCTCAGAAGCCGTGTGCGCAGCTTCTGCTTGTCCTCGCGCAGTGTGCCCGGGGGAAACTGGGCGCCGCCGGCTGGGGATTCGCTGGTGCTGTCCGGCTCCAAAGGATCAGTTGGCCGGCTTGAGAATGAGAAGGCGGTTGACGTTGTCCAGATCGACGGGGGTCAGCCGGCCCACGGACTGTTTCAGTTTGAGCTGGCCCACGATCGTCACGTAATAGGCCCGGTACAGGTCGCGCTGAGCGCTGTACAGCAGCTGCTGGGCATTGAGCACGTCGACCTGGGTGCGCACCCCGACCTCCTGACCGAGCTTGGTGGCATCGACCGACAGCTGATTCGACGCCACCGCCTGCCGCAGCGCCCCGATCTCGGCCAGCCCCGTGTTCACGGCGAGGAAGGACTGACGCACGTTCTGGGCGACCGTACGACGCGCATTCTCATAATCCTGGTCGGCCTTGCTCTTGTTCGCGATTGCCTCGCGCACGCGAGAGCTGATGGCACCGCCCTGGTAAAGCGGATAGTTGAGCTGAAGCCCAACGAGGCCTGATGTAACGGCCTGCCCGATGCCGAGCTGACTGCCGTTCTGCCAGTTGTAAGTGGCCCCTGCTACCGCGTCGATCGTCGGGTAGTTGGCAGCGCGATTGCGGTCGACCTCCTTGACCGCGATGTCCAGACTGGCCTTGGCGATCTGCACCTGCAGGCTGTCGCTGTACGAAGCCTGCACCCAGGCCTCCATATTGTTTGGCTCGGGAGGGCTCAGCGTGATCTGCCCTTTGCCTTCAGGTCTTGCAAGCGGCCCGGGTGGCCGCCCGATGATCTGCTGCAAGGCACTGCGCCGGACCTCGATGTCGTTGCTGGTTGTGATCTCCTGCGCCACCACGAGGTCGTAGCGTGCCTGTGCGTCGTACGTGTCGGTGATGGTCGCCGTACCAACCTGAAAATTGCGCTTGGCCTGCGCCAGCTGTTCGGCCGTGGCCGCTTTTTGCGCACGGACCGTCTCGAGCTCGTATTCGGCCAGCAGCACGTCGAAATACGCCTGCGAAACGCGGATCATCAGATCCTGACCGGCAAATGCAAGCTGCGCGTCCGCCTGAGTCACGAGCAGCCCCGCCTGGTCATACACCGCGTTGTTCTGCAGGTGCAGTATGGGCTGCGTGAGGTTCAGCCCGGCGCCCCAGCTGGGATAGGTGACATTGCCCGCGGGTGGCGTGTTGACCGCAGGCTGCCCAGTTACCGGGTTGGTGGTGACATTGAAATACCTGAAGTCCGTAGAGTTGTAGTTCGCGTTAGCGGTAACGTTTATGTTGGGCAGAAACAGCGCGCGCCCCTGCGGCAGCTTTTCTTTCGCTGCCTCATAGCTCGACCTGGC
Source organism: Burkholderiales bacterium (assembly GCA_035499005.1). Taxonomy (GTDB): domain Bacteria; phylum Pseudomonadota; class Gammaproteobacteria; order Burkholderiales; family SHXO01; genus SHXO01. The sequence continues at coordinate 2,369 of DATJZQ010000196.1, read as the reverse complement.
GGCTGCGAACACCGGATCGGACCCCAGACCCTCGCGGTAGACGGTCATCAGGTCATCGGCTGCGGCATGACCGCAGGCTAGTCCGAACACGAGCCAGGCAGAAGCTTTCAGATGCATATTTTTTCCCTTCACAGTTGCGATCTCGTTCGCTGCCCCACGCGGAAAAACATTCAGAACACAAAGCGCTCGGGCTGCGGCACATTGCGCAGCGGCGCGATGCAAGTCTCGAACAACCCGACTTCTCCGAAGACCCCCGGACCCATATGTGTTAGGAGACGCGCGGTCATCACAGGCGGCGCGCCCACCACTGCGAGCAGCCGGCCACTGGGCTTGAGCTGTGCCTTGAACGTCTCCGGCAGGACAGGCACCGAGCCGGTAAGGACGATGACGTCGTACGGGGCGTGCGCCGGCCAGCCGTTGCCCGCGTCGCCGGCTTCAACCGTGACGTTGCGTACGCCGTGATTGGTCAGTTTGGCCTGGGCCGATCGGGCCAGGTCGGCGTCGAGCTCGACGCTGTGAACATGCGCGGCCAACGCAGCGAGTAGCGCCGTCATGTAGCCGCTGCCGGTCCCCACTTCCAGTACGCGGTCGCTGTCATTCAGCGTCAACTCCTGCAGGATTCTGGCTTCGAGCTTGGGCGTCAGCATCGCCTCGCCGTGGCCGAGCGGAATCTCCATGTCCACGAATGCGAACGGGCGGTATCGGTCGGGCACGTACTCCTCCCGCTTCACCACCGACAATGTGTCCAGAACCCTCTGATCCAGCACCTCCCACGTGCGGATCTGGCTTTCCACCATGTTGTAGCGGGCCCGTTCCAGGTCCACTCGGCTGAGGCTCCCGGCAAAGAATGGCGGATTGTAGCAAATTCACTTAGTTGCGCATCGAATCTCAGAGGTCTTTTCCGCTGGCGCACGAAGCGCGGCGCGGGCGGAGCACTGCATGTGTTGCATGGGCAGCGCGATTCGCGTAGGTTGACGGTACGTTGGGGGTCCGGCTTGAGGCCGGTGAGAAATACCCTTTGAACCTGATGCGGGTCATGCCGCCGTAGGGAAGCGTTGCGGGCTCCGATCTCCGCTTTCGCTCCCCCTCAAGTCGAACAGGAGCGAGCCATGGTTGCCAATCCCAGATTCCTTGCTGCCACCGCCCATGTGGATGAGGCGGCCATTCAGCCTCTGCCCCGGTCGCGCAAAGTCTACGTACAGGGAACGCGCGAGGATATCCGCGTACCCATGCGGGAGATCGTGCAAAGCGAGACGCAGACCTCGACCGAAGCAGAGCGTAATCCACCTGTGTATGTCTACGACACCTCGGGTCCGTATACCGACCCGCAGGCCAGGATCGACATTCGCAGCGGGCTCGCGGCGGTGCGCGCGCCGTGGATCGAACAGCGCGGCGACACGGAGGAATTGCCAGGACCCTCCTCACGCTACGGCGTCGAGCGGCTGAACGATGCTCGCCTCGCCGAGATGCGCTTTCGGCTCGTGCGCCGTCCGCGCCGCGCAAAGCCCGGGGCCAATGTCTCCCAGATGCACTACGCTCGGCGCGGGATCGTGACGCCGGAAATGGAATTTGTCGCCATCCGCGAGAATCAGCGCCGCGACCTTCTCTCCGAGTTGATCACCCGGCAGCATCCGGGCGAGGCGTTCGGGGCGGCAATCCCGGCGACGATCACGCCGCAGTTCGTGCGAGATGAGGTCGCGCGAGGCCGCGCGATCATCCCGGCCAACATCAACCATCCCGAATCCGAGCCGATGGTCATCGGCCGCAATTTTCTGGTGAAGATCAACGCGAACATCGGGAACTCCGCGGTGAGCTCGGGCATCGCCGAGGAAGTGGAGAAGATGACCTGGGCCATTCGCTGGGGCGGCGACACGGTGATGGACCTGTCCACCGGCAAGCACATCCACGAGACGCGCGAGTGGATCGTTCGTAACGCGCCGGTGCCGATCGGCACAGTACCGATCGACCAGGCGCTCGAGAAGGTCGATGGCAAAGCCGAGGAGCTCACGTGGGAGATTTTCCGCGACACGCTGATCGAGCAGGCCGAACAGGGCGTCGACTACTTCACCATCCACGCCGGGGTGCGGCTGCCGTTCATCCCGCTCACCGCGAAGCGCATGACCGGCATCGTCTCGCGCGGCGGCTCGATCATGGCGAAGTGGTGCCTCGCGCACCACCGCGAGAGCTTCCTCTACACGCACTTCGAGGACATCTGCGAGATCATGGCGGCGTACGACGTCTCGTTCTCGCTCGGCGACGGACTGCGGCCGGGCTCGATCTACGACGCCAACGACGAGGCCCAGATCGCCGAGTTGAGAACCCTCGGAGAGCTGACCGAGCTCGCCTGGCGGCACGACTGTCAGGTGATG
>DATJZQ010000195.1:0-6288 GCA_035499005.1 Burkholderiales bacterium | reverse complement strand
GGCATGGTCCGGTTCAAACCGCCGCTGCCCGCGATCGAGGGCTTGTTCGGCAAGCCGACCGTGATCAACAACGTGATCACCTTCGCGTCGGTACCCATCATCCTCGACAAGGGTGCGAAGCACTATGCCGACTTCGGGATGGGACGGTCGCGCGGCACCCTCCCGTTCCAGCTCGCCGGCAACATCAAGCACGGCGGCCTGGTCGAGAAGGCGTTCGGAATCACGCTGCGAGAGCTGCTGTACGACTATGGCGGCGGCTCCGCCACCGGACGGCCGATCCGAGCCGTGCAGGTCGGTGGCCCGCTGGGCGCTTATCTGCCCGAATCCCAGTTCGATACGCCGCTGGACTATGAAGCGTTCGCCGCCATCGGCGGGATGGTCGGCCACGGGGGCGTCGTCGCATTCGACGACAGCGTGGACATGGCGCAGATGGCCCGCTACGCTATGGAGTTCTGCGCGATCGAATCGTGCGGTAAGTGCACCCCATGCCGCATCGGGTCGACCCGCGGCGTCGAGGTGATCGACCGCATCCGGCAGGGGGAGCAGCGCCAAGCCAACGTGGAACTGCTGCGCGACCTGTGCGAGACGATGCTGCACGGGTCGCTGTGCGCGCTAGGCGGCATGACGCCGTTCCCGGTGCGCAGCGCGCTCGAACATTTCCCCGATGACTTCGGGGTGACCGCGAAGGCGGCCAGGGCCGCCTGACACGGCAAGGACGGAGGAACGCATGTACTCGGTGAAAGTGCTGGACGCCGGGACGCCCGGGCGCGTGTCCGAGCAACTGGTCACGCTGCAGGTAGACGGCACCACCGTCACGGTACCGGCCGGGACCTCGGTGATGCGCGCCGCCACCGACGCAGGCGTGCGTGTGCCGAAGCTGTGCGCGACGGACATGCTGGAGGCCTTCGGATCGTGCCGCCTGTGCCTGGTGGAAATCGAGGGGCGCAAAGGCTATCCGGCTTCCTGCACCACGCTGGTCGAGGCCGGCATGAAAGTGCGCACGCAGTCCCGCAAGCTGGCGGATCTGCGGCGTGGAGTCATGGAGCTCTACATCTCGGACCATCCCCTCGATTGCCTGACCTGCCCGGCCAACGGCAACTGCGAGCTCCAGGAGATGGCCGGTGTCGTGGGCTTGCGCGAGGTGCGCTATGGCTACGACGGCGCAAATCACCTGCGCGCCGAGAAGGACACCTCCAACCCGTACTTCACTTTCGATCCCACGAAGTGCATCGTCTGCTCGCGTTGCGTGCGCGCGTGCGAAGAGGTGCAGGGGACTTTCGCCCTGACCGTGGATGGCCGCGGCTTCGCTTCCGTGATCGCGGCCGGCCCGACCGACTTCCTGTCGTCCGAATGCGTGTCGTGCGGCGCCTGTGTCCAGGCCTGCCCGACCTCGACTCTGATGGAGAAATCCGTCATCGACAACGGCCAGCCTGACCATAGCGAGATCACCACCTGCGCTTACTGCGGCGTGGGCTGCTCGTTCCGCGCCGAGATGAAAGGGTCGGAGGTGGTCCGCATGGTCCCCAACAAGGACGGCGGCGCGAACCACGGGCACTCCTGCGTCAAGGGACGCTTCGCCTGGGGCTACGCCACGCATCCCGATCGCATCCGCACCCCGATGATCCGCAAGAACATCGCGGATCCCTGGCGCGAGGTGTCCTGGGACGAGGCGATCGCCTACGCCGCTTCCGAGTTCAAGCGCATCCAGGCCAAATACGGGCGCGACGCCGTGGGCGGGATCACGTCGTCCCGTTGCACCAACGAAGAGACGTATCTGGTGCAGAAGCTGGTGCGGGCCGCGTTCGGCAATAACAACGTGGACACCTGCGCGCGCGTGTGTCACTCGCCAACCGGCTACGGCTTGAAGACGACGCTCGGCGAGTCGGCCGGTACGCAGAACTTCGATTCGGTCGAGGACGCCGATGTCATCGTCGTGATCGGCGCGAATCCGACGGACGGGCATCCGGTGTTTGCCTCGCAGATGAAGCGCCGGCTGCGCGAGGGCGCCAAGTTGATCGTGGTGGATCCGCGGCAGATCGATCTGGTGCGCATGCCGCACGTCGAAGCGGACTACCACCTGAAGCTTCTGCCCGGGACCAACGTGGCGGTGATCAACGCGCTGGCGCACGTGATCGTCACGGAGGGGCTGCACAAGGAAGACTACGTGCGGGCGCGCTGCGAGGCGAAGGAATACGAGAAGTGGAAGGCCTTCATCTGCGACCCGCGCAACTCACCCGAAGCGATGGAGACGGTCACCGGAGTGCCGGCTGCCGATCTGCGCGCTGCTGCGCGGCTGTATGGGAGCGCGCGCAACGGCGCAATCTACTATGGCCTGGGCGTGACCGAGCACAGCCAGGGCTCCACCATGGTCATCGGCATCGCGAATCTCGCCATGGTCACCGGCAACCTGGGACGCAAGGGTGTCGGCGTGAACCCGCTGCGAGGCCAGAACAATGTGCAGGGCTCGTGCGACATGGGATCCTTCCCTCACGAGCTGCCGGGGTATCGCCATGTCTCCGATCCAGCGGTGCGCGCCCTGTTCGAAAACGACTGGAAGGTCAAGCTGGAAGCCGAGCCCGGCCTTCGCATCCCGAACATGTTCGATGCCTCGCTGGACGGATCGTTCAAGGGCATGTACGTGCAGGGTGAAGACCTGGCTCAGTCCGACCCCGACACGCAACACGTGACCGCCGCGCTCCGGGCGCTCGAATGCCTCGTCGTGCAGGACATTTTCTTGAACGAGACTGCCAAGTTCGCTCACGTGTTCCTCCCCGGCTCGAGCTTCCTCGAGAAGGACGGTACTTTCACGAACGCCGAACGCCGCGTCTCGCGCGTGCGCAAAGTCATGCCAGCGCTCGCGGGCATGGCGGACTGGGAAGTTACCGTCGCCCTGTCGAATGCTCTCGGGTATCCCATGCACTACGACCATCCGTCGCAGATCATGGACGAGATCGCGCGCCTGACGCCGACGTTCCGTGGCGTGTCGTTCGACAAGATCGATCGGCTGGGCAGCATTCAATGGCCGTGCAACGATCAGGCGCCGGAAGGGACGCCCGTCATGCACGTGCAGCAATTCGTCCGCGGCAAGGGCCGCTTCGTCGTCACCGAGTACGTTCCCACCGACGAGCGAACCACGCGCCAGTATCCACTCTTGCTCACCACGGGCCGCATTCTCAGCCAGTACAACGTCGGCGCGCAGACGCGCCGCACCGCCAATCTGGTCTGGCACGATGAAGACCGCCTCGAGATCCACCCCCACGACGCCGAACAGCGCGGCATCCACGACGGCGATTGGGTTGGCGTACGCAGCCGCGCGGGCGAGACGGTATTGCGCGCCGTGATCACCGAGCGCATACAGCCGGGCGTGGTGTACACGACTTTCCATCATCCTTTCTCCGGCGCGAACGTCGTCACGACCGACAACTCGGACTGGGCCACCAACTGCCCGGAGTACAAGGTGACGGCAGTGCAGGTGAGCCGGGTGGCGCAGCCGTCCGAATGGCAGCGCCAGTTCACCGAGTTCGACAAGCGGCAGCGCGAGCTTCTGCCTGCGCACGAGCAGGCCAAGGCCTAGTTAGAGCGCGGAAGAATCCCGCGGTGGAAGCGCACAAGCTGGTGAAGATGGCCAACGAGATCGCGGCGTTTTTCCACGCCGAGCCGGATCAAGCCGTGGCCATCGAAGGCGTCGCCAGCCATCTCAAGCGCTTCTGGGATCCGCGCATGCGGCGCGAGCTGGTGCGATGGATGGATGAGCACGACGGCGAAGGATTGACGGAGCTCGCCGCCGCAGCCATCAAAACGAACCGTGATCGCCTGCTGCCGGCGAAAAACGGGGGCTAGCGGCCGCCCTCTGTCATACAAAAAAGGCGAGCCTCGGCTCGCCTTTCTCGTTGTGCCTGACTCCCACCCTCAAGCCATCTCGATATCCGCAGACTGGATGCGCTTGACGCCGGCCTTGGTCATATCTGCCCAGGCCTTGGCGATGGAGCCGTTCAAGTCGATGCCGCGGCAGGCGTCCTCGATCACGTCGGCCTGGAAGCCGAACTTGCGCGCGTCCAGGGCCGACCAGGCGACGCAGTAATCGGTCGCCAGACCGCAGACGAACACCCGTTTGATGCCACGACCCTTGAGGTAGCCGGCGAGCCCGGTCTGCGTCTTGCGGTCGGCTTCGAGGAACGCCGAGTAGCTGTCCACCTCTCGGTGGAAGCCCTTGCGGATGATCAGCTCTGCTTGCGGGATGTCGATGCCGCTCACGATCGCGGCTCCCTCGGTGCCCTGCACGCAGTGGTCGGGCCACAGCACCTGCGTCCCGTAGCTGAGCTGGATAGTCTCGAACGGCTTCTTGCCCTGATGCTGGGAGGCAAAGGACACGTGATCAGCTGTGTGCCAGTCCTGCGTCAGCACCACGTTGTGGAAGCTCTTGGCGAGGCGATTGATGAGAGGCACGATCTCGTCGCCGCCCTTCACCGCCAGGCTCCCGCCCGGGACAAAGCAGTTCTGAACATCGATCACCAGCAGTGCGTCGCTGTCCGTGGGCTTGATCTTCCCCGCCGCCCAGACGTTGCGCACCGCTGTCAGCACCGCGCTCGTTGCTGCCCCCGCAACAATCAGGAATTTTCGCCGATTGAATTCGCCCATGCTCGTGCCTCCTCTCGAGATCCGTCGAAGAAACGGCTTAGCCGCGTTATGGTTGCCGCGGATTCATCAACCATTATAGAACCGTTCCAGTGTTGCAAGCCGTTCACCTCCCTCTCCCCTTGCGGGAGAGGGCCGGGTGAGGGGTGCTACCGACTAGGGCCCGGCGATCACAGGCACTTGGGTGGCCGGAGGCGTGTTCCGGCTGCGCCCGCAACGCACGATGCCGTCGATGATCACCATCCCCACGCCGGGGATGTCGCCCAGGCCGACGCTGTCCAGCAGCGTCTTTCCGGCCGTGTGCTGCGCGCGATCGAGGAACACGAAATCCGCCGCTTTGCCCGGCTCGATCAGCCCGGAGCGCAGTTTGCGGATGCGCGCCGTGTTCCCGGTAGCGAAGCAGAACACCTGCTCGGCGGCAAGCCCTCCTATGCTCGATAGCAGCGCGACCATGCGCAAGATGCCGAGCGGCTGCACACCTGAGCCCGCCGGCCCGTCGGTGCCGAGGATCACGCGGTGAAGGCATTTCAGGTCGCGCGCCGCCTGGGCCGCCGCGATTCCGATCTTTTCGTTGCCGTTGTGCACGATCTCGATGGCGCGCGAGCTCCGCTCGCACAGCTCGCACACGTGCTGCTCAGGCAACGCTGTATGGCCGCCGTTGATGTGCCCGATCACGTCGGCGTCGGCTTCCAGCACGACATCCTTGTCGATCAGCCCGGAACCCGGGATGGATGGGCCGCCCGTGTGGATTGTGCTCTGCAGGCCGTGTTTGCGTGCCCATGCGACCATCTGCCGGGCTTCCGCGCCCGCCTTCACCGAGCCCAGCCCGACCTCGCCCAGCAACGTGACGCCGGCACGCGCCAGCTCCTCGAAGTCGGATTCGACCATGCCCTTCTCGAGCACCGGCGCACCCGCCATCACTTTGACGCCACCAGGCCGGAAGTTGTCGAATGCGCGCTGCGCTGTGATCGCCAGCGCCTTGAGCCCGACGATGTCCTTGGGGCGACCTGGCAGATGCACCTCGCCGGCCGAGATCATGGTGGTCACGCCGCCATTGAGCGTCGAATCGATCCAGCCGAGCTGGTTCTGGCGCGGCGTCCAGTCGCCGAACACAGGGTGCACGTGGCTATCGATGAGGCCAGGACACAGACATGTGCCCTTCGCGTCGATCACCGTGTCGGCCTGCGCCACGTCGCAGTCCCTGGCCTCGCCGACCTGCGTGATCAATCCATCAACCGCCACGACGGTGTCGGCGTCGAGGATCGGCTGGGCGATGTCCCCCGACAGGAGCAGGCCGACGTTCTTGATGACCAGCTTGCCCTTCGGAGTAGCGCTTGTATCGACAGCCATGATTCGTCCCCGTCATTGATGCCCAGCACGGCATAGACCAGCCCCGTAACATGATGGGGCTACGATACAGGCGCCACAAGATGGTCGGTTATCGACCCAGACCGAACGTTTATCTACGTCGATAGCGGTTATCCAGCATCCATCGCTCTCAACGCTGCCTCGGCCTGCTCAGGCCAGTGGTGCATGTCCATCTCCCTGTACAGTGAGAGCGCTCGCTGGAGGTGTTCGCGTGCCTGTGACACATCACCAAGCGCCGAATGAACCTCTCCCAACCCGAAGTGGCAATGAGCAGAAAGCGGCCGC
>DATJZQ010000194.1:0-2736 GCA_035499005.1 Burkholderiales bacterium | reverse complement strand
GAGCTGGGCAAGGAATGAGGAGCCCGGATCATGCTTAGCCAGATCGGTCATCTGCTCATCCAGACCGCGTTCGGCGTCTTCGTTTACGCGCTGCTGCTGCGCTTCTACATGCAGTGGCTGCGGGCGCCGTTCCGCAACCCGATCGGGCAATTCGTTTCGGCGCTCACCGACTGGATCGTGAAACCCGCGCGACGCTTCGTTCCCGGATTGTTCGGCCTGGACCTCGCGACGATTCTGATCGCGTGGTTCGCCGAGGCGCTGATGCTGGTCCTGCTCTCCTGGTTGCGCGGAATCTCGTTCGCGGCCGCACCGGGCATCGCCGCGGGGATGCTGTTCACGCTCGCCGCGATCGAGCTGCTGCGTGCTTCACTGTACATACTGAACGCAGTAATCGTCGTCCAGGTCATCATCAGCTGGGTCAACCCTCAGGCACCGCTTGCGCCGGTGTTCGGCGCCCTGACCCGCCCCTTCTATGCGGTATTCCGTCGTTTCATCCCGGCGATCGGCAACGTGGATCTGTCGCCGCTGTTCGTTCTCCTGGTCGCGCAGATTCTGCTCATCCTGCTCGATAGCGTCGCGCGCCTGGCGCCGGGGGGAGGCTAGGGATTCCCGCCGGTTCGCGTCTCTCCAATCGAGGCTAGCGCGAAAAAGATGCGCCGTACCGCCGCCCACAGAGCTTTGCTTTGGGAAAGCCGGGCGTCGCGCTCCACCCGTGCGCGTACCGCCCACGGGTCCGCACGGTAAAGCTCGAGCAGCGTCGGGGTGTGGACTGACACAACGGCCTTGCCGTCGGCGTTGAGCTGCATCGCTTGCCCGGCCTCGAGTACGTAGTCGTTTCTGTCTTCCTGTGTCAGCCACACGCTCCCCTTCCGGATCCGCACTGCGCGGCCCTTGCCGGGCTCGATTGTCACGATGCTGCTTGCGACCATATCGAAATCTTGTGCACCCATGTTCTGGTCTCCTCGGCTATGGCTTGGCCGGCTAATTCCGGTTGCCCACGGGCATCGTGCCCGCGCCAGATCGCCTCGACCATGGGCCCGCGGTCCCGGGGACAAGGTGATGGAGTACCCGGGACACCGGGGCAAGCGCCCCGGCATGAGGAAAAAACCTAGCCCTTGCTCCCGAAACCCGCGTCCCGCGCGAGCACGATGGCCTGCGCGCGATTCTCGACGCCGAGCTTGGCGAAAATATGGGTAATATTGTTCCGCACAGTCTTTTCCGACAGGTCCAGGTGTGCGGCGATCTGGGCATTATCCAGACCTTGCGCAATCCGGTCCAGGATGTCGCGCTCTCGCGGAGTGAGCGCGGGGAACTCTGCAGGAGCGTTCCCTGCTCGTGGAAGAAAGGCGCGCAGCTCGTCGAAGAATTTTCGATACGCCGGTTCGTGCTCGAGCAGGACATGGTTTGCCGAGTCGAGGGGCACGAGCCGCGCACCTGGAATGAGTCTCGCCAGAATCCGCCCTTCCTCGAAGGGCACGCGACGGTCGTCGCGCACGTGCAGGACCAAGGCAGGGCACTGCACCTTTGACGCCGAGGAGATCACGTCGATCTGGAAAAACGTTTCCATGATGCGCATCGCGTTCACCGGCGTCGTGGTGCGGCGCTCGAGCTCGCTGAAGGAATTGATTTGTTCGAGCGTCCCCCCTGGCACGAACTGCATGGCGAACATCTGCCGGTACGAGGGGTCCTCGCGCCCCCATCCCTGCTCGACGAGCTTCAGCTGAGCATTCAGCTCATCTACGCGTTCAGGCGACAGGCCGCGCTTCATCGAGCCGCGCGCGTAGCCCCCGAGGATGACGAGATGCGTCACTCGCTCGGGGTGGCGCACCGCATATTCGATCGCTATCGCCCCTCCCTGCGAGTGACCGAACAGGGCAAAGCGCTGCAGCCCGGCAGCGTCCGCTACCGCTTCCAGATCGCAGACCCACGCCTCGAAGGAGATCGGCGCCTCGAGATCAGACAATCCGCACGCTCGTTCGTCGGTTCGAACCAGCGTGTAGCTTTTGGAAAAGGTCTCGATCCACGGTTTCCAGATCGGGCTCTCCCACTCGTACTCGAGATGACTGAGCCAGTGCGGCGCCCGCACGATCGCAGGACCTTGCCCGCTCACAGCGAAGGCAAGGCCGGCACCATCGAAGCTCCTGCAGAAACGAATCTGCTGTTTCATGCTCTCGCCTGCCGGCAGGGCGACCGGTACTAAAGATGGGACATCTAGGTCAATCGCCGTATGCGATTTTTCCGCTCACCAGAGTGTAGCGCACGCGGCCGGGCAGCTCGTAGCCGATGAAGGGCGTGTTCTTGCCCTGGCTCTTCAGGAAATCAGCGGTGATCTTCACGTGTACGCTCGGGTCGAAGACGCACACATCCGCTTCCCGCCCAACCGAGAGGTCCCCCGCTGGTATCCCGAGGATCGCCGCGGGCTTTGACGTCACCTTCGCGAGCGCCTGGGGAAACCCCACTTGGGCCTCCTGCGCCCATTTCAGCGTGAGCGGTAGCAGCAGCTCCAGCCCGGTCGCTCCGGGCTCCGATTCCGCGAAGGGGATCTGCTTCGCGTCCTCGTCCACGGGCGCGTGATCCGAGCACAGCGCGTCGATCGTGCCGTCGGCCAGCGCCGCCCGAAGCGCGTCGCGGTCGCGCAGCCCGCGGAAGGGGGGGACCACGTGACAATGCGAATCGAAGTACCCTAGGTCGAGCTCCGAGAGGTGCAAGTAGTGCGCTCCGACGTCGCAGGTGACG
>DATJZQ010000193.1:0-2961 GCA_035499005.1 Burkholderiales bacterium | reverse complement strand
TCAGATTGGGCATGGTAGCGGGTAAGACCAGCCTCTCGGAAGTCCCTACATCGCAGCGCAACAAATTTAGCTGTCCGACTTCCGAAACGGGTCAATCTCGGCCCTTCTACGCGATCCGCTGAATGTCCGAGTTACCCGCGACAGCGGACATCGCGCGGACATCCCGGAAGGTCGGTTCAGTGCCAGAGCACAAAGTCGCTGCGCTCCAGCCCGCTGCGCGGGGGCAAGAGCCGAGAGGTCGGTAGCCAGCCGAGAGGACCCGCAATAGCGGATGGAGAGCCCCGTCCTGAGAATCGAGGTGTCGTCAACCTCACTCAGAATGGAGCTCCCCATGAGCGAGACCAACACTGTTAGTCCGCTGCGTCAACGTATGATCGAAGACATGAACGCACGCAAGCTCTGTGCGGGCACGCAGCGGGGGCACATTCGCGCGTGCAAACGCTTTGCCGGGTTTCTGAAGCGGTCGCCTGAGACAGCCACGCTTGAGGATATCCGCCGGTTCCAGCTGCACCTGGCCGAGACGGGGGTGAGCATTTGCACCCGCAATCGCATCATGACCGCGCTGCGGTTCTTGTTCCGGGTGACGCTGCGGCGATTGGACCTTGCCGAAGAGATCTATCACATTCGTGAGCCGCAGAAGCTTCCGCTGGTGATGAGCGTCGACGAGATTAAACGGCTGCTGGCGGTGGCCTCAAGCCTCAAGACGCGCGTTCTGCTCAGCCTCGGCTATGGCTGCGGATTGCGAGCGAGCGAGATCGTGCGGCTCAAGGTCAAGCATATCGATCGAGCACAGAACATCATTCGCATCGAGCAGTCGAAGGGCCGCAAGGACCGCAACGTCATGCTCCCGGCCGAGATGCTCGATCCATTGCGACAGTGGTGGAAGGCGCGCCGGGGTTACGATGCCACAACGCCTATTCACGAACGCTGGCTGTTTCCCGGCCGCAGGCCAGGTCAGCCGATGACCACCCGTCAGCTCAACCGCTTGTTTCATGAAGCGGCCGATGCCGCGGGGATCAGGAAGGGCGTGACGCTGCATACGTTGCGCCACAGCTTCGCCACCCACCTGCTGGAGGACGACACCCATATCAGAACCATCCAGGCGCTGTTGGGCCACACCAAATTGGACACGACGGCGCGCTACAGCCACGTCGCCACCGGCATGATCTCCGCCGTCGAGAGCCCGCTCGACCGGCTGGCGCGGCCGCGTAACAAGCCGAAGACACGCAAGAAGTCGAAGACGCGCAGCGAGGACCAGCCGCCGGCGTAACGGCCGGCGGCCGTGTCCCGTCCGGCGCGGGAGGTCGCGGATATCTTCCGCGGCCACGGGGCGGCGTGGCGTTCGGTCAATGCCGGGCACGTCAGCCTCGACCAGTTGAAGGTGATGAGCGCGATCGAGCGCTGCCGCACCGCCGCGCTCGGCGGCCATGTGGCGCGCTGCGAGAATGAAGCCTGCGGCCATACGGTGATCGCGTACAACTCCTGCCGCAACCGGCATTGCCCCAAGTGCCAGGGCGCCGCCGCCAGGGAATGGCTGGCCGAGCGCGAAGCGGAGCTGCTGCCGGTAGAGTACTTCCACGTCGTGTACACGCTGCCGAGCGAACTGCGCGACATCGCCTACCAGAACAAGCGCGTCGTCTACCATCTGCTGATGAAGGCGGCGGCCGAGACGACGCTCGCCATCGCCGCCGACCCCAAGCGCCTCGGCGCGCGGATCGGCATCACGGCCGTGCTCCACACCTGGGGATCGGCGCTCACCCATCATCCGCACGTGCATATGATCGTGCCGGGCGGAGGGCTCTCGCTCGACGGCACGCGATGGGTCGCGTCGCGCTCAAACTTCCTCGTGCACGTCAACGTGCTGGCGCGCCTGTTCCAGGGCAAGATGCTGGCAATGCTCATGCATGCACACGCCGTCGGCCAGTTGAAGTTCTTCAACACGCATGCCGGGCTTGCCGACAAGCGCACGTTCAAGCGCTTCATCGCCCCGCTGCGGCACATCAAATGGGTGGTCTACTGCAAAGCGCCGTTCGCAGGACCCAAGCAGGTGCTGCGCTATCTCTCCCGTTACACGCATCGTGTCGCCATCTCGAACCGCCGTCTCATCGCAGCCGACGACGACGCGATTGCGTTCCGCTGGAAAGACTATCGCGTCAACGGCCCGCGCCGCTGGAACACGATGCGGCTTCACCCGCACGAGTTCATCAGGCGCTTCCTGCTGCACGTGCTGCCCAAGGGCTTCCACCGCATCCGCCACTACGGGCTCTTTGCCTGCGCCAACCGCGCCGAGAGCATCGCCAAGGCCCGCGCACTGCTCGATCTCGCTCCACCTGCCACCGATCCGCAACAGCAGCCCGATATCGCCTCGGATGCGCCGCGTGTGCTGCCTTGTCCATGCCCGCGTTGTGGCGCTCGTATGATCGTCATCGAGGTCTTCGCGCGCGGCTGCGAGCCGAGCTGGCGGCCGACGCCAATCAGGATCGACACGTCATGACGCGCACCTTCTCTGAGCCTCGCCGCTTTCCCGTTCCAATGCGCTGGCGCTACGCCGGCGGCGATCTCACTCGATCCAAACGCCTCGCTCAACGCACCGACCGCTCGTTCATGCGCTCCGAAGGACGGCCAAAATCCTCATCGCACGCTCCGCGACTGGCTTGTCAGCAGACACCCAGCTCTCTTCGTGCCAGCGTCGCGCCCGCCATCGAGGCCGGCGCCGACATCAAATCCCCATAGCGCCCGCCGCACCGCCACTGCCCAACCTCCCGCGACTTCGTGCCTTGGCGCTTTTCGGTCGCCGGCCGCATCAGCGCGCGGATAGCCTCGTCATGCCGGCGACCGAAAACCTGCACAAACTCGGACATTCAGCCAGATATGGCTAGGCTGCGAGCGGTGCAAGCGCGTTGCGCAGCGACGCGCTTGAGATTTGCGCCCGTGCGGCGAACGGCGATTGCGTCTCAAGAA
>DATJZQ010000192.1:0-28392 GCA_035499005.1 Burkholderiales bacterium | reverse complement strand
TGGGCCATGTAAAGAGCGAACGGAGTCCGCCACGACGCCCCTTCATACGGGTTACAACTCGTGCTGCGAATTCGTTCATCCGACCACCTCTCCCCTCAAAGAGCTGCGCCGAGGCGTGATATTGTGGGCAAGGGTGGTCCTGCAGTCGAGGTTCTTGAGGCCGTTGGCATCGGTGGACAAGCCCATCACCATCTATCACAACCCACGCTGCGGGAAGAGCCGCGCGGCGCTCGCACTGCTGCAGCAGCGAGGCCTCGAGCCGCTCGTCATCGAGTACCTCAAGCAGCCGCCGACGAAGGAAGCGTTGCGCGCGCTGACGAGCAAGCTCGGCATCCGGCCGGAGCAGCTCGTGCGCAAAGGGGAGGACGTTTACAGCCAAAAGTACAAGGACAAGACCCTGAGCGACGAGCAATGGCTCGCGGCGCTCGCCGCAAATCCGATCCTGATCGAGCGCCCCATCATCGTGCGCGGCGAGCGCGCGGTGCTGGGCCGTCCCCCTGAGAGGGTGCTCGAGCTGTTTTGACTGAAAGAGGTTCGGGGTTGACATCCGTTGCAAATGGGATGTATTCTCATTTGCATGGAGGATCGAGCAGCAACCCAGACGAGCCTGGCGGGCGGTCAATCCGTTACGCCGTACCCGCAGCACGGATCGACGCGTCGAGTTACGAGTGCATCTCTACTGCAGGGCCAGCGGTTGATCGTGATCGAGCATGCTGGGCGCGAGTACCGCCTGCGCCTCACGTCGAACGGCAAGCTGATCCTCACTGGTTAGAAACCTCCCCCCCGAGGGTACCGGTCCAGCCCACCGGTTCGAGGAAACGGGCTGCCCAGCCAGCCAGTGCACCGCACGCGCGGAGCCAGCCAGCCATGTTTCTCCGATGCCTCCAGCCGCCGCATCTGCGACCGAGCGACCTCGTCCGCTGAGGCCGCCCCATGCGAATCTGGAGCCTGCACCCGAAATACCTCGACGCCCGCGGCCTGGTGGCCCTGTGGCGGGAAGCGCTGCTCGCGCAAGCCGTGTTAAGAGGGCAGACGAGCGGCTACACGCATCATCCTCAGCTGCGCCGCTTTCGGGACTGCTCCGCACCTGTGGGCCTTATCGCCGAGTATCTGCGCGCGGTCCATGCGGAGTCGAAGACGCGCGGTTATCGCTTCGCGCGGGAAAAGATCAGTCGCGCGAGAGCGGGCGGTCGCCTTACCGTCACGCGCGGTCAGCTCGAGTTCGAATGGCGTCACTTGATGCGGAAGCTGGCTACCCGCGATCCAGCCTGGGGTGCTCATCTGACAACGCAGACTCCACAGCCGCATCCGCTGTTCCGGCTGGTGGCCGGCGGCGTAGCGCAGTGGGAGAAGGGACCGGATACAGCTGGCTAATTGAAGGCCCGCCGCACCGGCCCGCTCATCGCTCTGGAATCCCGAGTCACACTGCTAGAATGTTGCCTCTGCACCTGCAGGCGGTTCCATGGAAAAGACTTACAGCGAAAAGGAGGTCTCCCAGCGCCTCGCCTCCGAGCTGTCGCGCTGGTATTACGCGGACGGCACGATCTGCCGCAAGTACAGCACCTCGGGCTGGAAAGGCACGCTGCTGGTGGTGAATGCGATCGGCCATCTCGCTGAAGCCGCGTGGCATCACCCCGATCTCGCCGTTTCCTACGCGGGGGTGCTCGTCAAGCTCGCGACCCATTCGGCCAAGGGCATCACCGACAAGGATTTCGCCCTCGCGCGCAAGATCGAGGACGTGATCCAGTGGCAGCCCGGAAGGGAGGGCGGCGCCCTGGAGGGCACGCCCGGCGATCCGCGCTACGAGTACATCAAATACGATTGAGCGACGCCGCGGCACATGCCGCCCGGGACCCGCCGCCCATGGACATCATTTTCGTTCGCGACCTCCGGCTCGACACGCGCATCGGGGCGTATGAAAAAGAGCGCCGCAAGGTGCAGACGCTGCAGTTCGAGATCGAACTGGCGCGCGAGCGGCTGGAGGCGTGCGCGACGGACCGAATCAAGGACACCGTCAACTACGCGGAAGTGGTGAGCGCGACGCAGGCTGTCCTCGCGGAGCACGAGTTCCATCTGCTCGAGCCGCTGGCAGAGGCGGTCGCCCAGCATCTGCTGCACCGTTTCGACGCCCGCTGGATCCGGTTGGAGATCAGCAAAGTTGGCGTCGTCCCGGGCGCAGGGCAGGTCGGCGTGCGCATCGAGCGCGAGCGGCGCTAATCCTCACCCGGCGCGAAGCGCCACCCGCTCCCGGAGGGAGCGCGGGATGGCTACCAGCGAGCAATGGAGAATATGCAAGGCCAGATTGTAGTCGTGACGGGCGGCTCTGGCGGAATCGGGTCACACATCTGCCAGCACTTGGCGCGAGCCGGTGCGACTGTGGTGCTCACCTATCGCACCCGCAAACAATCAGCGCAGAGGGTCATCGAGGCGCTGCCGGGCAAGGACCATTGGGCCAAGCACGTCGCAGTGGATGAAAGTGCCGCGCTCAAGATCCTGGCGGCGGAGGTGGACTCCAGGCACGGACGCTGCGATGTCCTGGTGAACTGTGCCGGGACCACACGCTTCGTGCCGCACGCGGAGCTGGAAGCCCTCGACGACGAGCTGATCGACGAGATCTTTCGCGTCAACTGGCGCGGCCCGTTCGCCGCGATTCGCGCCTTTCGGCCCCTGCTGAGCGGTCGAGGTAACGGGCTGGTGGTCAACATTTCCTCGATCGCGGGCGTGACGGGGATGGGCAGCAACGTGGCCTACTGCGCGTCCAAAGCGGCATTGGACTGCATGACCAAATCGCTGGCCCGCGCTTTGGCGCCCGAGATCCGCGTGGTGTCGGTCTCGCCAGGGCTTGTCGACACGGAGTTCGTCCGCGGGCTGGACCAGAAATGGCGCGACGAGCAGGCGGCGCGGACGCCGCTGCGGCGGCTCGCGACGCCGGACGAAGTCGGCGCCGCGGTCGTGGCGGTCGCCACCACACTCACCTACTCGAACGGGTGCGTCATCCCGGTGGACGGTGGTCGGCCTCTGGGTTAGCGGTCTGGCGCGCCGTATTTCCCGAAACACACCGGTATACTAATGAAATTCCCTGCTATCCCCTCCCCCGCGTGCGGAGGAGCGCAGGGTGGGGGCTACACTGCTACACGACTCATTCCATGTCAGCCGCGCATTCGCTCTACGATGATGTGATCCTCGACCACATCAAGAACGCCCGGAATTACCGCGTGCTGGAGCGTGCGGACCGGGTGGCCGAGGGCGTCAACCCGCTGTGCGGGGACAACTTCACCGTTTACGTACAGCTGGACGGAGAAGTGATCCGTGATGCGGCCTTTCAATGCTCGTGCTGCGGAATTTCGATGGCGTCGGCCTCGGTGATGACCGAGGCGGTCAAGGGCCGCACGCTGGCGCAGGCAGCAGAGCTCTATACGCGCTTCACTGACCTGCTATCGAGGCCGGGCGTGTCGGAGACTGTCGACGATCTCGGCGAGGTCGCCGTGCTGGCGGTGGTGCGGGCGTTTCCGTCGCGCCGCGACTGCGCCGCGCTGGCGTGGCATACGCTGCTCGCGGCGCTCGAAGGCCGCAAGAGCATGGTCCTCGGCTCTGCAACTACCGCTTGAAAATGCTTCTCCCCGCCTCTCACGAGGGGGAGTGGCGCCGCACCCTCACCCTACCCTCTCCCGCAAGGGGAGAGGGACCTCTTGTTCTGCTGCGCCGGGGCGCTGTGGGGTAAGGCCTGTCTCTGCAGGAAGGCCTTGAGTAATACTTAGGGGTTGCTTTCTGTTTTGTTTGCAGCCGCTGCTGGCGTGCTGCGCATCTGTCTCGCAAGCCGCCACGTCATCCAGGCGAGCAGCAGCACGCCTATCGACAACGCAGCCCACAGCCCCCACACCTTGTAATTGGTGCCGGTGCGCAAAGCCGCCGTTCCGCCGAGGAGCCTCTCTGGCAGCAGCTCGGCGCGGGCAAGTGTCGGTTGCTGATCGCTGCGCCAGCCCGGTACGACCGTTTCAACCGGATACGCGGCGGGCTGCGTCTTGACGCTGCCGTAGGCGAGCTGGAACGGCCCCTGGCCGCGCGCTGCGAACACCAGGCGTTGCGGGACCCAGCCGACGGCAAGGCGCGGCAGGCCATTGCCGAGCCCGCCGCCTCTCTGATCCGCGCGCAGCAGCCAGTAACGCTCGACGTTTGGTGTGACACTGAGACCAGGGCTCACAACCTGTTGCCCGTTCTGCGTCAAGCGGTAGACCACGCCGCTCGTTACGAGACGCCACTCGCCGCGCGCATCGGGGCGCGACAGCAGCTCGATGCGCGCAATGCTGTTGTCCTGCGGCAAACCGATGCGGACGCGATCGACCGGGAGCGGGCCGCCCAGGTCGTATAAATACTCGCCCGGCTTCTCGCCCGCCTCCGGCAGCAGCTCGCGCCACGCGCGCTCCGGCTCGATCGCGATCTCTCCGGTGCGGACCATCACGCTCGTGAGATCGAGCGGCTCGGCGCGCCCCGCCGCGTTGGAGCGCCCGGTGGCCGGCCAGGTGAGCCGCAGGTACTTCGCCGTGCGCGGACTGAACTCCACCGTGCGCTGCTCGAGGCGCTGCCCGGCGTAGTCCAGGCGCACGAGCGGGGCCTGGGCTGCGACCGTGGTCCAATGCTCGAGATCGTCACTCGCTTCCACGCGCAACGTCGTGGCGGTGCTCGCCGAGTCCTGGCGCCAGTCGAGCTCGAGCGCTTCGTACGGCTGTTTGAGCGCGCTCGCGTCCACGAGATAAGCCAGCACGCCGCGGTGCGAGGCGCTCTTGCCGGCATCGCTCTTCACGCTGACGACCGTTCCTCCCGCGCCCTTCTCCACCCTGAGCTGCAGGCCCTGCAGATCGGCCGGCTGCTCGCCGTAGAGCGGGAAATACTTCACCGGCACCGGCTGCGGCTTCTCCGAGCGCCGCGGTGCTCTCGGCTCGAGCGCAAAGGGCACCGGCTCCCCGCCGGCGTTGAATACCCGGATGTCGCCCAGATCGGGCCGCGTCACTCCCTGATACACCGAGGCGGGAAGCTCGATCTCGTACAGCGCTTCGCGCCCGTCGGTTTGAACCGGTACGCCAAAGGCGAAATCCTGCGGCTTCTCGGCGGCCGCGCACAACGCCGGCGCGAGCAGCGCCCACAGCGGCCATCTCATCTGGAAGCCTCGGCAGCCTTGGGAGGAACGGGCGAAATATAGCCGATCAGGAGCATGAGCAGCCCCACCCCGATGAAGGAAACGATGCGCTCGACCGTGCCGATGTTCGACAAGTCCACCAGCACCAGCTTAGCGACCACGACCGCCATCAGCGATGCTCCGACGATCCACAGCGCGCGCGCGCGAAGCCGCGTGGCTGCGACCATCGCGCACAGCGCCAGCACGCTCCAGAAGATCGACAGGGCCGTCTGAACCAGCACCGATCGCAGCATTGCGTCGAGCTCGTAAGGGATCTCGGCCCAGTGATGCAGCGCGCGCAAGAGCGAACCGTTGAGGCCGATGAAGGCGATCGCACCCAGCAGGGAGTAGACGACAGTGGGATTGTCTCCGGCGTAGTCGGCGAGGTCCATGCGCTTGAGTCCCCGGATCCAGGCGACGATCGAGAGCCACGCGGCGAACTGCGCCAGATCGAGCGGATTCATCAGCGGGACGTAAGTGAGCGGGCTCGCGTCGCCGTCGCTCGTCGCGTTGGCAACCAATATCCAGCCCCACAAGAAAACCGCGACCGGCGCGGCCCCGAGCAGGGCGTAGTTCGCGAGGCGGCCGCGTACCGGCCACGGCAGCTTCTCCGCACCGGTTGCGAGCAGACCGAGCAGCAGGCCCGGGATGATGGCCCAGGCGATCATGCCCCATACCGCGCTCGCATTCAAAGATTGATCGACAGTCCAGGCCAGCTCCCAGGAGACGAGCGCGGCGAACAGCCACAGTTGGCCGGCGTGCATGAAAGCGACATAGCGGTTGTGCGCGTCGTCGTGCCGGCGGAGCAGCCAGAGGTGTGCGGCGAACGCTGCCAGCCATGCCACCGCGCCGAGATGTGCGAACGGATGCCGGAGATCGGCTGCATCGTATAGCGCGAGCAGGATCATGGCCGGCAGCAAGGCGAGCGCCGGATAGCGGGCCAGGCGCCAGTTGAGCGTCTTCCACAACAGGCTGAAGGCGATGCAGGAGCCGGCCGCGAACAGCAGGCCGGCGCGGCTCTGGTACGCACCGCTCACGTGCGCGTGAATCTCGTGTGCCCCGCCCCCGATCCACCACAGCAGCGCCCACGCGAAGATGGCGACCGCCAGGGCCGGCTCCCAGCGGCGCAGGCGCTCGCGGTTGCGCTCCAGGTACCAGTTGGAGAAGAAACCGGCGATGCTGATGAATGCGCAGCCGAGGTAGAAACTGTTGAATACCGGCAAGGCACCGTGCGCGTGCTCGACCGTCGTCAGAAACGCGAACCCGGCTGCGATCTGCAGAAACAACCCGAACGCGCGCGCCAGCCAGCGCTCTTGCCGCACGCCGGCCCACAGAATGGCAGCGCCCTCGAGCGCCCATGCGGCGGAAGTCCAGCGGCCATCCACTGCGAGCGGAATCGCGAGCGTCCCGAACACCACTCCGAGCGCGAGGAAGGACTCAACCAGCAGCCGCAGGTCGTCGCGGCGCCGCGACCAGAGCCAGCGCGCGACGGACAGGTAGAGGAGCCCCAGCGCGAGCGCGCTCCACGCAGCGCCATACTCGATCTCGCGTGCGAGCTGCGTCTGCAACCCGAACGCCACCAGCGGCGTCCCGAACACCAGAGTTCCGTCCACGTAGCTCCGCACCTGCTGCGCACCGAGTGACGCGACGGCACGCGCCCGCTGGCGCGCGAACAGAATCGGGATCGCGAGGTAGAGCAGAAAGAAGATCACCAGGAACGGCTCGGTGCTGGCGAACAGAGAAGGGTGATAGAAGCGGCTGCCCCACAGCGTACCGATACTGAAGGTGAACACGAACCCGAGCAGGTTCAGCGGCCGCCAGGCTTTGTACCAGGCGATGCCGACGATGCCGAGGTTCAGCATGACGTAATAGCTGAACAGCATGACGTGGCTGCCGCCGCCGGTGGAGGCGAGAATCGGCGCGAGAAATCCACCGCTCGCACCCAGCACGGCGAGGGATTGCGCGTCCTGCATCACCGCCAGCGCCGCCGACAGCGACGCGATCACGAACAGCAGAACCAGCGCCGCTTCCGGCGGCAGCACCTGGTAGAGGCGGAAGGCGGCGAACACCGTCAGATAGAGCACGCCCACGCCGCCGCCCTGCAGGGCGAGCGCGTATCCGGGGCGCTTGAGGCGGAGCCGCCAGCCGATGCCCAGCAAGGCGACCCCACCGAGCGCCACGCCCATCAGGCGCAACTCGATCGGAACATGCGTGTGCTCGTAGGCGTACTTGAGCAAGAATGCGACGCCGAAGAACAGCACCACTATGCCGGCGCGCACGAGCGTGTTGCCGCCCATCAGCCAGCGCCAGATGAAGGGCGGCTCGCTTGGCGCCGCGGGTACCGGAGGAGGCGCTGCCGGCGGCGGCGTGCCCGCTGTCGCGTGTTCCGGGGGCCCTTCGTTCTGCCCCGGAACGCTGATCACTGCTTGGGTCGGCCTCGCTGTGAGAATTTCCTGAGGCGGTGGGACGGCTGCCGCAGATCGAGGCGCAGCGGAGGGGCGCTCAGTCGCGAGCGAGCCCATCGGAGCCGGTGCCGAGGACCGCTCTTCGAGGACAGAGAGCCGCCTGTCGAGAGCGCGCAAGGCATCCTCTAGCGCCGCTAGCTGCGACTCGACCCCACCGCCCTTCACTTTGGCGTCGTGACTACGGATGAGCTGGCCGAAACCGAAACCAGCGGCCCAGCCCACCAGCGCACCCAGAATCGCCCCTTCGAAGCCGTTGAACGCAGCGCCTATGACGACGCCAAGCAGAAGACCGATGACCCACATGCTGCCCCCTCTCACCGGAGTGGCCAGACGGAACCTCGTCCCACTGCAACCGGCGTGCCCGCGCCGTTCTTCCACGGCAGTCATGCCCCTACCCAGGAAAGCGGCGATTTCGCGCGGCGCGAGTTATGATCCCTCCGGCCGCCTTTGCGAAAGCGCTCGGCGCCGGGGCGAAGCGGCCCAGCACGAATGAAAACAAACGGAGGAGATGACGATGTTCGCGAGCTTGCGATTCCTGGCGGTGCTGCTGGTGGCGGCCTCGCTCGGGCCCGGCGTTGCGCTGGCCCAGAAGAAATACGGTCCCGGCGCCACCGACACCGAGATCAAGATCGGTCAGACCATGCCCTACAGCGGACCGGCGTCCGCCTATGGAACGATCGGTAAGACCGAGGCCGCATACTTCAAAATGATTAACGACCAGGGCGGCATCAACGGCCGCAAGATCAACCTGGTATCGCTCGACGACGGCTATTCCCCGCCCCGGACGGTCGAGCAGATCCGCCGGCTGGTCGAAGAGGAGGAAGTGCTATTTACCTTCCAGACTCTGGGCACACCGCCGAATACGGCCATTCATAAATACATGAACGCGAAGAAAGTGCCGCAGCTGTTCGTTGCCACCGGTGCTACCAAGTGGGGGGATCCCGAGCACTACCCCTGGACCATGGGCTGGCAACCCACCTATCAGCATGAGAGCCACGTCTACGCGAAGTACCTTCTGAAAAACAAACCCAACGCGAAGATCGCCATCCTCTATCAGAACGACGACTACGGTAAGGATTATCTGAAGGGCTTCAAGGATGGTCTGGGCGAAAAGGCGGCCAGCATGATCGTCGCCGAGGCGTCCTACGAGGTGAGCGATCCCTCGATTGACACCCAGATCGTGACCCTGCAAGCCTCGGGCGCGGATACCTTCTTCAACATCACCACGCCTAAGTTCGCTGCGCAGGCCATTCGCAAGTCCTACGACATCGGTTGGAGGCCGCTGCATCTGGTCAACAACGTGTCGATTTCCGTGGCAACGGTGCTGCAGCCCGCCGGGCTGGAGAAGTCGGTGGGCCTCATCTCCAGCCAGTACGGGAAAGACCCGACCGACCCGAGCTGGAAGGACGATCCGGGGATGAAGGACTACTACGCGTTCATGAAGAAATACTATCCTGAGGGCAATCCCGCTGATGCAAGCAATGCCTACGGCTACGGTGCGGCGCAGACACTTGTACAGGTGCTCAAGCAGTGCGGCGACGACTTGACACGGGAGAACGTCATGCGCCAGGCAGCGAATCTGAAAGATCTTGAGCTTCAGACGACGTTACCCGGGATCAAGATCAACACCAGCCCGACCGACTTCTACCCGATCGAGCAACTGCAACTCGTGCGGTTCGACGGCAAGAGCTGGGTGCGATTCGGCGAGCTGATGAGCCGGTAGAGGCACCCCACCCCAACCCTCCCCCCGCAAGCGGGGGAGGGGGTTAGCATGAACTTTGCAGCGTCGGCCCCCACCGCTGCTCACTAGGGGCCGAAGTCCATGCTCAATCGACTGATTTACCTGTTCGTCCTGCTCGCGGGCGCGCTGCTGTTCGGGTTGGGCGCGTACTTTCAATATGCCCTCCACTTGCAGCCATGCGGGCCGCAAGTCCTCGTGAGGTATGCGCTGCTGTTCGCGGGGCTGTTCGCGTTGATTGCGCTGATCGCAGGTACCGCCAAGATCGTGCGGATGGTGATGAGCGCGGGGATCGCGCTTGCATCTCTGTCGGGTGCGGTGGTGGCTGCGCACCAGTCCTGGCCGCATCACGTCCCGCTCCATTTTGCCCACCCCGATTCATTGGCCCGCTCGCTGCCTCTCGGCGACGTCCTGCCGAAGCTGTTCATGGGCTCGGGCGAATGCGACAAGCACTGGTCGATCATCGGCATTTCGGGTTCGGAGTGGGCGCTGATCGCGTTCATCGCGTTCATCGTCGCCGCCTTCTTCGCCGCTCGCGGCAAATAGTCCCCTCTCCTCTTGCGGGAGAGGGACAGGGTGAGGGGTCGCCAGCGCGCCTCCAGCTTCATCCTCACCCCAGCCCTCTCCCGTCAAGGGAGAGGGAGCAGAGCGCGGAGAGTTGGTAGACTAGGCTTTCGCATCCTTCCGCGCGGAGGTGTCCCGCATGAACCTGCTGTGGTTTCATCTCATGCCGTACACCGATCTACCGGAGGACTTCCGCGACAAGCATCCTTCGGTGTGGGTGGACATCGACTCGCGCCTGTTCGATCCGCAGCGCGCGCACACCCTGTACAACGACTTCATCGACGAGCTCGAATACGCGGCCGAGGTAGGCTTCGACGGCGTGTGCGTGAACGAGCATCACGCCAACGGCTATGGGCTCATGCCTTCGCCGAATCTGATCGCCGCGGCGCTCGCGCGCGGGACCAAGGACGCCGCGTTGTGCGTGATGGGCAACTCGCTCGCGCTGTACAACCCGCCACTGCGCATCGCCGAGGAGATGGCGATGATCGACTGCATCTCCGGCGGCCGGCTGATCGCGGGCTTTCCCCTCGGCACGCCGATGGACACCACCTTCGCCTATGGGCAGAACCCGAGCACGTTGCGCGAGAAGTACGACGAGGCCCGCCGCCTCATCCTGCGCGCGTGGAGCGAGCCCGATCCGTTCGCGTTCAACGGCCGCTTCACGAAGCTGCGTTACGTCAACATCTGGCCGCGGCCGATCCAGCGCCCGCACCCGCCCATCTGGATTCCCGGCGGCGGCGCGCGGGAGACATGGGCCATGTGTGCGCGCGAAAGCTACGTTTTCGCGGCGTTGTCCTACTTCGGTTTCGAGGCGAGCCGCAGCGTGCTGGGCGGCTACTGGCAGGAGATGGAGCGCCACGGTCGCGACCGCAATCCGTACCAGGCTGGGTACCTTCAATTCGTAGGCGTGGCAGAGACACATGCCGAGGCAATGAAGCTCTACCGCGAGCCGGCCGAGTACTTCTACGGGCGCTGCCTGCGCGTCGATCCGAGATACACGTCTCCGCCCGGCTATACCACCGAATCGTCGGTGCGCGCCGCCGCGACGCGACCCACGCAGGGCGTCGCTCAGTTCCAGGACCGCGCTCCCGATTTCGGCCAGATCCTCGAGCGCGGCTACATTGTCGCTGGCGAACCCGACGAAGTGGCTGCGCGGCTGCGCCAGATCGCAACGGACTTGAACATCGGGCAGCTCATGCTGCTCCTTCAGTTCGGCAACATGGGCAAGCCGCTGGCTCGCTACAACACGCGCCTGTTCGCGGAGCGAGTCATGCCGCAGATCGCGGATCTGTTCAAGGATCAGTGGGAAGATCGGTGGTGGCCGCAACGGCTGAAGACACGGGCCGCGGCGACCGTCGCATGAATCCACGTATCGAGGCGAAGCGGAGTCGTACTGTCGAGGTCAACGGACAGGCGTGCCGCGTGTGGGAGAAGGGCGAGGGCCGGGCCCTTGTCTTCCTGGCGGGCTTCGGCGGTCTGTCGCGCTGGACGCCGTGCCTCGAGCACCTCGCGGCACGCCGCCGCGTGATCGCGCCTTCGCTGCCCGGTTTTCCGGGTACGTCAACCATCGGGCCGCTGTACAACCACCTCGATTGGCTGCTCGCCGCACACGACCTGATCTCCGGCGCTGAGCGCGAGCGCTGCGATTTGATGGGCGTGTCGCTCGGCGCGGCGCTGGCGGCGGATGTCGCTGCGCTATGGCCCGGGCTGGCCGATCGCCTGGTGCTGGTCTCGGCGCTGGGCCTGTTCGACGAGGGCGAGCCGAGCGCAGATCCGTTCGCGCAGCGGCCGGGGACGCTCCCGCAACTTCTGTGCGCCAACCCCGAGCGCTACGCCGCGCACATTGCTGCCGCGGATGGTGCCGATCCCGTTGAGTGGACCGTCATGACAACGCGCGCGAACGAAGCGGCCGCCCGTCTGCTATGGCCTGTTGGCGACACGGGACTTGCGAGCCGTCTCGGCCGCATCCACAACGATACACTGCTCGTTTGGGGCGAGGCCGACCGCGTGGTACCGGCGAGCTATCGTCCCCGCTTTTCGGGCGGGATCGCTGGAAAGACGCGCGTCGAGATCATTCCGGGAGCCGGGCACATGGTCGACCTCGATGCGCCTGAGTTGCTCGCCCAGCGCGTCGATGCCTTCTTGAGCGGAGCCCGAGCGTAGGCGCAGCAGGCCGGGCGCGGTCAGCTGCCCGTGATCTCGCGGACCCGCTCGAAGAAAGCACGCTTGCGCTCGGTGTTCAGGCTCCAGGTCACCGGCGGACTCTGAAAACCGTCGGCATAGGGATCGAAGTAGCCCCACGAAGCGTAGCCCTCGATCGCCGCCAGAAAATTGTTGTCTGCCCGATCGAAGTCGAAGTGATCGTCCTCGTTGAACAGGATCGGCTTGGGCGTATAGCCCGGAATTTGCCGCGTCATGTGCACGAGGTGGCGGATGCGGTGCGGGTTAGCTTCGCCGTTGCCGTGCAGCAGCAGAAAGTCCGCGCAGCGCGCGACCGCTTCGCCCGGCAGGCTGCGTCCGCGGTAGCTCGTGCTGACGAGCAGGCGGCGATTTCCGTGAGTGATCCCCTGCAGGCGCGCGATCAGTTCGTGCTCGCGCGGCGGCTTCAGGATGGCGTGCGTATAGCGCGGGATGTCGCACTCGTTGGCGATCTCGATCAGCACGTTCGTATAGCCGCGCTCCAGCACCCAGCCTGCAGTTTCATCTGCGGCGCGGATGACCGCGTCCTCGTCGCGCAGGCGGTAATCCTGGCCAAAGTAGAACAATCCGAGGATCACCACCATGCCGAGCGCATCTGCTGTTTCGAGCACCCTCTCGAGGCGTCCGAGATAGTCGGGCCGCAGCGCTCCGTTCGCCTCGTACGCCGAGTTGTGCCAGGGCTGTTCGTTGGAATAACCCTCCGGACTGCCGCCTTGCAGGTTGAGGGTGAAGGCGAGCAGCCCGTGCGCCCGCCACTCCCGCATGGCGGCGCAGAATTCCTCGGTGTTGCGGCCCGGATCCCAGCGGCCGGTATCTCGGTAGGCCCAGCGCGTTCGCGTGTCCGGGTTCAGATCGTCGAAGATGCCCTGCACCATGCGGCTGTTGAGCAGGAGGCCTTCGATGCGCAGCCCGCGCCAGCTGCGGCCCGCGTACGTGGGCTTCCCGTTGATCCGGAAGGCATCACCGGCGATCGCGATGTGTGTTTTGCCAGGCACGGGAAGGTTGTCGCGCCGCTATTCGGCCCTGCGCCAGATCAGCGTGAAGACCTGCATGCGCAGATCGGGGAAGCGTGCGAGCGGAGGCGTCTTGATCGTGAGTGTGTCACCGTTGAGCGTGGCGAAACGCACCTGGTCGCTGCCGACCCAGTCGGGAAAAGATGCGACCTCGACGTGATGCACCACGCCGTCGGGCGTGAGCGTGTAGGTGCCCGCGTAGGCGGTTTGCGTCATGAACAGTTGAGCGCGGGCCTGCATGCGCTGTTCTGCAGAGCCTGATTCCGCGTGCCGCTGCCCCGCAGTCAATACGGCGCTCATCCGGCCGCCGCGAGTGTACGTGAGGAAGCCGATAGGCGCGTCTCCCCACGGCCGAGTCACGGTCCCGGTTTCCACGTCCTGAGCGGCAAAGGAGATCAGCCGCCAGGTGCCGACGGCTGCCTCGTCGAGCGAGTGGGCAAGCGTGCCGAACGTCGAGAAGCTGAAGGCGCAGAACAGCCGGAGCAGGGCGGCAATACGACTGCGACGCATGGTCCCTCCGATGCCGATAGATGCGCGCTGTGCCGCCCGGCACACTGGCCGGACGGCGCAGCAGGCCGGGCTCACTTCATCAGATGCTTCGTGTACCAGTTCAGCGCTGGCGTCGCGGCGTACTCGAAGCCCGCGACGTAGGCGTCGAAGTGTCCGCCGGGGATGATGACGAGCTGCTTAGGCTCGCGCGCGCGTCCGTAGGCCTCGATCGCCAGATCGGTCGGGGTGAGGACGTCATTCTCGGCGACCACCAACATGAACGGCGTCGGCGAGATCAGGTGAATGTTGGCCGCCGGGTTGTACTCGAGAGCCAGTTCGAGCGAGCGTACCGTCTGCCGGTTCTCCCACTTCGGAGCACGAGTCTGGCCGGTCTTGATGAACCAGTCGTAGGAATCCTGCGTCGGCAGAGCGGACGGCTTGCCTTGCTCGGCGACTACCGGCAGGTAGTTGATCTTGCCGGTCTTGTACTCTTCCATCCGGTCGGCGGCGAGCCAGCCCTGGGTCGCAGGAAAGTGATCGGCGCGTACCAGGCGGCGGAAGTTGTCCATGGCGTTCACCAGCGGCACTTGCGCGACTGCGCACTTCACGCGCCGGTCGAAGGCGGCCAGGTGCATCACGTGCGCGCCGCTGTAGGAAGAGCCCCAGATCCCGATCCGGTTCGCGTCGACCATCGGCTGCATCATGGTCCAGGTGATCGCGTTCTTGTAGTCCTCGTGCTGCATGGAGGGATCGATGTGGCTGCGCGGCTCGCCCTGGCTGTCGCCAAAGTTGCGGTAGTCGAAGACGGTCACCACGAAGCCGCCGTTGGCGAACTTGGCGGCGAAGGCGTCGAGATACATTTCCTTCACCGCGCTCCAGCCGTGGGCCATTACGATGGCCGGGCGCTTCTCGCCCGACTTGAGCCCGTTGGGCACGTAGAGCCAGCCCACCAAGTTCAGACCCGCGCTCTTGAAGGTGATGTCCTGGCGCGTGAAGTTGTCGGCGGGCCAAGCGGATTGCGCGGCGCAAAATGCAAGAAGCGCAACGACTGACCAAAACCAGCGGCTAAGGCGACGCATGTCGGATCTCCTCCTGTTTGTTGTTCGGGTATGCTGCAATGTCTGTATAGATCTCAACCCGATTGCCGTCAACTGCCGGAGTGGCAATGATGCGAAATAGATACCTCGTTGTGCCTGCCCTGCTTATCTTCGCGCTGGGCGCGCAGGCCGCCAGCATCGATGACACGCGTCTGCTCAACGCCGCCGGCGACACTTCGAACTGGCTGACTTACGGCAGGGACTACGGCAACCAGCGCTTCTCGCCGCTCACGCAGGTCAATGCGTCGAACGTGAAGCGCCTCACCCCGCGCTGGATCTTCCAGAGCGGCGTCACGGCAACCTTCCAGGCAACCCCCATTGTTGCCGACGGTGTGATGTACGTGTCCTTGCCGTTCAGCCACGTTGTGGCGCTCGATGCCAGAACGGGCCGCGAGTTGTGGCGCTACAACCACAAGCGCCGCACCGACAAGATGTGCTGCGGGCCCGCCAATCGCGGTGTCGCCGTCGCCTACGGCAAGGTTTTCATCGGTACGGTCGACGCGCGCCTGATCGCGCTAGACCAGAAGACGGGCAAGGTGTCCTGGGATATCCCCTTGGTGGACGACGTCGAAGGTGTCACCGAGCGCACGGACCAGCTCGCTGCCGACGATCCGGCGCGCAAGCAGCGCGTCACTGGTTCCACCGGTGTGGGCGTCAATATGGCTCCTGTGGTGTATCGAGGCAAGGTGATCATCGGCATCACCGGCGTCGGTTTCGGGTTGCATCTGGATTCGGATCGGCCGGGGGCGCCGGTCGGCACCGTCATCGGGATCGCCGGCCAGAGCCAGCGGGCAGGCTTCTACGCCGCATTCGATGCGAACAGCGGGCGCAGGATCTGGCAGTTCGACTCCACTCCGGCGGAGGGCTGGGAGGGCGTCTTTCGTACCGCGACGCCGGACGGTGCGCCGCTCGATCGCGATATCGCGAGGGAGAAGGGAACGTTCGCCCAGTTCAAGGATGCTTGGCAGCGTGGTGGCGGCTCCGCGTGGACCACGCCCGCGGTAGATCCTGCGCTCGGCGTCGTGTACCTGGGCATTGGCAACCCGTCTCCGCAGATGGATGATCTCACGCGGCCCGGCGACAACCTGTACACCGTGTCGCTGGTTGCGCTCGACGCAAACACCGGGCGGCTGCGCTGGCACTATCAGCAGGTGCCGCACGACATGTGGGGCTACGACGTCGCATCCCCGCCCGTTCTGTTCGACATCAGCCATGAGGGCCAGACGATTCCGGCAGTCGGGCAGGCCAGCAAGACCGGCTGGATGTACGTACTCGACCGCAGGGACGGCAAGCTGCTGTTCAAGTCAGAGGCGTTCGTCCCGCAGTCGAATATTTTCCGGCGCCCGACGGCCGAGGGGATCGACATCGCACCCGGCGCCGCCGGAGGCGCGAGCTGGTCGCCGGTGTCGTACGACTCGCAGAGCGGGCTGGCTTACGTGGCCGCGCTGCACATGCCCACGCGCTATCAGATACGCGAGATTCCCGCGGGGGGTGACAAACCCGCCATTCACTACACGACACTCGAGCCCGTCGAAGGACCGAGATGGGGCACGCTGACCGCCCTCGATCTGCGCGCCAACGGCAAGATCGCGTGGCAGGCGAAGACCGCCGACCCGCTGGTCGGCGGCGTGCTCGCCACGGCAGGCGGACTGGTGTTCGTGGGGGAGGGCGGCGGTACCTTCGATGCGTACGATGCGAAGAGCGGCGAGCTGGTTTGGCAATTCAACTGCGGCGCAGGCGTGAACGCGCCGCCCATCACCTATCAGATCGATGGTAAGCAGTACATCGCAGTCGCGGCCGGCGGCAACGCTATTTTCGGATTCCGGCAAGGCGAGGCGGTAATCGCGTTCGCTTTGCCGGATTGAGATACCCCTCACCCTGGGTGAGAGGGAATTACGCCTTTCAGCTCGACGAGATTGCCCTCAGGGTCGTAGACGTAGATCGAAACCCCTTCGCCTTGCGCACCGAAACGCGGCCGGATGTCGCCCACGCGCGCCCGGTGCGACTCGAGATGCTGGACGATCTGATCGACGTCGAAGGGATCGACCCGCAGGCAGACGTGATCCATGTTGCGGCCTTCCTTGCCGGGCGCGGCGCCGCCAGCCTTGCCGAGTTGACCGTCGACCGGCACGAGATCGACCATTGCGCTGCCGGCGCGCAGGTGCACCAGCCCAAGCTCTGGTCTGCGCCAATGCACGCTGCAGCCCAGCACGGTGCAGTAGAACTCGATCATCCGCTCCACATCGCTCACCCGCAGCACGATGTGGTCGATGTCCCGGATCTGAAACATCGCGCGCCGTTCAGTCCTTTCGCGCGCGGCGACAGCTCAGCGCGCCACCCACTTGCCTGGACGCTCCCGCCTGGGTTGCCCGGAGACCTCGACGAGCGCCTCGAAGGAGGCGCTCACTCGGTATCTGAGCTCCAGCAGACACCGATGTTCGCCGGCACGCCCGCGGTCCTGCCAACCGCGGCACACCAGCTTGCCGGTTGCCCCGCGCTCGCGGTGCGACAGCACGTCGGCGACAACGGTGCTCAAGTCGAAACCGCCCCCGGTGCAGGACGAGAATGGACAGGCGACCTCGAAATAGCCTCTCGCCCCGGGACCGAAGATGTGCGTCTGCGGCGAGTGCTGACTGGTCCCGCTCGCGTCGACGAAGGTCAGCTCGAGCACCAGCTGCTCGACCGCGGGATACCGATCCTTCAGGCTGGGCGCGCTCATATATGCGCGGCGGCGCGCTTCGCGCTCGTGCTTGTACGTGTCGACCTGCTTGTGAACCATGGTTCCCCCTGCCCGCGGGTGCGTACCGTCGTGCCTCCGCCGGTTCGCGTGAGAAATAGGGCGCAGCTGTGACCGCTAACAGCATACGCCGACCTGCGGACAAGGCAACTGGTGCGGATATCCTTTCGGGCAGGTTATGCGATGCGCATGCCCTCGCGCCAGGTCCTCATCGGCACGGGTACACCCTGCAGCTCGCGCACACGCACGAAGTCAGCGCGCTTGCCGGGGGCGACCTCGCCGCGATCGTGCAGTTGTACGAGGTGCGCGGGTGTGCGCGTGACCGCCCGAACTGCCTTCGGAAGCGTCCAACCCGCCTGGTCGCGCAACAGGAACGCGCCGTGCAGCAGGCTGTGCGGCACGTAGTCGGACGACAGACAGTCGAGCAGATCGTCGCGAGCCAGCGTCAAGGCCGAGACGTTGCCCGAATGCGAGCCGCCTCGCACGAGATTGGGCGCGCCCATGACGATGCCCAGGCCATGCTCCCGCGCCGCGCGCGCAGCCGGCTGCGTGGTGGGAAATTCGGAGATGACAAAGCCGCTCTCGACCGCTTCGACGACGTGCTCCGCGACGGTGTCGTCGTGGCTGGCGAGCGGGATCTCGCGGCTGCGGCACAGCTCGAGCAACCCGTGCCGGTTGTGATCCGCATTTCTGGATTGCATCTCCTGCCGCTCGCGTACCACCGTGTCCAGGTACTCGTCGCTCCAACGCTGGTTGCGCTGCGTGTAGACGCGGAAGCGTTCGACGTCCATCCACTGGCGCTGACCAGGCGTGTGATCCATGATCGAAACCAGCCGCACCGTCGGGTCATCCAGAAACGGGGTGACGACCTCGAGCATGTTGTCGCACGCCAGCTCACAGCGCATGTGCAGCAAGTGGTCTGCTCGCAGCAGATCCTGGTCGCGCGCGTGTTGCAGCGCCGCCGCAGCCGCATGCAGGCCCTGCGCACGGACCGACTTCTCGTCGAAGTCGCCTACGCCCATGGCGTCGAGCACAGTGGTGATGCCGGCGCTCGCGATCAGAGCGTCGTGAATCAGCAACGCCGGCAGCGCAGGCCAGCGCACGCCGGGCCGCGGCTCCAGCTGCTTTTCCAGGTTGTCGGTGTGCAGCTCTACCAGGCCGGGGATCAGGTAATCACCGTCCCAATTCTCTGCGGCCGGCAGGTTCGTAATCCCCGGTTGGACGTCGACAAAGCGGCCGGCGCGCAGCTCGACGGTGCCCAGGACGGTTTCGTCCGCGGTAACTACCCGTGCGTTCGTGATGAGGCGATCAGACAAGGTTTCGCAATCGTCAACTGTCAACGCTTTATCATAGCGTACCTGGCCTGATCACGACCTTGCGTTACGCTGTCTATTTCGCTCCCGCGGAATCCTCCGCCCTGTGGCAGGCCGCATGCCGCTGGCTGGGCCGCGATGCGCGCACAGGAGCGCACCTGATCCAACCTGCCGTCGACGGCTGGTCCACGGCGGAAATCGAACGTCTCACCGCGTCGCCCCGGCTGTATGGCTTCCACGCAACGCTGAAGCCGCCCTTCCACATGGCGGAAGGTTACACAGTGCAAGAACTGACGCAGGCCGTCCAAGCGCTCGCAGCGCGCATGCACGCGTTCGTCCTGCCGCAGCTCGAGCTCGGATCGCTGGACGGATTTCTCGCGCTGCAGGCGCAGCGCGCGGATGCGAGCCTCAGCGCGCTCGCCGATGCGTGCGTCACCGAGCTGGATCGTTTTCGCGCGGCGCCATCGGCAGACGAACTGGCCCAGCGCCGAGGCGCGGACCTCAGCGCGCGCCAGGAGCAGCTCCTCGCGCAGTTCGGCTACCCGTACGTGCTCGATCAGTTTCGATTTCACATGACGCTGACAGAGCGTCTCCCGCCCGCGCAATCGAAGCGGCTGCAGCCATGGCTCGCCAACTATCTCGCCGATGCGCTTGCGCTGCCGGTGCGCTGCGGCGACCTGTGCCTGTTCGTTCAACAGCGACGCGGTGATACGTTCGTGTTGCAGCAGCGCTTTGCGCTTGACATCCGCTAAACATACCTTTTGGAGCAGCGTGTATCGCCGCGAAACGATGGGCATGCTCCTTGCGTTTTCGAGTGTCAATGGCGTTTTGACGCAAGCCGAATTCAAGAGTTCATTCATGCCTCTTCTCATCGCACTGACCGCCTTCATTCAGGCGTTTTTCCTGTTCCATGTGTTTCGCACCGGACGCCCGTACTGGTGGGCTCTTCTCATTTTGTCGACGCCTATCGTCGGATGCATCATCTACTATCTGGTCGAGGTATTTCCGGGCTCGCGCGAGCAGCGGGATGCCAAACGCGTCGCGCGTCAGGTGGCGTTTGCGTTCATGCCTCACGCGGAACTGCAGCGCAGATTGAGCGACGT
Organism: Burkholderiales bacterium; assembly: GCA_035499005.1. GTDB lineage: Bacteria > Pseudomonadota > Gammaproteobacteria > Burkholderiales > SHXO01 > SHXO01. Next base: position 8,501 of record DATJZQ010000192.1, on the reverse strand, counting down.
GGAGCTGTGCCCGAGCGTGAACAACCGCATCGCTGCGGCAGAAGGGCTGATGCGCTGCGGGATGTACAACCGCGCAGTCGGGATGTATGAGAGCGCGTTGAGCGGTATCTATGTGAAGGATCCGCAGCTGCTGATGGGACTGGCGCGCGCGCACGTCAACAACCACACTTTCGAACAGGCGCGGGAAGTGCTCGAGCGGCTGGGCCGCATCGACGCGCGCTTCCGCCCGGATGAGTCGCGGCTTCTGAATGCGCGCGCCCTGGAAGGATTGGGACGAGAGGAAGAGGCGCTGCAGGAGTACGAAGAGCTGACGCACGTCTTCGTCGGGCTCGAGGCCAAATGCCGCTACGCTCTGCTGCTCAAGCGCCTCGGCTTCAGCAAGCAGGCGAATCACATCTTCCGCGACGTGCTGGTCTATGCGCGTCGCTTCAACATCCGTCTCGAAGCCGAGCAGGTATGGATCGATACCGCGCGGCGCAGCCTTTCCGTCGAGCCCGCGTAGCGGGAGCGTTCCGAGAAGCGATAGGCGAGAGGTCCGAGGGGGCGCGAAGCGGGGCGCGTCTCGGCTGCGTGGCCTCCCACCTCTCACCTATCCTTTCTCGCTCGGCGCGCGGTACGCCGCAGCGCCCATGACGTAGGTCGCTTCGACCGCGCGGTCATCGCCCAGCATCATCAGGGCGAAGAGCTTGTCGGCCGGCGTCACGCAGGTACGCATGCGGCGCGCCAGCAGCGGCGTCGAATCCAGGCGCAGCACGACGAAGTCCCCTTCCTTTCGCGGTTCGAAGTTCCCGATGCGCTGATCCAGTCCCAGCGCACGTGCCCCGCCCAGCGTCGCCAGATAGAAAGCGCGCCAGGGCGAAAGGGGATGGCCAGTCAGCTCAGCGACTTTGTAAGCTTCGGCCAGCGTGCGCAGCATGCTGAAACTGGTCCCGGCGCCCACATCCGTTCCTAATCCGATCCGCATGCCTGCGTGACGGGCAGCCTCGAAGTCGAACAGCCCGCTGCCGAGAAACAGGTTAGAGGTTGGACACACCGCCGCTCCCGCGCCGAGCTGCGCCATGCGGCTGCGCTCCTCGGGGCTCAGGTAAATGCAGTGAGCGTAGATGGCTCGCTCGCGCATGAGCCCGAATCGCTCGAACACATCCACGTAGTCGCGGCTGGCGGGAAAGAGCTCGCGCACGCGCGGCCGCTCCGCGCGGATTTCCGCCATGTGGCTCTGGATATGCGCATCGGGATGCTCTCGCGCCAGCTGTCCCGCCAGCTCGAGCTGCGCGTCCGACGACGTCACCGCAAAGCGCGGGGTGATCGCGTAGCCCAGGCGTCCCTGATTCAGCCATTTCTCGATGAGCATCGAGGATTCGCGGTAGCCCCGCTCGGGCGTATCGCGCAGGTGCTCGGGGCAGTTCCGGTCCATGAGTACTTTGCCGGCGATCATGCGCAGGTTGCGCGCAGCAGCGCTACGGAAGAACGCGTCCACCGAGGCGGCGTGAACCGTAGCGAAAACCATGGCCGTAGTCGTGCCGTTGCGCAGCAGCTCGTCCAGGAAGAACTCTGCGACGTCCCGCGCGTGCGCGGCGTCGACGAAGGCCGCTTCCGTCGGATAGGTGTAGCGCTCCAGCCAATCGAGCAGCTGGCTGCCGTAGGAGGCGATCATGTCGGTCTGCGGATAGTGGATGTGCGTATCCACGAAACCGGGAAGAATGAGGCGCCCGGCGCAGTCGATCACCCGTGCAGTGTCGTCCAGTCCGGCGAGTACCGGAGCTGCCGGGCCGACTGACACGACCCGGCCGTCTTCCACCAGGAGCACACCGTCTTCGAAGAATTGCGCCGCGCGCGCGTCGTCGCCGTCTCCCGGGTCTGCCAGAAAGTGCAGCAGCATGCCGCGGTAAGCTGTCAGGGAGGTGGCACTGTTCGCAGGCATGCTGGTGTCCAATCAATGACGGCGGTGGCTTGGGCACGCTATCCTCAGCCTGTTGCGGAGGCTCACGTAGCTGGGAGAACAGACCATGCCTGTCGCGTACGGAAGCACCACTTTACCTGCCGGCATCCGCTCGCGCTTCGTGAGCGATACGAACGGCCTGGAGGTGCACGTCCTCGAGGCCGGCTTCGAAAGCAAGGGACGCCCCTGCGTTCTGCTGCTGCATGGCTTCCCGGAGCTGGCGTACAGCTGGAGAAAAGTGATGCTGCCCATCGCCTCCGCTGGATTTCACGTGATCGCGCCCGACCAGAGAGGCTATGGTCGTACCACGGGCTGGGATGGCGACTACGACGGTGACGTCGCTTCGTTTCGCATCCTCAACCTGGTGAGGGATGCTCTGGGCCTGGTCTTCGCGCTGGGCTACCGTTCGGTCGCAGCAGTCGTCGGTCACGATTTTGGCTCGCCCGTCGCCACCTATTGTTCCCTCGCGCGGCCGGATGTGTTCCGCTCGCTGGTGCTGATGAGTCATCCATTCGGTGGCGTGCCGCCGCTGCCGTTCGATGCAGCCGAGAAAGAAGCGCCGGCAAATCCGGGCGCACGGGACATCCAGGCGGCGCTGGCCGGGCTCAAGCCTCCCCGCAAACACTATCAGTGGTACTACTCGACGCGAGAAGCGGGCGCGAACATGCGCGACTGCCCGCAGGGCATCCACGCTTTCCTGCGCGCCTACTACCACTACAAGAGCGCCGACTGGAAGGGAAACCGGCCATTTCCGCTCAAGTCATGGAGCGCGGAAGAGCTGGCGAAGCTCCCCACCTACTACATCATGGAGCTCGACAAAGGGATGGCGGAGAGCGTGGCGCCCTACATGCCGTCCTCCGCCGAGATCGCGGCGTGCAAGTGGCTTCCCGACGGTGAGCTGAGTGTCTATGCCGAGGAGTACGGCAGAAACGGTTTTCAGGGTGGCCTGCAATGGTATCGATGCCGCACGAGCCTCAGGTACAGCGCCGAGCTGCAGATCTTTTCCGGGCGCGCAGTCGAAGTGCCCTCGTGCTTCATCGCCGGAAAGAGCGACTGGGGCGTGTACCAGAAACCCGGCGACTTCGAGCGAATGCAGAGCAGCGCCTGCACCCGACTGCTGGGCTGCAATCTGCTGGACGGCGCGGGGCACTGGGTGCAGCAGGAGCAGCCGGAGCAGGTGGCGAAGCTGTTGCTCGAGTTTCTAGGCCAGGCGACCTAGTCTGTAAGCCATCGGTCGTTGTCGATCTCGGTCATCCGGATACGACTATTGGGCGGCAACCGCCCGATCAGCGATCATTGGAGACGTCCATGAGATACCTTTGCCTGGCCTACTACGACGAAAAGAAATTCGATGCTTTGTCCAAACCCGAGGTCGATGCACTCGTGAGCAAGTGCAAGGCGCACGATCAGGAGTTGCACGAAAGCGGTCACCTGGTCCTGGTGGCGTCGCTGGGACCGACGCGCTCCTCCACCAGCATCCGCCCTCGCGGCGGCAAGCCCTGGATGACGGATGGACCTTTCGCTGAGACCAAGGAACAGATCGGTGCCTTTTTTATTCTCGAGGCGAACGATTTGAACGAAGCCATCCGCGTGGCCTCCAAACATCCGGCAGCGCGCCTGGGCGAGCAGGTGGGGTGGGGCATCGAGGTACGGCCGATCGAAATGTGCAGAGGCAGCGCCGATGAGCGGGGATAGCCCCGAGCGCATGCGGGGAATGCTGGACGCGGTCTACCGCGCCGAGTCGCGCCGCGTCCTGGCCACGCTTATTCGCCTGCTGGGCGACTTCGACCTGGCCGAGGAAGCATTGCAGGACGCTTTCAGGGCAGCGCTCGAGCAGTGGCCGCGAGACGGCGTGCCGGCGAATCCGCGGGCGTGGCTGGTATCGGCCGGGCGCTTCAAGGCAATCGACGGTATCCGCCGGCGCGCAAGGTTCGATGCGCTGGACGACGAGCAGATCGAGGCGCTCGCCGACGAGACCCCAGCATGGGACGGCGATGCTGTCGAGGACGATCAGCTGCGGCTCATCTTCACCTGCTCCCACCCCGCTTTGTCGCCGGATGCACAGGTGGCGTTGACGCTGCGCGAGGTGTGCGGCTTGACGACGGAGCAGATTGCGCACGCGTTCCTGACGCCTCCGCCCACGCTCGCGCAGCGCATCGTGCGGGCAAAGTCGAAGATCCGCGACGCGCGCATCCCATATGAGGTGCCCGAACGCGCCCAGCTCGCAGAGCGGCTGGACAGCGTATTGCGCGTCATCTATCTCGTGTTCAACGAGGGTTATGCGGCGTCTTCTGGCACTTCGCTGACCCGGCCTGACCTGTCGGGGGAGGCGATCCGGCTGGGGAGGCTGCTGGGCGAATTGCTGCCGGAGCCCGAGGCGATAGGACTGCTCGCGTTGATGCTGTTGCACGAATCTCGGCGCGCCGCGCGCACGTCGCCCTCGGGAGACTTGATCCTGCTCGAAGATCAGGACCGCTCGCGTTGGAACCGCGAGCAGATCGCGGAGGGTCTAACGCTGGTGGAACGGGCTTTGTCGTCGCGGCGGTTCGGTCCTTACACGCTCCAGGCGTCGATCGCGGCGGTACACGCCGAGGCGCCCCAGCCCACCGCGACGGATTGGGCCCAGATCGTCGGACTGTACGACGTGCTGATGCGGGTGGAGCCGTCGCCCGTTGTCGAGCTGAACCGGGCGGTCGCTGCGGCCATGCGCGATGGCCCCGAGGCGGGTCTCGCGCTGATCGATGCGATTCTCGCGCGCGGCGACCTGTCGGACTATCGTCTCGCCCACGCGGCGCGAGCAGACATGTGCCGGCGCCTGGGCCGGAGCGCAGACGCCCGAGCCGCCTACGAGCGGGCGCTTACCCTCACCGAGCAGGAGCCGGAGCGGCGCTTTCTGGAGGGAAGGTTGGCGCAGCTGACGGATTGAAGTCAACGGTCGTCGCAATGTCGATTTCTGCCTCGCCCAAACGACTAATAGCGGCAAACGTTCATCACCAACCAACAGCAAGGAGTTCCAATGAAAGTCGAACCGTATCTGTTCTTCGAAGGCCGCTGCGCGGAAGCGGTCGAATTCTATCGCCGTGCCCTCGGCGCCGAAGTCACAATGCTCATGCGCTACAAAGATAGCCCGGAGCCGCCGCCACCCGGCATGGTGCCGGCAGGCTCCGACAACAAGGTGATGCACGCGAGCTTCCGCGTCGGTGACACGACCGTGATGGCGTCCGACGGCGGTTGTTCCGGCAAGGCTGCTTTCGGGGGCTTTTCGTTGTCGATCGCTGCGCCCGACGCTGCCACCGCCGATCGCCTGTTCAACGCACTGGCCGACGGCGGTCAGGTGAGCATGCCGCTCGGCAAGACCTTCTTCTCGCCGCGCTTCGGCATGGTGACCGACCGCTTCGGCGTAGGCTGGATGGTCATCGTGCCAGGGCATTGAACTCAACTCCGAGGAGACCGAAGATGCGTTTCATGATCATTGTAAAAGCGACCAAGGAGTCCGAAGCGGGCGTGATGCCCGAGGAAAGTCTCATTGCCGAGATGGCGAAATACCACGAGCAGTTGGCGAAGGCCGGCGTGCTGCTCGATGGGACGGGCTTGCAGCCGAGCTCGAAGGGCTGGCGGATCAAGTACACCGCGGGAAAGCGCACCGTTGTCGACGGACCCTTCGCAGAGACCAAGGAGCTCATCGCCGGCTACACCTTGATCCAGACGAAGTCGAAAGAAGAGGCGCTCGAGTGGTCGAAGCGCTTCCCCAATCCCGCCATCGGCGGCAAGGATTGTGAGATCGAGGTGCGACAGCTGTTCGAGCTGGAGGATTTCGGTCCGAGCGAAGCTGTCGAGCGCTTTCGCGAAATGGGGATTGGCGGCAAGAACGAGGTGAGGGCGGCGACAGGGGAGAAGGGATGAAGTATCTGTGCCTGGTTTATCTCGACGAGAAGCGGCTGGACGAAGTGCCCGACAGCGACTGCCTGGAGTACGACGCAGGAATACGCAGAAGTGGGCACTGCATCGCTTCGGAAGCGCTCCAGCCGGTTCAGACTGCGACCACCGTGCGCATCCGCAATGGCAAGGTCTCGATCACCGACGGCCCCTTCGCCGAAACGAAGGAGCAGCTGGCCGGGTTTTACCTGGTCGAAGCAAAGGATCTGAACGAGGCCATTCAGCTCGCCGCCGGGATCCCGCCTGCGCTCGTGGGCAGCGTCGAAGTCCGGCCGATCCGCCCGATTCGGGACATGACCCGGCGCTAACTACGTCATTCCGGACGCCCGAAAGGCGATCCGGAATCCAGCCTGGATTCTGGGTTGCCGCTCGTGGACCCCAGAATGACGCCTGAGACGCACGATGATAAGAGGGAGCAGAGAAATGGCGCGCAACACCAAGAAATCAACCGCGCGGAAGAAGATTTCAACAGCCCGCGCACCGCGCTCGCGGCCGTCGCGCCGCGTGCTGGTCATGATCGCCACACGCAAGGGCGCGTGGCTGTATCACGGCGACCCTGCGAGAAAGACATGGCGCTGCGATGGACCGCACTTTCTCGGTCACATCGTGAATCACCTGATGCTGGACCCGCGCGACGGGCAAACGCTGCTGGCGGCAGCCAAGACCGGTCACCTCGGCCCAACCGTCTTTCGCTCCACTGATTTTGGGCGCACGTGGAAAGAAGCGGCGCGCCCGCCCGCATTTCGGAAGGCGGCTGAAGGTGAGGCTGGCCGCGCGGTCGACCACACGTTCTGGCTCGCACCGGGCCATGCCAGTCAACGCGGCGTGTGGTATGCGGGAACTTCTCCACAAGGACTGTTCCGCTCCGAGGATGGCGGCGTCACGTGGGATTCGTTCTCCTGGATCAACGACGACGCGCAATACCGGAAATGGATGGGCACTGTGCAGGACGGCACGCCCGACGGGCCGAAGCTGCACTCGATCATCGTCGATCCGCGCGACCCCGCTCATGTCTACTTCGGCATGTCTGGCGGCGGGGTGCACGAGTCGGTAGACGCGGGGCGCAGCTGGATGCCGCTGCTGAAGGGGCTGGAGGTGGTCGAGGGCTTGGATCGCGCGAACGCCACCTTCCACGACCCGCACTGCATCCGACTTTGCCCCAGCAACCCGGATCGCCTGTACCAGCAGAATCATTGCGGCATCTACCGGCTGGACCGGCCATCGGACGAGTGGAGGCGCATCGGCAAAGCGATGCCGAAACGAGTCGGCGACATTGGCTTTCCCATGGTGGTCCATCCCCGCGACGCCGACACGGTATGGGTGTTTCCGATGGACGGCACCACGGTGTGGCCGCGCACGAGTCCGGAAGGCAACCCTGCTGTCTACGCGACGCGCGACGGCGGCAGAAGCTGGGCCCGTCTCGACGCCGGGCTCCCGAGTGAGCAGGCCTGGTGGACCGTGAAGCGGCAGGCGATGACCGCGGACGTTTCGGATCCGGTCGGCCTGTACTTCGGCACGACGAGCGGAGAAGTGTGGGCGAGCCGCGACGAAGGGCAGCGGTGGTCTTGCGTCGCGCGCCACCTGCCGGAGATCTATGCAGTCGAAACGGCGGAGGTCGCCTAGGCGCGCGGCGATGAAGGTACTCATCCCCGGCGCCCTGCGCTCGTACACCGAAACGAGCGAGGCCGAGGCGAACGGCGCCACGCTGGCTGCCGTCCTCGCCGATCTGGACCGCCGCTACGAGGGGATTCGCTTCCGCATGATCGACGAGCAGGACAGGATACGGCCCCACATCCGCATCTTCGTCAACGGTAGGCAGGTGGGCGACCTGTCGCAGGCGCTCGGTGCGGGCGACGAGATCGTCATCGTGCAAGCGCTGAGCGGAGGCTAGTACCGCATAAACATTTATTCGACGGAGATCATCATGGGCAATCCAGTCGTTCATTGGGAATTGATGTCGAAAGATCCAGCGAAGGTGTCGTCGTTCTACGAGAAGATTTTCGGCTGGAAGGTCCAGCATAAGCCCGAACTGAACTACCGAATCGTGGAAACCGGCGGCCAGGGCGGCATCAACGGCGGCATCCTGAAGCCGGACCGCGAAGGCCCCTGGCCCGGCAACATGACGCTGTATATCCTGGTCGATGATCTGGCGGCCTATCGCAGACGGATCGTCGAGGCCGGTGGCAAGATCCACGTCGAGGAGCAGGAGGTGCCCGGAATGGGGTCGCTGTGCCTGTTCACCGATCCGGAGGGACGCATGATGGGATTGTGGAGGGCCAAATCCTGATGGTGAACAGCGGCCCCGGTTATGCGAAGCACCCCGAGCATCGGCTGACGACGAAGCCGGCCGGCGTCCGAGTGCAGGTGACATTCAACGGCGAGGTGATCGCCGACACGCAGGACGCCATCCAGCTCGACGAGGACGGCTATGCCGCCGTGTACTACATTCCGCGCGAGGACGTGAAGATGGATCGCCTCGTCCGCTCGTCACATCAGACCTACTGCCCGTTCAAGGGCACAGCTTCGTACTACTCGTTCATTAGTGGACCGCAGAACGCGGCTTGGACCTACGAGGAGCCGTACGACGAAATGAGCATCATCAGGGAGCGCCTCGCTTTCTACCGCA
>DATJZQ010000191.1:0-2210 GCA_035499005.1 Burkholderiales bacterium | reverse complement strand
CTGCTCGATGCCGTTCATCACCGTTGCGACGTAGAGGCCCTTTTTGAACCACTGCTTGAAGTTGCGTGCCTTGTCGAGTTCGGCATACAGCCAGCTCTGGCGGAACGCCTGCGGATAAGCGACCAGCTCGTCAAACTCGCGCCCCGCGCTCACCGCGGCAAAGGCCGCTTCGGCAGCGAGCATGCCGGTCTTGATGGCAGCGTGGCTGCCCTTGATACGGCTCGCATTCAGGTAGCCTGCTTCGCAGCCGACCAGCGCGCCGCCGGGAAAGACGGTCTTCGGCAGGCTGAGCAGGCCGCCTGCGGTGATGGCGCGCGCGCCATAGCCGATGCGTTTGCCGCCTTCCAGGTGAGCGCGGATGCTCGGGTGGGTCTTCCAGCGTTGCATCTCCTCGAACGGACTGAGCCACGGGTTGCTGTAGTCCAGCCCCGTGATGAAGCCCAGCGTCACCTTGTTGTCGCTCGAGTGATAGAGGAATGCGCCGCCATAGGTCTTGTTGTCGAGCGGCCAGCCCGCGGTATGCAGGACCAGCCCCGGGCGGTGGCGGGTGGGATCGATCTCCCACAGTTCCTTGATGCCGAGGCCGTAGCTCTGAGGGTCTTTGCCCGCGTCGAGCTTGAACCGGGCGATCAGCTCCTTGCCGAGCTGGCCGCGCGAACCTTCGGCGAAGATCGTGTACCGGCCGTGCAACTCCATGCCAAGCTGGAACTCCCTGGTCGGCTCGCGGTTCTTGTCGAGGCCGACGTTGCCGGTGGCAACTCCCTTGACCGATCCATCCCCGTTGTAGAGCACTTCTGCGGCGGCAAAGCCGGGAAAGATCTCGACTCCCAGCGCCTCCGCTTGCTGCGCCAGCCAACGGGTCACGTTGCCGAGGCTCACGACATAGCAACCGTCGTTGTGGAAGCACTCGGGCAGGATCGGACTGCGGTGTGCACCTTTGCGGGTGAGGAACAGGAACTCGTCGGCGGTGACAGGCTGCGTCAGCGGGGCCCCCAGTTCCTTCCAGTTGGGGAACAACTCGCCGAGTGCGCGCGGATCCATGATGGCGCCGCTCAGAATGTGCGCACCCGGCTCGGAGCCTTTTTCGAGCACCACGACCGACACTTCGCGCGCGTGCTGTGCGGCGAGCTGCTTCAGGCGAATCGCAGTGGCGAGGCCGGCGGGGCCGGCGCCGACCACGACGACGTCGTAGGTCATCGTTTCGCGCGGCCCGAACTGCGCGAGGATCTGATCGGGGGTCATTTGCTCGTCTCCTTGTTTCGGATCACCTGGATGGCGGCCACTCTGTACCGGCGTGTGAAAGGTGTCGCCTATCGGAAGTTGGGTGTGCAACGTGTCGCCGCATGGACGCTGCGCCGTCGCCCACCGTGCCGTGCAGCTGCGCGCACCTCGATGCCGCCGTCGGGTCGCGCGGTCGTGCGCGCTCAGCCGAGCGCGCTCGTCAGCGCGGGCACGATCTCGAACAGGTCCCCGACCAGGCCGTAATCGGCAACCTGGAAGATCGGCGCTTCGGGATCCTTGTTGATCGCCACAATCACTTTCGAATCCTTCATGCCCGCCAGGTGCTGGATCGCACCCGATATGCCGATCGCCAGGTAGAGGCCAGGAGCGACCACCTTGCCGGTCTGCCCGACCTGGTAGTCATTGGGCGCGAACCCCGCATCCACCGCCGCGCGCGATGCGCCCAGTGCCGCGTTGAGCCTGGCCGCCAGCGGCTCGAGCACGCTGCGATAGTTCTCGCCGCTACCCAGGCCGCGCCCGCCCGATACGACGATCCGCGCGTCGGCGAGCTCAGGCCGATCGGACTTGGTCGACTCGCGCCCGACCAATCGCGACAGCTGAAGATCGGGACCCGGCGCCACCGACTCGACCGGCGCGGCGCTGCCATCGCCGACGGGATCGAAACTCGTGGTGCGTACCGTGATCACCTTGACGGCGTCGTTGGACTGCACGGTGGCCAGCGCGTTGCCGGCATAGATGGGGCGGACGAAGGTGTCAGGCGATTCGACCGCGACGATCTCCGAGATCTGCGCGACGTCGAGCGCGGCCGCAACACGCGGCATCAGGTTCTTGCCGAAGCTCGTTGCCGGGGCGAGGATATGGCTGTAGCCACCGGCGAGGGACTCGATCAGGGCAGCCAGGTTCTCGGCCGCGTGGTCGGCGTAATGAGCGGCGTCCGCGAGCGTCGCCTTGGCGATGCCGTCGAGCTT
>DATJZQ010000190.1:0-7910 GCA_035499005.1 Burkholderiales bacterium | reverse complement strand
CCTTCGCGCCGCTTGAGCAGCGCTCGGGCCAACGGGGAAACCCAGCTGATGCGCCCGCGCGCCACGTCGGCCTCGTCGATGCCGACGATGCTGTACGTGCTCTCGCCGCCGTTCTCGTCCGACACCGTGACGGTGGCGCCGAAGAATACCTGATCGGTCGGCTCCCGCGCCGCCGGGTCGATGACCTCGGCGATGTCGAGGCGCTTGGTGAGAAAGCGGATGCGGCGGTCGATCTCTCGCAGCCGCCGCTTGCCGTAGATGTAGTCGGCGTTTTCGGAGCGATCGCCGTTGGACGCGGCCCAGGCGATGACTCTTACCAACTCGGGGCGCTCCTGGTTCAGCAGGCGCAGCGCTTCCTCCTTCAGCCGCGCATAACCCTGCGGAGTGAGATAGTTCTTTGCGCCGGCCGGGATCGGCACCGCCCCTTCCAGGTCTTCGTCGTCGTCCTGCGCCTGCTCGCTGGGAGTCGCTTTGCTCATGGCTCAAAAAGCGGTTGCTACGCGAAAATTATAAGCCGGCGCTACAATCGGACGGCAGAACCCAAAACAGGAGACCGCCATGACCGTAAAAGTAGGCGACCGGCTGCCCGCCGGCACGCTCTGGGAATTCATCGAGGAAGAGACCCCCGGCTGCAGCATCGGGCCTAACAGTTTCAAAGTCGAGGAGCTGGCGCCCGGCAAGCGCATCGCGATCTTCGGCCTGCCCGGCGCGTTCACCCCCACCTGTTCAGCCAAGCATCTACCCGGGTTCATCGCCAAGGCGCAGGACTTCAAGTCGCGCAAGATCGACGAGATCTGGTGCATCTCGGTGAACGACGCGTTCGTCATGGGCGCGTGGGGCCGGGAGCAGGGGGCCAAAGGCAAGGTGCGGATGATGGCTGACGGCAGCGGCCTGTACACCAAAGCGCTGGGGCTCGAGCTGGATCTGGTCGCCCGCGGGCTTGGGGTGCGCTCGACGCGCTATTCGATGCTGGTCGACAATGGTGTCGTCAAGGCGCTCAACGTCGAAGAAGGCGGGAAGTTCGAGGTGAGCAGCGCCGAGAAGCTGCTCGAGCAGGCGGAGAAGGTGACGAACTTCATTCCTTGAGGAACGCGATCAACGCATCCAGCACGGCGTCCGGCCGCTCGACCATCAGGTCGTGGCCGGCGCCCGCAATCGTGACCTGTCGCGCATGGGCCAGCTTGTCCGCGATCGACTTCGCATTGCGCGGCGGTGCCATGACGTCGCGGCTCCCCGAGATGATCAGTGCCGGGCAAGTAACCTTGGCAGCGCTGGCGGCCCCACCTGTATATTGATTGCACGCGTTGAAGTCGCTGTAGAGCGGTTCGGTCGTGCGTTCCAGCAAGCGCATGCTCCCGCCCATGATCCACTGGCCGGGGACACGGTTCCCACCCGTTTGTCCGGCCGCACTGTGACTCCAGACGTTAATCATCTCGAGGGCGGCGTGGTCGCGCGCCCTCGCGTTTTCCAGCAGAGCATCGGAAACCTTCATCGGAAACGCGGTAGCGACGAGAACCAGCTTCTGCACTCGGGCCGGCCCGCTAACCGCAGCCTCCAGCGCGATCAGCGAACCCATACTGTGCCCGATCAGCGCCGCTTTTTCGATGCCTGCGGCGTCGAGCACGCGCAGCACCCACGCCGCCATCTCCTCGACGCTGGATGAAGCCGGCCCGGTCGACCTGCCGTGGCCCGGCAGATCCACCGCCAGCACGTTGAAACCGTGATAGGCGAAGTAGCGGCTTTGCAGAGCCCACACGCTGTGGTCGTTGGCTGCGCCGTGAATGAACATCACGCTGGGCTGGCCCGGCACGATGGGCTTGGTTCCGGTATAGGCGTATACGGCCTGGCCGCTCAGTTCGAGGCGCATTTGGGTATTCTACGGCGGTCTTCACCTCGAGCACGGGCGTGCCTGTCTCGAGACGCCACCCAATCAGGAGACCAGACTGATGAGCAGCAAGATTGCGCGTATTGACAGCGCGCTCTACCGCATTCCGTTACCCGTCACTCTGTCCGACAGCACACACGGCGCGATGACCCATTTCGAGCTCATCACGGCGCGTGTGTTCGACACCGATGGCGGGGAAGGGATGGGATACACGTACACGGTAGGCGCGAACGGCGCGGCCGTGCACTCGCAGATCCAGCGCGACCTCGCGCCAGCTTTGCTCGGTGAGCCGGCTGATCTCATCGAGGCGCTGTGGCAGCGCATGTGGTGGCGCCTGCACTACGGCGGGCGCGGCGGTAGTGCAAGCTTCGCCATCTCGGCGGTAGACATCGCGTTGTGGGATCTCAAGGCGCGCCGGCGCGGCGAACCCTTGTGGCGGCTGCTCGGTGGCAACGACCCGCTGGTGCCGTGCTACGCAGGCGGCATCGACCTGCAGTTTCCCCTCGAGCAGCTGCTGGAACAGACGCGGCAGAACCTCGAGCGGGGCTTTCGCGCGATCAAGATGAAGGTGGGGCGCGCCAAGCTGAGCGAGGATCTGGCGCGGGTGCGGGCCATGCGCGACATGCTGGGCGCCGATTTTCCTCTCATGGTGGACGCCAACATGCGCTGGAGCGTCGACGAGGCGGTGCGCGCGGCGCGCGGGCTGCGCGAGCTCGACGTCTATTGGCTCGAGGAGCCGACCATCCCCGACGACGTCGAAGGCCACGAGCGCATCGTGCGCGAAGGCGGGCTGCCGGTCGCGGCCGGCGAGAACCTGCACTCGCTGCACGAATTCGCGGCTTATATCCGGGCGCGGGCCGTGACGTTTCCCGAGCCGGACGTCACGAATTGCGGCGGCGTCACCGTGTGGATGAAAGTTGCGCATCTGTCGGAGGCGTTCAACCTCCCAGTCACTTCGCACGGCGCGCACGACATCACCGTCCATTGTCTGGCGGCGGTGCCCAATCGCTCTTACCTCGAGGCGCACGGTTTCGGCCTCGACCGCTTTCTCGCTGACACGCTCGAGATCCGCGACGGGTTCGCGGTCGCGCCCGACCGCCCGGGACACGGGCTTGCCTTCGACTGGAAGGCGCTGGACGCGCTGCGCGTGTAAGGCTCACCACCCCGCCTGCTGCGCAGGCACCCCTCCTCGGGCAGGAGGGGAAAAAGATGTTTTCTCCCCTCCTTGGTCAAGGAGGGGTGGCGCGAAGCGACGGGGTGGTTCGCAGTCAAACGCCCACGCCGCCTCTGATCCTGCTCAGCGCCATGTGCATGCCCGCGTCCTGCGGGTCAGCTCCATAGCGCTGTGCGAGTTCGAACAGCCGGCGCACGTTGGCGGCAATCTTCACGCGCGCGAGGGCCTTGGCCTGCTCGACTTTGTTCGCGCTGTCCGAGGTGAGCTCCACGAAAGCAGCGATGACGCCTCCCGGGTTGGCGATGAAATCGGGCACGACCGGAGTGCCGTTTCGATGGAAATGCGCCCGCGCTTCCTCGGTCACAGGGGCGTTCGCGCCTTCACAGATATACCTCGCGCGGACGCGCTCGCCGTTGTCCGCGGTGATCGCATTCTGCACGGCGCACGGAAACAGGATGTCGACCGGGCAATACAGGACATCGGCGGGATCGTCGGAAACCTTCTTCGCCTGCTTGGCCAGCAGCGCGCCGGCTTTCTCGATCTCCTGCGCGCCCAGCGCTGAGCGCAGCTCTGCGGACGGCGGTGCCTGGAACATCCACGTCCCGCCGTATCTCGGATCGCCAAGCGCCGACAGACGGGCGCCCGTCTCGCTGAAATAGCGCAGCACAGCGGCGCCCATCGCGCCCACGCCTTGGACGGCGAAAGATGCGCCGGCCGCGCTCTCGCCATGTACGTCCATCAGAGTACGACCCGCCACCGCAACGCCGAGGCCCGCGATCCCTTCGCGGTCGTAGTCGGTGCCGCCCAACTGCAGCGGCTTGCCCGTGAAGCTCCGAGTCGACTTGAGCTCGTCGCATGCCCACAGCGCGTGCTCCGGGCGCGCGCCGATGTCGAATCCGAAGCCGCCGAACGGGCCGCCGTTCTCGTGCAGCAACGGCGCGCAGAGGCGCACGAAGCGGCGGTACTGCTTCTCGAAGCCCGCAGCGGCCGGGTCGAGCCTCAAGCCGGATTTTGCGCCGCCCAACGGGAGTCCGGCGGCGGCGTTCTTGAGCGCCATGGTCCGCGCGAGCATCCTGACTTCGTCGAGCGTGACCTGTGGTGTGATCCGCGTGCCGCCCTTGCCGCATCCTTCGAGCGGTCCGCCGGCGCTGATCGCGGTGTTCCAGACCACCACGTAGCCCTCGACGCCGAGGGCGGAGTCGCGCACCGTCACTTCCAGCTCGGGTGGTGTTGTCGCGAAGTAATCCTTCAGGGCTTTGAGCTCAGCGTAGAACGCGTTGCGCTCCACCACCCCGCTTTCCGGACTCGTGCTGTTCACGCTCGCAGCTCAATGACAGATGTTTTTTCCCCTCCTTTTCAAGGAGGGGTGGCGCGAAGCGACGGGGTGGTTTGCGCTCCCGCGACCCCGCCCACTACGTGGGCACCCCTCGTCCGGCAGGAGGGGAGAAAAAGGCGCACTCACTTCGCTTCGTGGACAACCGAGAAGGCGACCACGGCAATCGACAAACCAACCAGCAACACTACAGCAGATGCGCAGAACCACACCACCGTCTTTCGATACTCTCCGGGCGTGTTGTCCTCGAGACGGAGCGAGCGAACCAGGGCGACGATCTGCAGCATGACGGCGACCACCAGCGTTGCCGCGGCGATGATCGACCGCGCGGTCCATTCTCCCGGCGCCTCAAACCCCCAGAACTTGAAAAACGCGAGCGAGAAGCCGAGCAGGACCGTGATGGCGGTAATAATTCCCTGCCGATAGCCTTCCGGGAGAACGCGAGGCTGCTGCTCGCCGACGGGCTTGGGTTGACTCTTGTGCTTGTCAGCCATTGGGCGCCTCGGTGCGTTTTGCGCCGCCGGAAGCCCGGGCCGGCGCCGACCGGACGCTGGGTTCCCATTTGCCGCGCACGACTTTCGCCTCCTTTTCCCCCGGCCAGGGCGGCATGGTAACCGCGACGGCCTCGAGCGCCTGCGGTCCCAACGAGCGGAACTGGAAGTGCGTGCCGAGTGGAATCGTGATGCAAACGCCCGGCTCTACAGTCACGATCTCTTGTTGCGCCCCTTGCTTGCGCCACATCTCTCCGCGACCCGAGACGAACATCCAGATCTCCTCGACGCTGCGATGAGTGACCGCGGTCGAGGTTTCGCCCGCAGCCAGCTCGAAATGCGCCATTCCGCCGCCCTTCAACCCGAGCAGGATGCGAACGTCCGATCCATCCGGTGCGACCGAAGTTCTCGCTGCCGGAAGCTGCATCGTACCGAACCGGCGCACTGAGTCCGACGCCATCAATTTGTCTTGCTTGTGAGGGCCTTCACGATCTCACCCAGTTGCCTGAGCGCCTCCTGGTCTTCACCAGGCTGCCTCCCAGAAGAGCGTTCAATGCGCCGCGGTATGCCATGACCAGCTCCTGTTACCGGTTTGTTGGACTCTGCCTAAGGGCAGAACCGTGCGCTGAGCCCGAGCGCATCTCCCTCCCTGCGCTGCGAGGCTATTTCACAGCTTTGACGCGCGTCTGGCAAGGTGGGCAAAGGAGCTCTGAGCAGCGTCCGCTAGCGCCACCCGAGATCCAGCCCGTGCGCCCGCAATGCCTTGCGGATCTCCTGGACGATCCGCCTCGAGATCCCTGGCGCTTTCAGCAGCTCGGCCTCGGTTCGCTGAATCAGGTCGCCGATGTAGTAGATGTTGATCGCCTTCAGCGCATCCAGCGTGGGGGTGGCAATATCGAGCTCATCGACAACATGCAGCAGCAGAGGATTGGATAGGACGGGCGTGGAGTTAGGAGCTTCGAGCGATCGCTTGTACTCGACGATCCGATAGGTCTCGTCGAAGCCGACTTTTCTAAGGAAGGCCTGGGCTTCGAGGTTGGTGAGCTCTGCATCGGCCGCCATGTCGCGACATCCCCTGGACCGAAACCAGGTCACTGCGAACTGGGCAAGCTCTCGACCGTAGCCGCGCTTCCGCTGCTCCGGCACCACGTATATCCCTTCGAGATAGCCGACCGGTCCGCCGAGACAGCCGTCGACGAAATTGCGAAGAGATACCTCCAACATCGCAACCGCGGCTTCCGACTCGGCGAGGCCGATGAAGCATCTCGCTTGAGAGGAGGAAAAGATGAGCTCCATCTCCGCCTCGTGAAACCCTCGATCCAGGCCTCCGTAGAGGTCTCGACGCATGCGTCGCCAGTCTTGGAAACGCTCACGAGTGATCTCAATGATGCGCACGGTCTTCCCTAACGCCGCGGAATAGCTGAGTGCATTTCAGTCAGGCTGCGTGCCTGGCCGCCTTCAGTTCCGCGGTCGTCAGCACCTTGCGCGTCGCGATCGGGGTGCCGTCCGCAGTGAAGAAAGGCGTTGTCTTGTAGCTGCCGTCCAGGCGTGCAAAGAGCACAGTCGGAGCGAACCGGAACAGCGCTCTCGCTGTGCTCAGTGGCATCGACTTCGGCCGCCCGTTTGCGCTCCGGGTGTTGACGCGCACGCGGACCGGGCCGAACGATGCCTCGATATCGGCGGGTGTGCCCAGGCAAGCATGCACGAGGCCGACGTACGGCACACGAAAGTCCCGCATCGTGTTCCCGATCGGTGTGTTGCAGCAGCTCGCGTACCAGCGGAGGAGGCCCCGATCGGTGAGGGACAGACATGCAAGTGATGCGATGCCGCTGTTGAAGCTCACGTACTTCGGCACGGTCGCGACGATATCTGTGCCTCCGATCGCGTCCAGGACGGTGTTTGCCTTGCCAAGGTAACGCGCAAAAGCCTGACAGTCCTTGCAGTAACACACACCTCGGCTTGCCCTCTGGGGCTCGCTGATCAGGCCGGTCAAAGTCCCGCATCGACACCGCACAGGGTGGCTCATACGTTCAAGCTCAGCTTCGCATGAATGCCGGGCCCCACAGGTTGAGCGTGCGTTCCTCGTGCTGCCACAGCCGCTTCGTCACCTCGTCCGGCATGATCTCGAGCTCGGCGGAAAGCTCGATCAGGTAGCCCTGCGGGTCCTCGATCATGAAGAACAGGTTGTTGCCCGGACCGTGTCGACCCGGGCCCCACCACAGCTTGATCCGCAGCGAAGCCATATGATCCGCCCAGTCTCGAATGTCATTCCAGCAGGTGGTCTCGTAGGCGTGGTGGTCGGGCCGCGTCTCGGGAGAACGGAACACGCCAAAGCTGTGATGCTCCGGGTCCGAGCGGAAGAAGCCGGCGGTGGGCTCGCCGCCGTCTTCGACGACGTAGTCGGATACGACAAAGCCCAGGTCCTCCTCGTAGAAGCGAAGCATCGGAGCCAGATCTCTGGAAGCCACCACCACATGCTGCAAGCGGCCTGGGAGCTTGCAGGCGGGCAAGTCAGTTGGGGGCAGGGCGTCGGCGAGGTCCGAGCGCGGGAGCCCAAATACCACCAGGCGCCCGTCGGGATCGCGCACAGCGAACGCGCCGCCGGCGAAGACGGGAGTGGGACTGGCGAGCGCCTCCATTCCTCGCCGCACTACGTGCTCTCTGAGCGCGTCGAGCTGCCGCTGTGTTTGCACCTTGAACGCCGTGTACGGCTGCCCGCGCCGCGGGCCTTCGCCGATGACCAGCGCCCGGCTTGGTCCACGCAGCAATACGCTCCCATCCTCCAGCGCCGTCGGGCTCATCCCCAGTGCGGACTGATAGAACGCGATCAGGGGCTCCGGGCGATCGGTGTCGATACGCAAGTGGTGCAACTGCGCAGGCCACAATGGGCTTCGAGGGTTCACGCTGGTGCTCGTCATACGTATAGGGCGGCGTCAGCGTGCTCACTCGCAGCCACAAGCCTCGGCTTTGCTGCCTGATGCAGCCCCCTCCGTTGGATGCCCGTCCCTCTTCCACCAGTCCAGACCG
>DATJZQ010000189.1:0-10441 GCA_035499005.1 Burkholderiales bacterium | reverse complement strand
CTCCATGGCCTGCGGCACCTTGTACTCGTGATCGATCTCCATCGCGCGGATCTTGTAGCCCTCGACACCGCCCTTGCTGTTCACCAGAGCAATGTAGTCGTGATACCCGGGGCACAGATTCACGCCGACCGTCTGCGTCGCCCCCGTGCGGTCGCACAGAAACCCGATCACGACTTCCTTGTCCGCCGAGGCGGGCAGCGATACGCCGAGCATTACGCCGGCACAGACGGCGAGACGCGCCGTGATTGCCAGAGCCTTCTTCATGACTGTCTCCTCTTCTCGCGCACTTCAATAGGCAAACGGCCAGACCCGAAAGTAGTTGCGGATGTTGCGCCAGAGGCGGTTCAGGCCCTCCGGCTCCACCACCAAAAAAAAGATGATCAGCAGGCCGAACAGGATCAGACGCAGGTTCGGGATGAGATTGTGCACGGCCGCCTCAGAGAACAGCAGGTCGCCGAACGATTCCATGAACCAGCGGATGGCGATGGGGAGCAGCGTGACGAAGATCGCTCCCAGGATGGAGCCGAGGATCGAGCCCAAGCCGCCGATGATGATCATCGCCAGGTAGTCGATCGACACGCCGATCTGGAACTGCTCGTAGTTGGCGATGCCGAGATAGTAGGTGTAGAGCACGCCGGTCACGCCGGCGTAGAACGACGAGATGGCGAACGCCAGCAGCTTGTAGCGGAAGATGTCGATGCCGATGATCTGCGCCGCGATGTCCTGGTCGCGTATCGCGATGAAGGCGCGGCCGATGCGGCTGCGCATCAGATTGAGCGCAGCCACGATGGCGACGACGACGAACACGAGCAGGAAGAAATACATTTCGCGCTGGCTGGCGATGGCATGCCCGAACAGCGCGGGGCGCGGCACTTCGATCGAGGCCTGCACCCCACCACTGATCCAGGTGAAATGATTGATCACCCATTCGATGATGAACTGCGCGGCGAGCGTGGCGATGGCGAGGTACAGACCCTTGATGCGCAGCGACGGGATGCCGACGATGGCGCCCACCAGCGCCGCCATCAGGCCGCCTAACGGGAGCGACAGCCAGAAGGGAAACCCCAGCCGCACAGCGAAATTCGCCGCCGTATAGGCCCCCACCGACATGAACGCCCCGTGGCCGACCGAGATCTGGCCGGTATAGCCGACGAGGATGTTGAGCCCGATGGCTCCGACGATGGCGATGAAGATCAGGTTGAGGATCGAGAGGTAGTACTGGTCCAGCACCAGCGGCACGATGAGCGCGAACAGAATCGCGATTGCCGCCACAGTCTTGCGCGCGACGGGCAGCGGGTACAGGGCCATGTCGGCCCGGTAGGTGGTCTTGAGCACGCCGCATTCGCGGTGGATCACGTCAGACCCCCTCGCCTTTCTTCTGCATGCACATCACACCCTCTCGATGATCCGTTTGCCGAAGATGCCGTAGGGGCGAAACATGAGCGCGGCGATCATCAGCATGTACGGCGCGAAGTCCTTCGTGCCGCCTCCCACCAGCGGATCGAGATAACCGGCCGCGACGTTTTCCACCACGCCGACGATCAGCCCGCCGATCACAGCGCCAGGGATGGAATCGAGCCCGCCCAGGATCACGACTGGAAACACCTTGAGCCCCACCAGGGACAGATGAACGTCGACGCCAAGCAGATTGCCCCATACGATGCCGCCCAGCGCGGAGACGACGCCGGCCATGCCCCAGGCGAGCGCGAAGTAGCGCTGCACGTTGATCCCCATCGCCATGGCCACCTGCTGGTCGTCGGCCACCGCCCGCATCGCGATCCCCTTCCGGCTCTTGAAGAAGAACCAGCTGAAGCCCGCGAGGAACAGCAGGCTCACTGCCGCGCCGAGGAGCTGGATGGGGGGAATGAGGAGCGGCCCGAGCGTAATCGGTTCGTCGCTGATGGGCAGCGGCAAAGGCCGGGTCTCCGCACCCCACACCAGGGGCCCGAAACCGCGCAGGATCGCGGCCAGACCGATGGTGGCCATGATCACGGCTACCGTCGGACGTCCGATCAGCGGGCGCAGCACCACGCGCTCCAACCCGAAGCCGAACGCGATCATGCCAACGAGGCCCACGGCCGCGGCGAGCCACCAGGGCGCCCCGTAAGCGCCCATCGCCACCGCCACCACGAAGCCCGCGATCATCACGAACTCGCCCTGCGCGAAGTTGATGGCATCCGTGGCTTTGTACACCAGCACGAAGCCCAGCGCGATGAGCGAGTACATCAGCCCGAGCAGCACCCCGTTCGATATCAGCAGCAGGAGAAACTGCCAGTCAAACACGCGCCGCCTCCTCGACGTCCACTACCTTGACCCGAGACCGCACCGTAGCCTGCCGCCCGTCCTCGTACGTCACGCTCGCGGCCAGCTCGGCCTCGTCCTGGGTCGAGTAGAACGCCTCGATGACGCTGGCGTATTTCTCCGTTACGTAATAGCGGCGCACCTTGCGCGTGCGCGTCATCTCGGCGTCGTCCGCGTCCAGCTCCTTCGCGAGCAGCAGGAAGCGGCGCACCTTGAGGTCATCGGGAAGAGTGGCGTTGCACTTTGCCACCTCGTCCCGGATCAGCTCGCGCACCTCCGGCCTCTGCGACAGGTCTGCGTAGCTGGTATAGGCGACACCGCGGCGCTCGGCCCAGGTTCCGATGGTGCCCGCATCCACCGCGATCATGACGGCGACGAACGGGCGCTCGTGACCGAACGCGACCGCTTCGCGGATATACGGGCTGAACTTGAGCTTGTTCTCGATGAACTGCGGGGCGAACGGCGTGCCGCTCGAGAGCGCACCGACATCCTTGGCGCGCTCCACGATCACCAGGTGGCCACGGGAATCCAGGAAGCCAGCATCTCCGGTATGAAACCAGCCTTCCGCGTCGATCGCCTGGCTGGTCGCCTCGTCGTTCTTGAAGTAGCCCCTGAACACGCCGCGGCTGCGCACCAGGACCTCGCCGCGATCGCCGATCCTGACCTCGACGCCCGGGCAAGGCCGCCCTGAGCTGTTCGGATCTGCCTCGCTGTCCAGTTGCAGCGACGCCAGCCCCGACAGCTCCGTGGAGCCGTAGATCTGCTTCAGGTTGACGCCTAGCGCGCGAAAAAAGCGAAACGTGTCGGCTCCGAGCGGTCCCCCGCCCGAGTAGCACCAGCGTGTGCGGCGCAGCCCGAGTTGATCGCGCACGGGCCGGTACACCAGCGTCTCGCCAAACGCGCACGCGAGCCGCAGGCGCGCGGGAAGACGCTTGCGTTCGCTGCGCAGAATCTCCGCCTCTCGCGCCGCCGTCAGGCAGCGTTCGAACACCCAGCGCTTGAGCGGTGTGGCGTCGGCTGCGCGCACCTGGATGCCCGTCAGCATGCTTTCCCAGATTCGCGGCGGAGCCAGGAAGGCCGTGGGCCCCACCTCGCGCAGATCGCGCTGCACCGTCTGCGGGCTCTCCGGGCAATTGACGGTGAAGCCCTTGAGCAGGCCCAGAACCAGCGTGTAGACGGCGTCGCCCGCCCACGCCATCGGCAAATAGGCGAGCCACTCCTCGTCGTGGCGCACGTCCTCCACCTTGCCGAACAGGCCCGCTGCGCTCAGCACATTGGCGTGAGTCAGCATGGCGCCTTTGGGGTTGCCGGTCGTGCCCGAGGTATAGCAGATGAGCGCGACTTCGTCCGCAGCGCCTTTCTCCACTTCCGCCTCGAAATAGCCAGGGTGCTCGCGGCCGAACTCTCGGCCGAGGCGGATCACGTCCTCATACGACCTGAGCCAATCGAACCGGTAACGGCCGATCCCGCGCGGATCGTCGTAAACCACGACGCGCAACGCAGGAAGCTGGTCCTTGAGCGCCAGCACCTTGTCCACCTGCTCCTGGTCCTCCGCCACGATCACCGCGGTCTCGGCGTGGTTGAGGACAAAAGCCAGCTCTCGCGCGATGACGTCCTGATAAACCGGCACGGAGGTTCCGCCCAGGCAGGTCGCCGCGACTTGAGCGCAGTACAGGCGTACGCGGTTGTCCCCGATCACCGAGAGCTTTTCTCCGCGCCGGAAGCCGAGCGCGGCCAGTCCCAGCGCCAACTCGCGCACGTGGTCGTGGAACTCCTGCCAGGTCTGCGACTGCCAGATGCCGCGGTCCTTCTGCCGCATGGCGGGGCGCGCACCGAGCTCGCGCGCGTTTCTCTGCAACAGGCGCGGCAGCGTCGCCGGTTCAGACACGTGCATCTCCCGCCGGCGCGACCTTCCTCTCGCCCAGGTACGCCTGGATGACCCGCGAGTCGAGCTGAACCTCGTCGGGCGTGCCTTCGGCGATCTTCTGGCCCATGTCGAGCACGGCCACGCGGTCGGAGATGTCCATCACGACGCTCATGTCATGCTCGATCAGAATGACGGTCGCACCCCACTCTTCCTTCACGTCGAGGATGAAGCGGGCCATGTCCTCTTTCTCCTCCTGGTTCATGCCCCCCATAGGCTCATCGAGCAGCAGCACCCGCGGGTCCAGCGCCAGCGCGCGGCCCAGCTCCACGCGCTTCTGCAGGCCGTACGCCAGCGAGCCGGTCAGCCGCCGCCGCAGGTCCTGAATCTTGAGAAATTCGATGATCTCCTCGACGCGCTTGCGCTGCTCGATCTCCTCGGCCTGGGCCGGGCCCCAGTAGACGAGCGAGGCGAGAAGGCCTGCATGCGTGTGCACGTGCCGGCCCAGCATGAGGTTGTCCAGCACCGTCATGCCCTTGAACAGCGCGATGTTTTGAAAGGTGCGTGCGACGCCCAGCGCCGCGATACGGCTGGGCGCAAGGTGCGTGAGGTCGTTGCCCTCGAGCGCAATGCTGCCGGCGTCGGGATGGTAGAAGCCGCTGATCATGTTCAGCAGCGACGTCTTGCCGGCTCCGTTCGGGCCGATAACCGAGACGATGTCGCCTCTCGCAACGTCCAGGCTGATCCCGTTTACCGCGCGCACACCGCCGAAGCGCTTGGACACGCCCTGGATGCGCAACTGAACCTCTCCGCTCCCCGGGGCGCGTTGGTTCATTCTTCTCGTCTCGTGTCGGCCAGGGCTTCGGATACTCGAGGCGGGCGCCTCCCGCCCGGGCGTTCTTGCCGACGACAAGCTACGCCTGCCGGCCACGGCTGTCCAGCAGGGCCGCCCCGGTCACCTCAGTCCCACAGCGCGCGAATTCCGTAGTAAGCGGTGTCCTTCAGTCGCCGGGCGAGCTCCTTCACAGGGCTGATCCGGGGATCGTCAGAGTAGGTCATGCTCAGCATGATCCGCAGATCGCCGGCGGCGGTCGGTGTCGCGCGGTGACGCACGCAGCTGCCCTCGAACAGCACCAGCGTGTTCTCGCTCGTGTCGATCTCACGCACCGTCCCGTCCTCGAGCTGGCGCTCGAGGCGGCACTGGGAAAGGCCGGTGTCGGCTGCGCGGTTCACGAGCGCCAGCAATACGGTGAAGTGCCTGCCGCGATAGAAATTGTGGTCGTAGTGCCAACCGATGTGATCTCCGGCGTCCCTGTAGCAGAGCACCGAGAGCGAGCTCTGATCTCGCACCGGAGTCTGGACGACCGGTGTGCGGGTGACGATAGAGATCCAGCTTTGCAGGGAGGGGCTGTGATAAAACGCAGCGAGACACGGTGCGCTGCGCAGAATCTGCTCATACGACAACGTACCGCCCTTCTTGTGCAGCGGTATGAAGCTGTGGTCCGTGCGGGCGAGACTCGACAAAGCTTCATCGCGCAGCCGGGCGAGCATGGTCGGGTCCAGGAACTCGGGAACGCGAACCAGGTGCTCGGATGCGAAGACGGGCGCTAAGGTCTGCGCGTGCGCATGACTCAAGCCCGGGCCGAAACGCGTTGCGCGAGCGCTGTCCAAAGATCGCGCGGCGAGCATCGCGTACATGCGGTCCCGACCGCGGCGGTAGACGACCACGCCCGTCACCGCCGCGAACGCAGACAGAAACAGCGCGGCCGCAATCGAGAAGCTCATTTATCGCGTTCGTCCATCGATGCGCCTGGTATCGCGTCGGGCGCAGATTATGCGCGGAAAATGTGAAGCAAAGCCGAGGGCAAACATCGGCAGGACGGGATGCCGCGCTCTTCGGGGACGCGCCATTTGCCGGGTATCCCTGGGTGCGACAGAGCTATAACAATCGTCGCGCGTGCCGGGGCGAAGCGTCGCCGATCCCGCATATGCATGGTATTGCCCGACGGGAAATCGAAGTAAACTCGCAAACTATCATCAACCGCTCGGCGCACCCTGCCCGCAGACGTGTACTGGAACAAGTCCAAACGCAGCGACCATCCCATGGTCGACCGCCAGCACGCGGAGGAATTTCTCAAGCGGCTGCCGCGGGACGACGCAGCTCGCACGCTGGAGGAGATCAGCTTCTGGCTGAAAGCCCTGCGCGATGCTTATGGGCTGGTGCCGGAGCGCGCTTTCGAGGTCGTGGATCTGCTCGACGTAACGGCGAAAACGCCCCAGCGCCAGCTCACGTCGGATTTTGTGGCGCTCGGCAGCCGCTACCAGAGATACCAGGCCCAGCGCACTTGGCACGTGTCCTTCCAATTCTCGCGCGAGCTGGGCGCCACTTATCAGCATCTGCTCGACCATCATCGAAGAGGAGTAGGGATCGGCGGATCAGAGGCGCTGAAACCGCATCTGACTACGATCGTTGCGCGCGCGATCCGAGCGTTGCGACTCGAGCTGAAGTGGAGCCTGCTGCGGCAGGGGCCCGTGGACAGCGTTCTATGGAAATTGGCGGGCAGCCTGTATGGATTCGCCGAGGAAGCCGGCCTCGCGACCGAGCATCTGAAGCTCTATCCCGGCACTGCGGAGTTCACCAGCGCACAGCTCGAGTATCTGCAGGTCCTGATGCTCGGCGTTTCGGCCACCGATACGTTGGCGCCGGAGATGGTGCATCTGGTCGACTCCCTGGTCGAGCGCCACGCCGAATTCTTTGCGATCACGCGCAGGCCCCGACGCGGCGTTCACTACTTCGTCGACCTCACGGGCGCGGGAACCCCTGCGCGGCTGGTCGATCGCGTGCCGCCCAACGCCGCGATCCGTTATTTCGGTCCCGACAAGGCCTCCGGCATGCTGGATCGTCTGATCGATGCGATCAGCGAGCGTGGGATGGTGCCCGCCGAGCTCAACCCTGGCGGAACGCACAAAGCAGCGGCGATACTCGAAGTCCTGGATCATTTGATGCGCTACTGGGATCCCACACCACCCACGCGCGCGAGCGAGCGCACGTCGCACCTGACGCGCATCAGCGTCGTGCATGATTTCGAGTCGGTTTTGAACATGGTCTCCGGCGAGTCGCAGGAACTGGACTTCGACTCGAACGTGGAGACATGGAGCGTGGAAAACGAGAGCCAGGGCGGCTACGGCGCGGTGATCACCGAAACCAATAGCGAGTGGCTGGAGATCGGCACCATGCTTGGGATCAAGGAGGAGGAAGGCGCAAGCTGGGGCATCGGTCTGGTGCGCCGTCTGATCAGGCGCTCGGCAGACAAGATCTACGTCGGCATTGAAGCCTTGTCGCGCGGCGTGGTAAAGGTAACCTTGAGCAAAAAATCGTCTGGCACGTCCGGCCCGTCGGTGGATGCCCTGCTGCTGCTAAGCAGCCGCGAGGGCAGCGCCCAGATCCCGGAGTTGACGCTGATGCTGACACCCGAGACGTTCTCGCTCGACGACCCCGTCGTGATGCGTGCATTCGGGCGCAGATATCAGCTGCTCCCGAAACAACTGCGGGAGCATGGCACAGGCTACGAGGTAGCCCGTTTCCAGGTGGGTGCCGAAGAGGCTGAGTAGGACCAGCCTTCAATGAGCTGATGGGACCAGCTGGTTCCTCTCGGCATCGAAGCTGTCGAAGAACGCAAGCTGGGCGTCGGCCTTCCCTGCATCGCCCGTCACCTTGACGCGGCGCGCCTTGACCAGATCGCTCAAAGTGGCCTCGTTGCGGTAGAGCTTCGCCCAGGCGTCTCCGCTCAACTCGATGATCAAGTCGGCCGGCCGGTAATAGCCGGCCGGATTCTCGACGTATTCGACAACGCCATGGCGTATGTGCATCGCGACGGATTGCTTTCTGCCGTCGGTAAAGGTGAACTGCACGACGCTGTCGGCATCCTTTGCTTTGATCGGATCGATGCGAACGCGGTACATGCGAACGAATTTCGCAGGGTCGGCCGCGATTTCCGATGCCTCGGGCGCGATCAATCTGGGCAGCCGGATCTTTTCCTCCAGGGCCAGCGCCTGCGAGAGCATGATCGAGCGCGCCAGCATCGAGGTAGAGGCTTGAGCGCTGCGTCGAAGCAGCTCCGCCTTCAGCTTGCGCGCAGCGGCGTCCTGCGGGTCAATGCGATAAACGTAGTTCACGAGCTCGAGCGCCCAGGCGTATTGCTTTTCATCACCGGCCTTGCGCGCAAGAGCGAGCACCTTCGCGCGGCCGCCTAGCGCCGGCACGAGCCGCTCTGAGATCTCTTTCGGTGCGGGTCTCACCAAGGAGGCGGCGTCGCCGTCCCACCAGCCCAGCGCCCGATTCATGATGTACGGCGGGTTCCACTGCAGCAGGCCGTAGGATTCGAACAGCCACGGGCTCTGCAGCAGGTGCGGCGGGAGCTGTACGAAATCGCGCAAATCCTCGGGGCCTCTGCCGTGAAGAATCCCCCTCAGCGTCTGGTCCATCACGAGGTTGCAGAAGTCGATGTAGTCGTTGAGCGCGCGGCGGATCTTTTCCTTGCCCGTCAGCGGAACGCCATACTGGTTGATCAGATAGTCGGGCGCCAGGTCGCGGATCGCGGCGGCCGCCTCCGCCCAGCGCCGCGGATCGCGGAATCCGGTGCCGTCCGGCGCGTAGAAGCTCGGCATCATCGGCAGCAGCACGCTGGCGAGCGCGAGCTTCTTGTCCGGCAGCCAGACGAGCAGCGTCACGTCATCGCCGACGCTTCCGCGCGTGAAGAACTGAACGCGCATGCCGGCGATCGTCATCTCCTGTCCGTCCTGGGTGATCGGTGTATCGATGGGCACGAAGCCGTTTTCCCTGATCGCGGGCGCAAAACCGTAGGCGGCATCCTGGCCCTGGCGAGGGAGGAGCATCTCGATTCGCTCCGCGTTCCGCGCGGACCGGATCGGTTCCGCTTCCGCGAACGCGTCTTCCGCGCCACCCGCCGGTACCGCTGCCCGCAGCGATTCGCGCCCGATAATCTTCACGCCGGTTTCTCCGGCAATGAGGGTTGATGTTCCCAGCACCGCGTGCGAACTGCTGTAGATCACAGCCTTGATCGGTTTTTGCGTGACCTTGCGAATCTCGTTTCTGTAGTACACGCCATCGGCCTTGCCGAATCCCGTATCCCACACGATGACGCCGTCGGTCCCCTCGATGAACGCAGACACGTACGGCGTGTCCGCCATGATGTGAACTCCATCGAGGAGCTTGTAAGTAGTTTCCCCGGAGTGCCGGGTGAGGTCCGCGTTGTCGAAAATGGCTTTGTTGACGATCGCGCCGTTGGGCGCTTTGGTGAGCTCGACCGGAGCACCGGAATAGACTGATCTGCGCTCCGACGATTTGCCCTCGTCCGCCGCGCGAGATACGCCAGCTTGCAGAGCGAGGATCAGGCAGACAGCGCCATAGCGCCAGGGGAACATCCGGTTGCACCTCCCGTCCAGTGGTTATGGGTGAGCGTCCCCACCGCTATCAGATCTGCGCACGAAACCGAAGCCCGAACACGGATACGGGCCCGCGGTCGCGATTGTAGGCAGGGTTGGCGATGAACTGGTAGTCGAAGGAAAGGGACACGCCGCGGGTGAAGGAAAAGCGGTAGAAAGTCTCGAATATCCTCTCCGAGCCTGGCCGCGGCAGCTGGCCGTCCCCGATCAGGATCCCGAGACCTCCGGCATTGAAGAAACTCTGCGCATCGCCCGACACGCGATTCACCACGCCCGCAACGCCGAGCTGGTCATCCGGCCGTTTCCAGCGCTGGCCGTCCAGCGAGACGCCAAAGGCCAGCGATCGGCTGATATCGGTGAAATCGAAGGCCTCGTACTGACCCTGATCGGCCGAGAGACGCGCGAACAATCCGACGCCGTCTGCCACCTGTTGCTGCAGGTTGAGCGCGGCACCGAATTTGGTATGAAAGCTTCGCACTGCGGCGATATCGGCCGGCTCGCCTGTCGCCTGGGCGAGCGCAGTCGCTTGCGCATACTCGCCCATGTTCGCGCGCATGGCGAACCCGAGTAGGCGCGAGACCCCGGGCTGGCCGGCAATTTCGTACCGCCGCTCCCACTCCGCGACGATCTGGAATTGCGGGAGCACGTGCGGGTCTAGCACCGTGCTGTTCGGTTCGCTCGACAAGTCGAAAAGTCCGAGGCGAAAGGTGTTCGGGCCTTGATACCACTCGGCGGCAACGCCATAGGTATAGCCCCAGGCGTTGGCGGCGTAGTCGAACGCTCCACTGTCGATGATGGACCAGTTCAGGA
>DATJZQ010000188.1:0-19567 GCA_035499005.1 Burkholderiales bacterium | reverse complement strand
GCTCAACCCCTGCTGCACCATATCGTCCTGCACCGCCCCATTTGGCGTCAGGTGATCGACAACGTGCGGCAACAGGTTGGCCAGTCCACCCGCTGCATCGGCTTGACCGATCCCCAGCTGCTTGGCGATCTCCTGCACCTTTCCCGAGCCGAGCACCTGCGTGATCTGATCCGCGCTGATCGGCAAGTTCTTTCCAGTGCTGACCCAGGATTGAACGTGCTCTGCGAATCCGGCCTGCGTGAACTGCTGCACCAGCCCCTGCAGGCCGCCGGGATGGCTGTTGATGAGATTGGTGACGAGCTGCGTGAGTTGATTGGCCTGTGCAGAGCCACCGAGCTGCTGGCTCAGAGTACCGGCGATCTGATCGAGAAGTCCCATGTTGGCCTCCATGGCGAAGGAACTAAGGTACCGCGAGTCTATGGTCGCACACTCCCGATACACGAGTGTTGCAGCCCGCGGATCAGCGCCGCCGCCTAGCTGCTCGGGTATAATCCGCGCTCCTCCAGGGGGTCACTAGCTCAACTGGTAGAGCAGCGGACTCTTAATCCGTTGGTTCGGGGTTCGAGTCCCCGGTGGCCTACCAATCAAACGACGAAGTTGGGTAGCACCGAGCATTGAACGCGCAACCAGGCGCGTCTGCCATCCCGCAATCCTCGACCTCTTCGATGGACGTTACTTCACGCACCTTGGGCGGTGGTGGCACGCGGGATGTCTTGAACGATGAGCCCGCTGGTGAAAGAAGATTGAAGCGTGGCCGCTACATCAGCAGCACCGATGACGCAGCCGGCCAAGTTTCCCAGGAAGGCCTGTCACGTCGGCGCTATCGCGCTTTCAGGGAAGCTTGCTTGGCCATCGCGCGGAGCACGATCGCGAGCGTGTCCCTTTGCTTACCGTGCGCCCTTTTTGCGGCTCTTCTGAGTTGCGAAGACAAGCGCCGGGCGTCGATGCCCCGGTGCGTTGATACAAGCTGCGTTAGCAATATGGTCGCAAGCGCACTGTCCGCGATTGGACCTGCCAAGCCTTTCGCGATTGCCTGAAGTTCATCCATCGCTCCGTCTCCCCCATCGGGCAAGAAACTGGTGTCCGATTCACCAGCGCGCAAACGGCGCAGGGCGTCAGATCTTAGCCCAACCCTCAAAACGGCGGAGGGCTCTGCGCACGGCGACTGTTGCCGTCCGCAGAGCCCTCCGACCGTTTGCAGTTTGGCTGTTTACTGCACAACAGTCGCGCGCTTGCGGTGGATGGAGGCCTCGATCTCGACGCGCCGGTCTTTCTGCAGGCAGGGGATGAGCTCCTCGCGCGCGAGGCCCTGGCACTCACCTGTCCGAGTCACCGGATCAGCGTCTCCGCGGCCTTCGTAGCGAATCTTGAATTCGGGCACACCTCGGCGTATCAGGTACTGCGCCACCGCGTAGGCACGCAACTCCGACAGGCGCCGGTTGTAATCGGCGGCCCCGATCCGGTCGGTATAGCCGAGAATGTCCAACCGGTCGTACTCGGCCGTCCTCAACGTCTCCGAGAGAGAATCGAGAACAGCCCTCACTTCGGGACGCAGGGCATACTGATCGAAATCGAAGCGCCCCTCTTCGTTTACCCCGAGCACGACCGGCAGCGCTCCGCCGAGCGTCAAAGGCTGGTAGTCCTCGTTGACTTGAACCTTGCCCTTCGTCACCTCAACGGCGGCGACCTGACCGTCGGAGTCCTCGTCGTCTATTCCATTCATGTCGGCATTTTCGCCATTCGGCCCCGGGGGACCTCCGGCGCCTCGCCGTCGCCCGGCGCCACCGCGCTTCCCTTTCCCAGCGCTGGTGGCGTCGCCAGCCGCAGCGGAATCGATCGCAGCGGTTTTATCACCGGATGTGCCGTTCGCTTCCGCAACCCCTTGACCCGCACTGTTCGCCCGACGTCCACGACCGCGTGTTCCACCGGACTTGCCAGTTCCGGGTGTACCGTCGGCGAGCGACGAACCATTCTCGTCATCAGCGGCTTCGTCGTCTGCCATGCCCTGAGCGTCACCGCGACCATCGACCGAGGCGTTCGTCTGACCGCGCCCATTCGCGGCACCGCCTACGCCCATGCGCTGCCGACTGCCGGCAGCGCCTTCGGTCGACGAACCTCCGGGCGATCCCCCCCAATCGCTGCCCTGGGCGCCCGCGACATTCGCGCCGCCAATCGATGAGCGTTCCAAGCCGGAAGTGCTGCTACCCTTGCTCGAACAACCGATTAGCGCAGCCGCTAACAGGATGGGGACGAGCTTGAGCAGCGCACTGTGCAATACGGCGCTTTGAAGGTCAGGTAATGCCCTTCCAGGTGTCCGGAGGTTTGACATTTGAATCGTGCTCCCTAGATGTTCTTGCGGCCAGCCCGCAGATAGGCTGGTAACGGTGTAGGGGAGCGTTGGCTTGAGTTGTGGCGTGCGCCTGCACGAGGTTAGCGACCTCGGCGTCCAGGTCGATCTGTTAAACCGTGTGAATGCCCTACCGCTCGCCAAGGCATCGAGCGGCCTCGGCGGCAAAAGGCTTCAGCGGCAACGGCTCAAGACGAGGGCAGCGGCTGGATCAGCGGTAGGCGCGATGCTCATTGCTCCCGCAAGCATTCCTCATAGCGCCGTTGGATCTCCCGAGCCGGATCTGCGGACTGGTAGATGGCGGTGGCAACCGGCATCATCTCCGCCCTGTGGCTTTGGGCGTACTCCTCCAGCGTGACCCCGTCCACGCGTGCCACCATCACTGCTTCCATTTCATACAACGCGAGATCGCACGGGCCGATCACCGGGACGTCGTCGGAGGCCTCGCTTACCTTCGCGACCAGCAAGAACGCACACAGGTATTGCTTCAAGCGCGCCCACCTTCTAAGGGGCGAGCGCCGATTCACGCCGCGGCACTGGGTCGGACCGAGACGGCCTCGTACCACCGACGCAAATTGCTATGGCTCTCGGGAACGCTCGTCTCGGCCCTGATCTTCGCAAAATCAACTGCGCACAGGGCTGTGATGTCCGCAACAGAAATGTGATTGCCGGCGACAAACTCATTGTGGTTGAGCTGTCGATCAAGCATTTCAAAGAACCGGGCCAGGCGCTGACGACCGCGTGATTGCAGACCCTGAACTTGGGGAACGGGGTCGGCGTGGCCGGGAATGCTTCGGTCTTTGAACGCGGGATGGGTATTGCGAAACACTTCGGCGGCTCCGATCAATCCTTCGTCGTAGGCCCGCCGCTCCCACATTTCGATAACGGCCTTTTCTTTGGCGTCTGCGCCCATGAGCGCTGGCGTGGGATGAAGCGTCTCGAAGTAGCGGCAGATCGCCATGGCCTCGCCGATCTGCGTCCCATCGTCCAATTCCAGCATGGGCACCATTGCGAAAGGATACTTGGACTTGTATGACGCGCTCAGCTGTGCACCGTCGCCCGCATCCTGCATCGGAACAGCCAAACCCTTTTCCGCCAGATACATTCTCACCCGGCGCGGATTCGGGGCCTTGCCCCAGACGTAAAGCTGCATGATTTTCCCTCCGCTTTACTCGATCGCTTGCAGGTGGTCTTGGCCTGAATGTTGCAGCGCAGACCGTCGCTACTACAGCCTACATCGGAACGGCCATGAGAGTATCTATCATCGTACTTACACTGCTGCTCACTTCTACCGCGCACGCACAAAGCGCGTGCCGCCAGTACGAGCACGAGCTGCAGCGGGCGAAGACACTGTACTACTCCTCGGGGCGCGCCGCAGCGGCGGAGGCCGCTTCGCTGACGACGCTGCAAAGCGAGTGCAAGACGGAGCTCGTGGAAGCCAGTCCGCTGTGCCAGTGGGTCTTGAACCAGTCACTCCAGAATATGGAGACCGACAGGACAATGACGGTCGCTGCCGCCTGCGCGCGTGCGCTCGAAAACGAACGCATAAGAGCTGTGCGGCCCGACGGCCAGCTATCGAAAGCGATCAAGTAGCCGCACAATCCCGCAGCGCTCGCATAAACCTGTCGCAACACACGGGCGAAGCGTCACCCCCGGCGCGCGCGGGGAGCGACGCGGCAGAGCAGCCCCTTCAGGTATTCACCCTCCGGAAATCCCAGCGCAACGGGATGATCCGACGCTGCGCCAAGCCAGCGCAGGATCTGCGCGTCGACGCCGGCATCGACTGCCGCATCCGCCACGATTTTCTGGAACAGTTCGCGCGACAGCCCGCCGGAGCACGAGAACGTCAGCAGCAGTCCGCCCGGCTTGAGCAGCTTGAACGCGTACAGATTGATGTCCTTGTAGCCGCGCGCAGCGCGTTGTGCCAGCGCTGCCGTCGGCGCAAACTTGGGCGGATCGAGGACAACGACATCGAAACTGCGGGCCTGGTCGCGCAAGCGGCGCAGCACCTGAAATACGTCACCCTCGAGCAGTTCGGCGCCGCTCAGGCGATTCAATTCCAAATGCGCGCGTGCTGCAGCAAGGCTGTCCGCGGAACTGTCGATCGCCAACACCGAGGCGGCCCCGCCCGCCAGCGCTGAAAGCGTGAACCCGCCCGTGTAGCAAAAGCAGTCCAGCACTGCGCGTCCCGGCGCCAACGTCCTGAGCAACGATCGATTGTCGCGCTGATCGAGATAGAACCCGGTCTTGTGACCATGCTCGACGTCGGCGAGCAGCTGAAGCTCGTCTTCCTCGACCCCGACGGCGCCAGCGAGCGCGGCGCCGTGCCGAAGTCCAACACTGACCGCGAGCCCTTCAAGCTGCAGCACTTCCGCATCCGAGCGTTCGAATATGGTCTGCGCTTTGGTGATTTCGGCAAGCAGTTCCACCAAAGTATCTCGCCAGCGGAAACCGCCGGCGCTCGAAAGCTGGATCACCACCACGCCGGCGTAACGGTCTACCACGATCCCGGGAAGTCCATCGGATTCGCCGTGCACCAGCCGCACCGCGTGCGTCCGACTTGGGTTCAAAACTGCGGCGCGCATCTCGACCGCCCGCTGCAGCCGGCCGCGGAAGAAGTCCACGTCGATGCGTGCGGATTCGCTGAAGTCCCAGACGCGTGCGGTGATCTGCGAGGAAGGGCTGTACGCTGCCCAGGCCATGAACGCGCCGGTGCTGGCGCGCACTTCAATCGTCTCGCCCGGGCCGGGATCGCCGTCGATGCGGTGCACCGCACCCGAAAAAATCCATGGGTGCCTGCGCAAAAGTGACTTTTCGCGGCCGGGTTTGAGAATCAGGCGTGCCATTTCAGCTGACCAAAGTCAAGCGTGCGGTCCAAGAAAGATCCATAACGTGAGCTACGGACATTTAACATGATTGGATCGCGCGCCGCGCTTGGTATCTAATGAGGCCGTTGCCAAGCATCGGAAGGAGGCCACGCATGAGATCCAAGAAGATTTCACCTGCGGTGCATATTGTCGCTGCAGTGTCCCTGGGCATCCCGCTGAGCGCTGTGATGGGGCCCACGCTGTTGACGGAGGCGCAGATGACGGCAGCGCAAGTCTGCGAGGCCGGGCATGACCCGCTTGCCGAGTCGTGTCTGACAACCGGCGCGAAGCCGAAAATGCAACCGCCTCGCCGCTACGCGGACCGGAAATCGCGTCCTTCCCAGAAGCGGGACGCGAGCTAGCGCGTAGAATCATCGGCCTCGCACAGGCCGTTGTCGCGGTTAGCCGACAGCAACACATCGGCTAGCCGCGTCGTCATTCATCCAGAAACATCCCGTAGCCGTCCGAAGACGCAGGCTCTTCGAAACGCAGCGTGCCGGTGCGGCGCAGCTCGTTGTTCGAGCGCCACGCGGGGTAGGTGTCGCTTTTTCCGCCGCGGTGGATCAGCACGCTGAAGCTGTACACCTTGTCTTCATCGTAGTGATAGGTGTTCTCGCCACCCTGGCCCAGGCAAGGGATCAAGCACTGGTAGGTATCCTCGCCGTCGAGATCGATCAAGATGCCGATGGCCTGCTCCGCGCCCGATCCCTGCGCGAGAACATTCCCTGAGTAGCTATCGTTGCCCGCGCGGTCGATGAGCATCGCGACACTCTGATCCCAGGCCACACCCTGCGCGGCTGCGCCAGCGCACACATACGAATCATCTCCGCTTTCGTCGACTAGAATTCCAGCGGCCTGATGTGCCGCGCTGCCCTGCGCATAACGCGAACCAGTGTAGTGATCGTCGCCTGCAGCGTCGTGCAGGATGCCGAGGCCTTGGAAATAGCCGACACCCTGACCAAACTCGCCGACCGAGTAGCGATC
Organism: Burkholderiales bacterium; assembly: GCA_035499005.1. GTDB lineage: Bacteria > Pseudomonadota > Gammaproteobacteria > Burkholderiales > SHXO01 > SHXO01. Next base: position 13,369 of record DATJZQ010000188.1, on the reverse strand, counting down.
GTTACCAGCCAGGTCGTATATCGCGCCGATGCCGCCGGCTGCGTAGCCGCGGATTCCGAAGCCGAAACCCTGACTCATGCCGAGAAAAACGTCCGGCGTCTGGTAGGCGCTGGCGAAATGCGGACCGTTGGCGGTATACGTGTCGTTGCCGGATGCATCGACGATCAACCCGAAACCAACGGGCCCGCCGACGCCCTGCGACAGGATCTGCGCCTGGTAGACATCGTCTCCGCCGCGATCGATGAGCACACCGCCACCGTACAGTCCCGCGCCTTGAGACCAGCCCGCTCCGGGCGTGTCGTTGATGTATTGATCATTGCCGCTCTCGTCGATCAACACTCCGACACCGAACACTCCTGCGCCGATCGAGCCCAGCGCGTGCGAGACGTAACGGTCATTGCCGCCGCGATCCCAGAGCAGAGAGACGGAGAAGAATCCGGCGGCTGGGCCAGCCAGATCCGCATGGGATTCGTAGGTGTCGTCGCCCGACTGGTCGATGATGATCTGATACGCACCACGGGCTGGCGCTGAGAAGGTGTACACATCCGATCCGCCAACGTCGAAGACTGCTGCGATGAGATCCATGTTGTAGCGGTTGGCCTCCTCGCCGCCGACCACCCACAGCTCGTCATCGACCAGCTTGGCACCGAGCACCGGTCCCTCTACGGCCGCGCGCACACGCTCCACCAGCTCTGGAGGAATCGGTTGGGGAGACGCCGATACCTCGCGCGCGAACTGCTCGAGCTCCGCCGCATAGCGCGCAACCTTCGGCAGCATCGCGATGGAAAGCGCAGCGATGTGTGGTCCGGCCCGCATCAACTCCAGGTAGTCGGGAAGGTCCGGACCGACGGGAGCGCTTTCATCGCGCATCCCGCGCGCCAGATTCGCGGCTCGCCTTTGGTACTCGCGCCGTGCGGCAGTCAGTTTGCCGGAGACATCGGGGTCTGACCGCAGATCGGGAAGATCGAGGGTGCTCAGGAGCAACCGCTGTACGGCCAGGACGGTCTGCTGAAGTGATTGCCCTTCGGCGAGCGGGCGCACCCGCGATGCGATATCCGCTTCGATGCGATCGAGAGAAAGCGGGCGCTCGAGCGCTTGAATCACCGCGGGCAACGTTTGGGGCGCGAGAATCTTCTGCTGGAACGAGGCGAGATTCGCTAGCAGTGGATCCACTCCACCTGGAGCAGTACGAAGCCCAAGCTGCGCCGCCTTACCGAGAATGAGCTCTTCGAACTCGCCCGGCTGCGCGGCGGGAGCAGCGCGCCCCGGTGCGAGTCCCTGACCGATGGTGCCAGTCCATCTCGCGACGTCGTCGAGCACGATCTCGATCGAGCGTTCTTCGCCACCGGGATCGCCATGCGGAACACCGGAGTAGGGATCTGCGTTCGAGGCGCGGCGGTACACCAGCCGCACCGTGTCGCCCGCGGCCAGAGACCTCAGGAGCTGGTAGTACCCGACAGCGTCCAGCGACTGGCCGTTCATGGACACGATCAGGTCGCCGCGCCAAATCGAAGGTGACTTGAAGCCGTCGCCGCCGAAGGGACCGGGCTGGATCGCAACCACCACGACGCCTTCCGGATTCTGACGTAGAGCCAGGCCAGCGTAGCCGCGCTTCCTGATCGGTGCCGGCGCCGCGGCGGGCTCATCCATGCGCGGCGCGGTCGCTTCGGGCTCCGCCGCCTGCGCAAACGCGCCAACAGCAACGCTCAACGCAAGCGCAGCCAGACGTTCCAGACTAAGCTTCACCAAAGAGAGCAGACGAGAGTCACGCGACAATGTACTACCGGAGGGGACGATGACTGAACTCAAACACAGTACTGTCGAGACGAACGGCATCCGGATGCATGTGGCCGAACAAGGCAGCGGGCCGCTGGTTCTGCTCTGTCATGGCTTCCCCGAGTCCTGGTACTCGTGGCGGCATCAACTCGCTGCGCTGTCGCAGGCCGGGTTCCGTGCGGTCGCCCCCGACATGCGCGGCTACGGCCAAACCGATCGGCCCGAGGCCATCGATCAGTACACGCTGCTTCATCTCGTTGGCGACATGGTGGGGCTGCTCGACGCGCTGGGCGCTGAATCAGCGGCCATCGTTGGCCATGACTGGGGCGCACCGGTCGCATGGCACGCGGCGCTGCTGCGCCCTGATCGCTTTCGCGCAGTAGTCGGCCTGAGCGTGCCGTACCGTCCACGTGGACAGGCGAGGCCCACGAGCGTCATGCCGCAGACCGACGACGCGCTGTTCTACCAGCTCTACTTTCAGACGCCCGGCGTTGCAGAGGCGGAACTGGAGCGCGATGCGCGCGCGACCCTGCGCGCCACTCTGTATTCCGGGTCGGGGGATGCGCGCCGCGAAGGAGCAAAGGCATCCGATCCCATCGGCATGCTGCCGCGGAGCGGTGGCTTCCTCACCCGCATGATTAATCCCGCTGCGCTGCCCCAGTGGATCACGGAAGCCGACGTGGACTTCTACGCAAAGGAATTCGCGCGCACGGGCTTCCGCGGCGGGCTCAACTGGTACCGCAACATCGACCGCAACTGGGAGCTGCTCGCCCCCTTCGCCGGAGGACAGGTGACCGTGCCCGCGCTGTACGTGGTCGGCGACCGCGACCTCGTCCTCTACTTTCGCGGCATGGACCAGCTCGTTCCGAATCTGTCGAAGTTCGTTCCGCAGCTCCGGGGGACGATCATCCTCCCCGGCTGCGGTCACTGGACACAGCAGGAGCGCGCGCAGGAAGTCAATGCAGCGATGATCGACTTCCTGCGGCGTCTGTAGCCCGAGTTGACCAGCCTCACGCCACCACGAGATCCGCGACGAGAACTTTGCCCTTGGTCTCTGGGCTGAGCAGGAGCGAAATGACAACGCTCAGCGCCCCCACCGCTGTCCCCACGCACATCGGGATCGCGAATCCCAGGTTGTAGTTGATGGCGAAGAAGGTCAGGATCGGCGCCACGAGTCCTCCCCAGATCGCGCCCTGGTGATAGCAGAATGCGACCGCCGTCGCGCGCACTTCGGTCGGGAATCTTTCGCAGAGGTAGCTCGGCAGCTGGCTGTAAATGGCGCCGCCGAACACACACTGCAGCATAAACCCGGTCAGGATCAAGGTGAAGTCGCTGGTAAAGAGATAGATAGGGGTCACGAATATCGCGATCGCGGCGGGAATGATCATCGACCATCGACGGCCGAGACGGTCCGCCACCCAGCCCCAGCCGCACATGGCCGCGAAGGTCACCAGATTGCCGAACAGGGCCGGGATCGCGACCTGCGCGGGCGTCCAATGCAGGTCCTTCTGGAGATGAGTGGGGAATAGCGCCCAGATCGAGTAGTAAACGACGAACGAGCTTGCCATCCACCAGCATGCCGTCAGCGTGTTAGGGAGCATGTCACGCTTGAAAATTTTAAACAGCGGCGCGCGCACCTCGCGCTGCTGCGCGCGTTGCAGTCTGCGGTTCTCCAGCCAGACCTTGGGCTCCTTGACGAAGTAGCGCACGAAGATGATCGAGAATGCGGGCAGGATGCCGACCCACAGCATTCCGCGCCAACCGATCGACTCGTAGAACAGGCCATAGACCAGGCTCGAGAGCGCGAAGCCCAGCCCCCAAGAACCCTGCAGGACGCCGCTCATGAATCCGCGGGAACGCGCAGGCCAGGTCTCCATCGCTAGCGCCGCCCCAGCCGGCCATTCCGCTCCCATGCCGATGCCGAGCAGCGTGCGGAAGACGAGCAGAAACCAGAAGGTCGGCGCAAAGCCGGCGATGAAATTGCACACCGAATACCAGGCGATCGAGATCATCAGAGGCGTCTTACGCCCGATTCGATCGGCCAGCCACCCGGAGGCGACTGCGCCCACAAGGCGCATCCACAACGTGAGAGTGAAGACGATGGCCACCGCCGTCAGCGGGACACCGAACTCCTTCGCGATCGGCACCATGATCAGCAGGAAAATGGTGAAGTCGAAGGCGTCCAGCGTCCAGCCCAGCCACGCTGCCCACCAGGCTAGCCATTGATCCTTGGTTGGCTCTTTCCACCAAGGAATGGTCTTCGCAGTCCCAATCTCGGTCGTCGCCATGGCCTCCTCCCAGAGGGCTCCTTCGCGGAGCGCGAAAACCACTCTAGGCCAATTTGGCGGAAATGTCTTTGGTATTTCGGGGCGGAGGGGGACGAGCGCTTACACGAGACTTACGCGCGCCAAGCACGAGCCTGGCGCTCTGTGCGCCACGCAAGGCACCTGAGTCTCCCCCCGGGGACTATCCGTGCGCGAGTGACAGGAGGCTAAGCCCGGTCGCCGACAAAGCGATGAGCACGGCTACGAACAGCAGGCCCGTACCCGACGCGTAGGCGGACGAGTTGGCGTCCTCGAGGTCGCCGTCGGACAGCGCGCTGCGCGCTGGACGGGTGACATCGTCTTTCATTTTTCCTCCCTGCACACACAACCTCTCGCGGCCGCCGCGTGTCCCCCGCGGCGGTGCCGCGCTTCACCCTAGAGTCGAAACAGATGCGGCAAGAGCTGCGCGAGGCACGCAATCACCAGCACCGGAAGCCCGACACTAGCCAGGATGAACTTGATCTCCTTCCACTCCACCCACTCGGTGCCCCCGTGTGGTCCGGGGTCGACCGAACGCCCTGCTATTTTGACCCAACCCGATCTGTGAGGGATAGCTCTCATGTCCCTCCTCCATCGATTCAATCCGCAGCGCGCGGCGCGCACCGTATGCCCCGGTGCAGCGCAATCGCTGTACCACGCAGAAAATTCAACAACTTCCGAATCGGATGGCGGCAAACTGTAAGCGCCGCCGACAGAAGATGTCGGGTCAGGCGGGGCCGATCGCTCGCAGAATGCGCAAAGCTGCGCACGCCGCGCCGTAGCCGTTGTCGATGTTCATCACGCTCAACCCAGGCGCGCAACTCGAGAGCATGGCGTGCAGGGCGGACTCGCCGCCGCTGGCGACGCCGTAGCCTACCGAGGTTGGCACGCCGATGACGACGCTCGATACCAGACCACCGACCACCGTCGGCAGCGCCGCATCCATTCCGGCGACGGCGATCACGACCGGCATGCGGCGGATCTCGTCGATCCGCTCGAGCAGGCGCCATAAGCCCGCCACGCCGACATCCGTGATCTCGACGTTCGCCTGCCCGTAGTAGCGCAGCGTACGGGCCGCTTCGCGGCTGACGTAGACGTCGGAGGTTCCGGCTGCGATCACGGCGACGCGCGGCGGGCCGGCTACAGCGTGCGGGGTCCCGAAATATCCCGTGCGCGAGAGCGGCTCGTAGTCGATGCGTGCGCGATGCGCCTGCGGGAGCGCGTCGAGCTGAGCGTCGGAGAGTCGGGTAAGCAGGAGGCGCAGATCGCCCTGCGCAGCCTGATCGAGGATTTGAGTCAGATGGGCCGCGCTCTTCGGGGCGCACAAAATCGCCTCGTCAAAACCGAGGCGCTGGTGCCGCTCGAGATCGAGCTTGATGTCCTGCTTCATGGTGGTTGGTGATCTTCGGTGTCATTCCGGCCAGGGCCAGCGCGAGCCGGAATCCGGACCCAACGCTGGACCCGGGATCAAGTCCGGGTGACGACGGCTGAATGACGAGACGGGTCAGCGCTAGGTGCCGGGCCGCTTGAAATGCAGGAAGGCGCTGCCCACCCGATAGCGCTCGAACGAGACGGCGTACGCGAAGTCCCGGCGCCCGAAAAGCGTCTGCACGCGTTGCGTCAGCGCGGCGCGCTGCTCGTCAGGCAACGCGGCCAGGCAGGCTTCATCCAGCTCGATCACGACGCCGCCTGCACGTACCCGGCAGCGTACGGTTTTCGGTTTGAGCTCGCGCTCGAGCAGGCGCTCACTCTCGTGCACGCACTCGAGCATGATGGGATCGATGGCGATGCCGGTCTCGATGCGGCTCGACAGGCACGGGGAAGCGGGCAGCTCGGCGAGCTCACCGAGTCCGATGTGGCGCGCAATCGCGCGCACACCCCGCTTGTCGATGCGCGCCTCGACGAACGGATGGCGAACACCGTGCTCCTTGGCCGCGATCAATCCGGGCCTGTATTCGCCGAGGTCGTCCAGATTGGTGCCCGACACGACCTGCGCCGTCGTGTGCGGCCCGATCGCCCCGTAGAGGTTCGTCTTGCAGTAAAAGCAGCGGTCCAGCGGGTTGCGCATATAGTCGCGGTCGCCAAACTCGCCAGCATCCAACACGGTCAGGCGCCAGCCCTCGCGCGCAGCCACCTGCCGCGTGCGCTCGGTGGCCTCGGCCGGAACGGCGGGCGAAACCGCGTGATACATCGAAGCTCGGCTGGCCAGCACGCGGTGCGCCGCGGCAGCCAGCGTAACGCTATCGACCCCGCCGCTCACAGCCACGACCACCTCGCCGATGCTGCGCAGCACGCCGTCCAATGCTGCAAGCTGAATCGAGGCGGGCTGCAACGGGGCGTTCATTCGTTCTCCGTGCCGAGACCCGCTCGCTCGGCAGCCTGGCGCGTGCTGTCGCGCTCGGCGCGCCCGCCTTTGACCGATAGCAGGTCATCGCTTTCGACCTTTGCGGTCGGCGCACCGGGGCGTTGGGCGATTTTCACCCTGACGCTGCGCCCGTCGACGTCGACCGTCGCCTGGCTCCGCTCCAGAATGCGGCGCTCCACAAGCTGCCAGCGCAATCCGAGAGTTGCGGTCTCGCTGAAACAGGCCTTGAACACCCCGTTGAGGTCCTCCGGCTCGGCCAGGATCTGGATGTGGGCGGTGATCCGGCCTTTCTTGCCGAACGCGGGCATCTGCAGCACATCGAGCACTGCTGGATGCGCTCGCAGACGGTCGAGCGCGATAGCCAGATCTTCCGGGGTCTGATCATCGACCTCGAACGCGATATGCGCGACCCGGTCCGAACCCGCAGGCTCGGCTGCGTCTTCCGACACCAGCACGCGCAGCACGTTGCTCAAACCCTGAAACGTGCGAGTGCCAAAGCCGGTGCCGGTCCGCAGCAGCCGGCGCGGTTCCCGTCTATGCTGCGCACCTGGCGCAGCATCGAGATGTTTGAGAATAGCTGCACCAGTCGGCGTCACTCGTTCCCCGGGCAACCCATCGTCGATCAGCTCGAAACCTCGCAGCAGGAGCGCGGTGGCGGGCGTTGGCACCGGCAACCAGCCGTGGTCAGTCTTCACTCGACCCGAACCTTGCGGCAACGCGCTCACGCTCCAGGTGGACGGCTCCAGCGCGTCGATGAGGAAAGCCGCACCCACCATGTCCGCGATGGAATCCCATCCGCCCAGCTCGTGGAAGCTCACTTCCTCGGCCGGCATGCCATGGACTTTGCCCTCGACCTCGGCGAGAAGCGTGAAGATGTGAACGGCGCGCCGCTTGACGCCAGCCTGCAAGCCGGAGCGCTCGAGTCGTGCGCGGATCTCGCGGAACGGCGTGTGACGATGCCGCTCCTCTTGCAGCGCGAGCCCCCGGTCGTGCGGACGGTACGGCGCCCCTTCGACCAGGAATCGCAGGCCTGTCAGCACCTCGTCCCGGTGCTCGACTGCGCGGCAGCTGATGTCTTCCGGCAGCCCCGCAGCACGGATGGCCAGGAACATCCCGTCGCGCAGATCCGGGAAGGCGTCCAGCATGGCGGCGATGAACATATCGCCCGCCGCGCCGCCGACTGCATCGAGGTGGAGGTGCACTGGCTACCTTCTCTATTGCGATGAGGCCCCTCTCCCACCGGGAGAGGGGTCGGGGTGAGGGTGGCTCGTCAGGCGTGCACGGTCTCCTGATGCTTGCCCAGCATCGGGTACAGCGTGCCTTTGCCATCGAACTTGAGCGCTTCGGGCTGGCCCACCACCTCGAACTGAGATGGATTGCCGCGCACCTCTTTCATGAGCGGCTCGGAAACATGGATGTCCACCAGTTCCAGCGTGTTCCTGATGCGCACAATCCGGCAGTCCTGCGGCTTCACCCGCACCACCGTCTTCACCGCCAGGCGGATCGCTTCCTCGTCGGTGTTCATGATCATGGGGATTACCGCGCCGTCCAGGTAGGTCGAAGCGATCACGTTGGCGTAGGTGATGGGAATGTCCATTTCCTTGTACAGCCTCATCGTGATGACGTCGGCGTAACCGATGCCGCAGGCGTTGCCATGCGTTTCGGGCGTCAAGCCGAGCGCGACGATTTTCTTCACCAGGGGCTTGGCTTCCCAATCGATGAAGCGGTTGTTGCGGCCGGTGATGTTCGGATCCATACCGGCGCCGCTGATGTTCTTGCCGATCCTTTCGACGATCAGCACGTCCACGTCGTCGAAGCAGATGCGCGCCATCATGTCCTTGGCCATCTGCTGCAGCACAGGCTCGCGCGTGAACACATGCTCGGCCGGGACGGCCTCGATCAGCGCGGTCTCGTCGGCGGCGTTCTCCACCATCGCCACGGAGAGCAGGAAATTCCGCTTCGACATGATGAACTTCGCCGCTTTCGGCAGCAGTTCGCCGAACATGTCCATGCCGTAGGTGTGGAGCTCGGTGGCGCCGATGATCTTGCCCATGCCGATGGTCATCATCTTGACGATGCCGCTCTCGATCGGCGCGCGGAAATTGGTGTGCGGCTTGACGCGGCAGATCAGCACCACCCCGTCGGCGGCTGCCGCCAGCTTGTCCATGTAGACCGGCATGCCGTCCACTTTGCCGAGCTCGACGACATCCATCTGTGAATGTATCGGGCACCCGACGAAGCTCTCGGTGATTCCATAGCTCGCCAGCACATCGCGTTGGCCTTCCGGCGTGGCGCCGCCGTGGCTGCCCATGGCCGGGAAGATGAACGGTTTTGCGCCGAGCGCTTTCAGTTCGGCGATCACCTGCTTGGCGCAGTCGCCGATGTTGGCGATGCCACGGCTGCCGCAGCCCACCGCGACCGTCATGCCGGGCTTGATCTTGGCGCGCACCTCTGAACGCTTGAACTGCTCGGCGACGGTGTGTGCCACGTTGTCCACCTTGACCGTCTTGAACTTCTGGCGGATGTGGACCAGGCGCGGCAGCGGAATGTCGAGGCCGCCCGCGATGTTGACTTCGATGCGATCGCCGATCATTTTTTGTCCTCCGTCTGGTACAAGCGAGTTATTTTACCCGCAAAACCTCCATTGAGCCGCCAAGGCGCTACGACGCCAAGATCAGGCCAAGTGCGACAGCAGTCGCAGAAACACATCGCTAATAGTTACCACACAACGGCATAACATCTCGACCGGCAAGATTCGATCTTCGTGGCGGCTTGGCGTCTTGGCGGCTCATTCCTGTTGGTCTACGCAGTAATCAGAGATTCGTACAGCGCGATGTAGCGCTGCGCGCTCGCGTCCCAGCTGAAGTCGCGCGCCATCCCGTTCTTTTGCAGCTGGCGCCAGGTCTTCTTGTCGTGGTACGCCTCCACGGAGCGCCGCACGGCCACCGTGAAGCCGTCGCGGCTCATCGGCTCGAACAGGAAACCCGTGGCGCTCTTGTCCGCCAGGGTTATGGTCTGGCAGTCGACCACCGAATCGTGCAGTCCTCCGGTGTCGTGCACCACGGGCGGCGTGCCGTAGCGCTGGCTGTACATCTGGTTCAGGCCGCACGGCTCGAAACGCGAAGGCATCAGGAAGATGTCGGCTCCCGCTTCGATCTGATGCGCCAGGCCTTCGTCGTAGCCCACCTGCACTGCGACCCGTCCTGCATTGGCGCGCGCCAGCGCCTGGAAGGCATCCTGCAGTGCGGCGTCGCCCGCGCCGAGCACCGCTAGCTGCGCGGGCAAGCGCACCAGGTCGGGCGCGATCTCAAGGAGCAGATCGAGCCCCTTCTGGTACGTGAAGCGGCCGATGGTCGCCAGCAACGGGACCTTCTCGTCCACGGCCAGGCCCATGCGCTCCTGCAGCGCCTGCTTGTTCTCCTGCTTGGCCGGCAACCGCACGGCGTTGTAGTAGCGGTGGATGTACGGGTCGGTCTCGGGGTCCCATGCGTCGGTGTCGATGCCGTTCAGGATTCCGGTGAGGGCGCCGGCACGATGCGCGAGCAGGCCCTGCATCCCCATGCCGAGCGGCTCCTGCTGGATCTCGCGCGCATAGTTGGGGCTGACGGTGGTGATGTGGTCGGCGTAGTAAAGGGCGGCCTTGAGAAACGACATGTTGCCGTAGTACTCGACGCCGTCCGGCCCGAACGACGAGGGCGGCAACCCAAGGCGGCTGGCGGTCGTGGGCGGAAAGACGCCCTGGTAGGCCAGGTTGTGAATCGTCACCAGCGAGCGGGCCTTGTCGCCCGGCATGAAATGCAGGTAGGCCGGCGCGAGCCCGGTTTGCCAGTCGTTGCACTGGATGAGGCGCGGCCGCCAGCTGATGGGCGAGGCGGCCCCGCTCAACACCGCGCCCACGTACGACAGCAGTCCGAAGCGCACCGCGTTGTCGGGCCAATCGCTGCCGGAACTGTCCTGATACGGGCCGCCGGGGCGATCGTACAGACGCGGGCAGTCGATGATCATGAGCGGAACACCGCTCGGCAGTTTGCCGGCGAGGATCTGGCTTGCGGGCATGTCGCCCAACGCCGGGAACGCGGCGAGGCGGCCCTTGGATTTCACGCCCTCCATCACCTGCTTGTACCCCGGCACCAGGACGCGTGCATCCACGCCCGCGTGCATGAGCGCAGCGGGCAACGAGCCGGCCACGTCCGCCAGACCGCCGGTCTTGATGAGCGGTGCGACCTCCGAGGTGACGAACAGCACCGCGAGCCGGTTCGCGGCGCTCATCCCTGTGCCGGTTCCAGAATGATGCCGGCGAGCGGCGGCAGCGTGACTGCCGCCGAGAACGCAAACCCCATCCAGGGCAGGGGCTCGGCTTCCACCGCCAGGTTGCCCACGTTGGAGCCGCTGTAATACGCGGAATCGCTGTTGAAGATCTCGCGCCAGCGCCCGCCGGCGGGAAGCCCGATGCGGTAGTTGTAGCGCGGAACCGGGGTGAAATTCAGGGCCACCACTACCGGCGACCCGTCGCGCGCGCGCCGGATGAAGCTCAAGGTCGACTGGTCCGCGTCGTGGCAGTCGATCCAGGCAAAACCATCCGGCGCGAAGTCCTGCTCGTGCAGGGCGCGTACCTCGCGGTGCAGGCGGTTCAGGTCGCGCATCATGCGCTGCACGCCGTCGTGCCAGTGAACCGCGAGCAGGCTCCACTCGAGCTCGAAGCCCGCCTTCCACTCGCGCCCCTGCCCGAGCTCATTGCCCATGAAGTTCAGCTTCTTCCCGGGTGTCGTGAACTGGTAGCTGAACAGCAGCCGCAGGTTGGCGAACTCCTGCCACGTGTCGCCCGGCATCTTGTCCAGCAGCGCGCCCTTGCCGTGTACGACCTCGTCGTGCGAAAGCGGCAGCAGGAAGTTCTCGGTGTAGGCGTAGAGCTGGCCGAAAGTGAGCTGGTTGTGGTTAAAGCGGCGGAATACCGGATCGAGCCGAATGTAGGACAGGGTGTCGTTCATCCAGCCCATGTTCCACTTGATCGAGAAGCCCAGGCCGCCGACGTAAGTCGGACGCGACACCATCGGCCAGGACGTGGATTCCTCCGCGCAGGTCAACGCGCCGGGAAACTCCTCGTGCACCATGACGTTGAGATCGCGCAGAAACTCGATCGCCTCCAGGTTCTCGCGCCCGCCGTATTTGTTGGGCAGCCATTCGCCTTGTTTGCGTGAGTAGTCGAGGTACAGCATCGAAGCCACGGCATCGACGCGCAGACCGTCGGCATGGAACTCCTCGAGCCAGTAGTGCGCGCTCGACAGCAGGAAGCTGCGCACCTCGTTGCGCCCGTAATTGAAGATGTGCGTGCCCCAGTCCTGATGCAGGCCGCGCCGCGGGTCCGCGTGCTCGTAGAGCGCGGTACCGTCGAAGCGCGCCAGCGCGAAGGCATCGGTGGGAAAGTGCGCCGGAACCCAGTCCAGGATGACGCCGATGCCGGCGCGGTGGAACGCATCGATCAACGCCCGCAGCCCATCCGGCTCGCCGAACCGCGTCGTGGCAGCGAAATAACCCGTGGTTTGATAGCCCCAGGACTCGTCGAGCGGATGCTCGGTCACCGGCAGCAGCTCGACGTGCGTGTAGCCCATCTCTTTTACGTAGGGCACCAGGTGCTCGGCCAGCTCCGCGTAGCTGTAGAAGCGGCCGTCGGGGTGACGCTTCCATGAGCCCAGGTGCACTTCGTAGATGTTGAGCGGGGCATGCAGCCAGTCCCATCGGCCGCGTGCTTCCATCCAGGCGCGATCGCCCCAGTCGTACTGCGAGCTGCGCGGGACTCGCGCCGCGGTACCCGGCCGCCGCTCGAACTCGCGCCCGTAGGGGTCCGTCTTGACCAGCACCTCGCCGGTATCGCGGTTGCGCAGCTCGTACTTGTACAGCTCGCCGCCGGACAAGCCGGGGATGAACAGCTCCCACACTCCGCTCGAGCCATGCACACCCATCGGATGCACGCGCCCGTCCCAGCGATTGAAATCGCCCACCACGCTCATGCGCTCGGCGTTCGGGGCCCAGCAGGCAAAGCGCACGCCGCTCACGCCATTGCGTTGCTCCGGGTGCGCGCCGAGCGTGCGCCAGGCCTGGCGCAGACGCCCTTCGTTGAACAGGTACAGGTCGTGTCCGCTCAGCGCCGGCACGAAGGCGTAGGGGTCGTGAACGTCGCGCACGCGCCCGCCCTCGCTGACCCCGAGCACGTACGGCGCGGGCGGCGGGTGGGCGCCGTGCCACTCGAACAACCCGGCCGGGTGCACGTTCTCGAGCGGGCTCAGGCCGGATGCAAGCCGCAGCCAGACCGCATCCGCGCGCGGGTGAAACACGCGCAACACCCATCCCCCTGCCTCGCGATGCAGCCCGAGATAGCGGAACGGATCGTGAAGGCGCGCGTGCAACAGCGCGTCGAGCTCGAATGCAGCTACACTGTGCGGCGTGCCGCTCATCGGGAACAGGGGCGAAGTGGACGGGCGAGGTCGGGCGTGATCATTATTGTGTGACCGGTGGCGCGCGGCCCACGGTAGCCCTATTATAAGAACGGGGCGGGTGGAAAAGCCAAATGCGTCTGATCGCCTCCATGCCGCGATTGGGCGCGCAGTGTAAGGAATGCAGCCGCAAGCCCCGGTTCGCTAGCCGACGCGTGTAGACGATGCCTGAAACGCAGCAACACGGCCATGCCATTCCCGGCGAAACGGACCTGCGGTTCGTCAGCACCATCACGCACAACACCTATGGGCTGATACTCGCCGGCGGCCGCGGGAGCCGCCTCAAGCAGCTGACCGACTGGCGCGCCAAACCCGCGGTGCCCTTCGGCGGCAAGTTCCGCATCATCGACTTCCCGCTCTCCAACTGTGTCAACTCCGGCATCCGGCGGCTGGGGGTGGCCACTCAGTACAAGTCGCACAGCCTCATCCGCCAC
>DATJZQ010000187.1:0-6308 GCA_035499005.1 Burkholderiales bacterium | reverse complement strand
AGGGGGGCCAGTGCCCGTTCCATCCAATCCATTCTCGCTGGCCGGCCGGGTTGCCTTGATCACCGGCGGCAACAGCGGCATCGGCCGTGCGCTCGTGCTGGCGATGCACGACGCGGGCGCCAAGGTTGCGATCGGCGGCCGCCGCGCCGATCGCAACGCAGCGGTGCTGGCCGAGATCGGGAATCGCGACAACGCGGCCGCGTTCGAGCTGGACGTTTGCGACGAAGGTTCTGTCGAGCGCACCGTCGGCGGAGTCATGGAGCGCTTTGGCCGCATCGACATCCTCGTCAACAATGCCGGTGGTGTGAACCGCAAATCGGTGCTGGAGCTCGAGCGCAGCGACTGGGACCGTGTGCTGGAGGTGAACCTGACCGGACCCTTTCTGTGCACCAAGCATGCGGCGCGGCACATGAAGGCGCAGGGTGGCGGCAAGGTCATCAACATTGCGTCGGTCTACGGCCTGACCGCGCCGAGCAAGGGATTGCAGGTCGCCTACACCGCCTCGAAGCACGGCGTGATCGGGTTGACGCGCGTCAACGCCGTCGAGCTGATGCCCTTCGGCATCCAGGTCAACGCGATTGCCCCGGGCTATTTCTTCACTGAGATGACGGGCGAGCTGCGCGGGACATCCCTCGAGCAGGCGATCAAGCGCCGCACCCCGTCGGGAACGCTGGGCGAGACCGCGGAGCTCATCGGAACCTGCATCTATCTCGCATCGGCCGCCTCCGATCACGTGAGCGGCGTTTGCATCCCGGTGGACGGCGGCTATCTCGCCTCGGACGGCCTGGAGCGCGGTTAGCGGCGGTGCCTTACAACCCGAAGATCACGATCGTGCACGCGCCGGACAGCGGAATCGAGCCGCCGCTGTGCCCCGAGGCTACCGCAACGTATTGCCGACCATCCTGCTCGTAGGTGACGATGCCTCCGGCAATAGGCCCTCCCGTGTCGAAGCTGTAAAGCGTCTTGCCGTTGCGCGCATCGAGCGCGAGGAAATTGCCGTTCAGGTCACCCGTGAAGAGAACGTTGCCCGCGGTGGGCGTGAGCGCCGCGTACATGGGTGTCGCCCGCTTGATGCGCCACGCCATCTTTCCCGTCTTCGGGTCTACCGCGTTGATCCAACCGCGCCACTTGCTGATGGGGTCGTTGGTTCCCCAGCCGTTGGCGAGACCGGTGTATGGCACGGTCGCCTCCCATGTCGGGTCGGGACCCAGCTTGAAGAACGTACACCAGTCGATCGCGTTCACGTAGAGCAGGCCGGTCGCCGGGCTGTAGGCGGGTCCGTTCCACTGCACTCCGGCGACCGGGCAAACGCGCACGCCCTCAGGCGTAATCGGTACGTCGTGGTTGAGCAGTGTGGTGACCGGCAGCTTGAACACGAGCTTGCCGTCTTCGCGTCCGACCACGTGCAGAATGCCTTCCTTCCCAGCAGCTGCTACGAGCTTTCTGCCACCGGCATCGAACAGCGAGACCACGGTAGCGTCCCAGTCGTGATCGTCGTTGGGGCGGAGCTGATACCACCATTTCAGCTTGCCGCTGCGCGCGTCGAGCGCGACGACCGAGATGGTGAAGAGATTGGCGCCCGGCCGCATCGTGTTGTTGTAATCCGGCCCCGGATTGCCCACAGGCACGAACAGTGTGCCCGTGTCGCGATCGAGCGCATATGTGACCCACGCGGCGCCACCGCCGCGCATGGCGGTGCCGGGTTTGTCCCAGGTGTTGGCCCCCGTGTCACCCCCGGCGGGGGTCAGATCGAAGGTCCACAACGGTGAGCCATCCTCGACCTTGAACGCCATCATGCGCCCGCGGATACCCCAGTCGCCGCCGGCCTTGCCAATGTACACGACGTCGTTCCACACGAGGGGTGCGGCGCCCACGCCCTCGCCGATGCTCCAGTCCGCGACTTGACGCACCCACAACGGTGCGCCGGTCTTGGCGTCGAGCGCGTACAGGAATCCGTCCTGCGTGCCGCGGATGACACGCCCGCCGGCGATCGCGACGCCCTTGTTGGTCGCGTTCATTTCGGGGCCCTGCGCCACGTGCTGATGGCTCCACAGCTTCCTGCAGGTGGCGGCGTCGATGGCGTAAGTGCCCAGATGAGTGGTTGCATACAGCACACCGTCGTAGACGACCGGTCCGGTCGAGAAGGTGCCGAGCTCGCCAAGCTGGAACATGCACAGTGGATGCAGCTTGGCTGCGTTGTCGCTGGTGATCTGTGCAAGCAGGGAATAGCGCTCGCCGCGATAGCCCTTGTTGTACATGAGCCAGTTGTCCGTGCTCGAGTCGGCGCGATCCAGCTCGGTCTGAGTCGGCTTGTGCGTGCTGGGCTGCTTGAGCGTGCCGTACAGCTTTCCCAGCTCGACGCGCGATACGGCGGGCGCGCTGGCGGCGGCCGCAACATCGGACAAGCTGAGCGCGCGGTCCATCGGTGAACTCGGTGTGAGCTTTTCACCGCCCGCCGGCACGCCGCTCTGGGCCAGGATGTAAGCGACGATGTCGGCGTACTCCTGGCTGTCGAGCTGCCCGCCCTGGCCCAGCGGCATGTTGTTGTGGACGTAGCTGTAGAACGCCTTCAGTGTCTTGCCGTTCCACTGAGCGTTGAAGATGCGCCCCGTCAGTGCTGGCGCACCCCCGCCCTGCAGTTGCGCGCCATGGCAGACCGAGCAACGCTGCGAGTACTCCCAACGCCCCTGATCGACCTGCTCGGAGCTGAACCAGCCGGTGCCATCGGCGCTGACGTCAACGCAAAGGGCGAGCAGGCAGAACGAAACAATGGCTTCACGCATGTTGGTCTCCTCTGAGTTCGCCGCAGGTGATAACGCGCCGCTGACGACGCTGCTCTGAGAGCTGGCCGTCTCTCAACAAAACAACCGGCGAACTCCTTATACCAAGGATAGCTAGTCGCCGCGAATCCGAAGCTCGACATTTCGCCGCTTGCTGTGGCTAAAATGACGTGGGCGACAGAGTACCCTTCCCGTATGTCAAACAGAATCACGCTCCTTCGCGTTAGCAAAGCGATCCGAAAACGGTGTGGCGCTCACCGTGAGGCCGACCCCGGGATCACGGCGATGCGATGCTGATCGAGCTCGCGGCGCGCATCGCACTCGGCTCGGTCGTGACGTGGTTTCTGTATCACAAATCGGGAGCGACCGGCCTGATTTTCGCGGCACCGCTGTGGGGCGTGCTGCTGGCGAAACCGATCCTCGAGCTCATGTCCGCACTGGTTCGCGGAGCGAAGCGCTCGGCTTGGGGCGGCCGCGATACCGACGCGATCGCGTTCGGAATTCATCGGCTGCGCATTCGCTACGTGGCCGGGTATCCATGGGTGGTCGATGAGGATCTGCTAGCTGCGCTGGGCGAGGCGAGCTCGGACGCCCTGCGGCGTCGCGCCGATCCTGCCAACTGCGCGCAGCTCCCCGATAGCGCGCTGTGGGGCTTATCGGAGCGCGGCGTCGTCAATTACCTGTCATCGAGCCGCCACCCTGATGCCAACAAGCTGCGGCTACTGATCGAGCACCAGGTCTTCCTTCCCGCGCGCAGCAAGCGCGAGCGGGAGATGAAGCCGCAGCGGCGGACGCGATGATCACGCTACGAGCTGTGACGCTGCGGCGCGGTGGCGAGCGCCTGCTGGAAGGCGTCGACTGGAGCGTGTTCGCCGGTCAGAAGATCGGCATCGTCGGCCCCAACGGCAGCGGCAAAACCAGTCTGCTGGCCCTGATCCGCGGCGAGCTGCAGTGCGAGGCCGGAAATGTGCAAGTCCAGCCCGGCATCACCGTTGCACATGTCGCGCAAGAGGACGCAACGCACGCGGCCGCGGCGCTCGAGCATGTCCTGGACGGCGACCCTGAGCTGCGCGAGATCGAAGCGGAGATCGCCGCTGCGCAAGGCGACGAAGTGGCAGAAGACGACGATGTGCACGCCGCCGGCAACCTGCTGGGGGAGTTGCACGAGCGTCTCGCCGCCGTCGGCGGCTACGGCGCCCGCGCGCGCGCCGCACAGATCATGCACGGACTGGGCTTCTCGACGGGGGATTTCACGCGGCCGGTCGCGCACTTCTCGGGCGGATGGCGCATGCGGCTCAGTCTGGCCAAGGCGCTCATGTCGCGCTCCGACCTCCTGCTGCTTGATGAGCCTACCAATCACCTGGATCTGGACGCGGTGCTGTGGCTGGAAGAATGGCTCGGCCGTTACGACGGTGTTCTGCTGCTCATCTCGCACGACCGCGAGTTCCTCGACAACACGGTGGAGCACATCTGCCACATCGACAACCACACCCTCAAGCCGTACAAGGGCAACTACTCCGAGTTCGAGCAGCAGCGCGCCGCGGCGCTGCAGGCGCAGGAAGCGGCGTATGCCAGGCAGCAGCGTGAAATCGCGCACCTGCAGCAGTTCGTAGACCGTTTTCGCGCGAAAGCCACCAAAGCGCGCCAGGCGCAGAGCCGCCTCAAGGCGCTCGAGCGCCTCGAGCGCATCGCCAGCGTGCAGATCGCCTCGCCCTTCGCCTTTCGCTTTCGCGAGCCGTTGCATGCGCCACAGGTGCTGCTCACGCTGGACGCGGTGGATGCCGGCTATGCCGGCGTTGCGGTACTGCGCGAGGCGAGTCTCACGCTGCGCGCGGGAGCGCGCATCGGCCTTCTCGGCACCAACGGGGCGGGCAAGACCACGCTGCTGAAGACCCTTGCCGGGGAGCTTGCGCCGCTCGCGGGCGAGCGGCGCGAAGGGAAGGGGCTGGAGGTCGGCTACTTCGCGCAGCATCAACTCGAGCAGCTGCGCCCCGATGATTCTCCCCTGCAGCACCTCGTGCGGCTGGACCGGCGCGCGCGCGAGCAGGACCTGCGCGATTACCTTGGCGGGTTCGCCTTCCGCGGTGAGGCGGCGGACGCGCCGGCGGCCCGCTTCTCGGGCGGCGAAAAGGCGCGCCTGGCCCTGGCGCTGATCATCTGGCGGCGCCCCAATCTCCTGCTGCTGGACGAGCCGACCAACCATCTCGATCTCGACATGCGCGAAGCCCTGACCATAGCCTTGCAGGAGTTCGAAGGGGCGGTGCTGCTGGTGTCGCATGACCGTCACCTCCTGCGCGCAACGGCCGAGGACTTCCTCATCGTGACGGGCGGCGGTATCGCGCCGTTCGACGGGGACCTGGAGGATTACCGCGCCTGGCTGGCGGAGCAGCGCCGAGAGTCGCCACCGCCGCAGACCGGCGCGGCGCTCCCGCGCAGGCAGGCACGCCGCCTCGAAGCCGAGGCCCGCAACCGGCTGTCCGCGCAGCGGCGGCCCATCGAGCAGCGCCTGCGGGCGCTGGAGGAGGAGCTGTCCCGGTTTTCGGCCGACAAAACCCGGCTTGAAACCCTGCTGGCCGACCCTAACTTATACGCCCAAAGCCACCGCGAACAGCTGAAAAGCTCGCTGCTGGAGCGCGCCCGCATCAACGCCCGGCTGGAGCAGCTCGAGGAAGAGTGGCTGCTGCTGCAGGAGCGGCTCGAGGCACTCGAGGCCGAGCGCTGAAATGGCGGAACCGCCGCGGCTTGCGATAATCTAATCGTCGCTTTTGCTTTGCTTCGCGCGTAGGAGGAAAACGTGTTCAAACGCATTGGCCTGTTCCTGATCACCAACCTGGCGATCCTGGTACTGCTGAGTGTCGTGGCGTCGATCCTGGGTGTCGACCGGTTCCTGACGGCGAACGGGCTCGACCTGGGCTCCCTGCTGCTGTTCGCAGCGGTGTTCGGGTTCGGCGGCGCGCTGATTTCGCTGGCGATTTCCAAGTGGTCGGCGAAGAGGATGGTGGGCGCGCAGGTGATCGAAAACCCGGGCAATCCCACCGAGCGCTGGCTGGTGGACACGGTGCGCCGGCACGCGCAGCAGGCTGGCATTGGTATGCCCGAGGTCGCGGTGTATGACGCGCCCGACATGAACGCCTTTGCCACTGGCGCGAACCGCAACAATGCGCTGGTTGCTGTCAGCACCGGATTGCTGCAGCAGATGACGCCGGATGAGGCCGACGCCGTTCTGGGGCACGAGATCAGCCACGTCGCCAACGGCGACATGGTGACGCTCGCGCTGATCCAGGGTGTCGTGAACACCTTCGTGATCTTCCTCGCGCGCGTGATCGGATACGTGGTCGACCGCGTAGTGCTCAGGAATGATCGGGCCTCGGTGGGGATCGGCTACTTTCTCACCACGATGGTGGCGCAGATCGTTCTCGGCTTCTTGGCCATGATGATCGTCATGTGGTACAGCCGGCGGCGCGAATACCGCGCTGATGCGGGCGGAGCACAGCTCGCCGGCCGCGACAAGATGATCGCTGCGCTGGA
>DATJZQ010000186.1:0-3309 GCA_035499005.1 Burkholderiales bacterium | reverse complement strand
CAGGCGCAGGACGCGGCTCGCAACCCGGGCGTCGTCCAGCTGATGAATCAGATCGAGTCGCTGCAGGGCGATATCAGCAAGCTGCGCGGCCAGATCGAGGTGTTGAGCAACGGGCTGGAGAACGCGCAGAAGCGCCAGCGCGACATGTATCTCGATCTCGACACGCGCTTGCGGCGCATCGAGCAACAGAGCGCAGACACCGCACGCCAGGGGCCGGAGCTGGACGAACGGGTGAAGCGCCTCGAGCAGCACGCTTCGGATACGCCCAAGGGGCAGGACCCGCAGATCGCCGAGCTGGAAGCGCGCATCAAGCGCTTGGAGCAGCAGCTCGCCGCCGCGTCCGGGACCATTCCGCCGCCGGTGGCCAGCACGCCCCCAGCACCGACTGCTGCGACCGCACCCGCGGCGTCGTCACCGCCCACGACCGTGACCAGACCCACGCCGTCTTCTGTCCCCGCTCCGAGCACCCTTTCGCCGGCAGAGCAAAGTGCGATTCGCAAGGCCTATGACGCGGGCATCGCTGCTTACCGGTCGGGCGACTATCGCGGGGCGATCGCCTCCTTCGACGGCATCGTCAAGCGCTTTCCGCACGATCCGCTCGCCGCGAACGCGCAATACTGGATCGGGGATGCCTGGTTCAACCTGCGCGACTTCAAGGCAGCCGCGAGCGCGCAGCAGGCTCTGATCACGAACTATCCCGACAGCCCCAAGATCCCCGACGCGCTGCTCAATCTGGGCAGCGCTTTCGCCGCCCAGGGAGACAGCGCGAACGCGCGCAAGACCTTCGAGGACTTGATGGCCCGATACCCGCAGACCGACGCGGCGGAGAAGGCCAAGTCCCGTCTGGCGCGCCTCAAGCAGTAGCGCGGTGCTGCTCTCGCTGCGCGACGTCATCCTGCCCGTCATCGGCGTCGCTGTTCTGCTCGTCGTCGGCGGCATGACGTGGCTCTACTTCTCTCAGGAGCGGCTGATCTTCTACCCGCAACGGCTCGACCTGGAGGCGGCGCGCATCCTTCAACGTGCCTACCCGAGCGCGGAGCCGGTCGAGCTCGAGGTCGACAGCCGCGTGAAGGTGCGCGGCTGGCTGGTGCACGGCCAGACGCGTGCGCCTGCTCCGTTGGTCATCTACTTTGGCGGCAACGGGGAGGAAGTGTCGTGGCTCGTGACGGAGTCGGCCCGGCTCGCCCCCTGGGCTGTGCTGCTTATCAACTACCGCGGGTACGGCCTGAGCGACGGCCGTCCATCCGAGAGCGTGCTGTACAAGGACGCGGTTGCGATCCACGACTGGGCGGCCGGGCGCCCGGACATCGATGCGCGGCGCATCGTGCTCGTGGGGCGCAGCCTCGGCACTGGCGTCGCCACGTATTTGGCTGCTCAGCGCGCGGTGTCGGGGGTCGTGCTCGTTTCTCCCTACGACAATCTGGTCGAGGTGGCGCGCGGCGTGTATCCGTATCTGCTCGTGGATTATTTCATGCGCTATCGCTTCGACTCCGCCGCACGTGCCAAGCTCATTCACGCGCCGCTGCTGGCGCTGGTGGCAGACCAGGACACCATCGTCCGGCCCGAGCGCTCCCGGAGTCTGGTGCGAGCCTGGGGCGGTCCGGCCCACCTCGAGCTGCTGGTTGGTGTCGGCCACAACGACATCCAGCTGCATCCGCATTACTGGCCACTGATCGCCGCGTTTCTCGCCGAGCGCGCGGTGGCGCAACAGCTCGCAGCGGCGCAGTGACGCGCGCAATCGGGCGGATCGTCGTGCGCCTGGTTTGACACCCGCGAAGACCCGCACGTAGAATCCGCCTTCCTTTTTTGGGCGGTTAGCTCAGCCTGGTAGAGCAGCGGACTTTTAATCCGTTGGTCGGGGGTTCGAATCCCCCACCGCCTACCAACAACGCACTGCACTGATCTTCGTCAGTCGGTTGGGAGGCGCTAGGCATAGGTCTCTTCATTCAATCTCGCCCTCAGCCCGGCAAGCGCCCTCTCAAGGTCAGCGCGCTCCAGTCGAATTCTCCCGCGAGCACATGCGCAACCTGGTCGTGCGCCTTACGCGCATTCTCGACGTTGCGTTCACGCGTATGTGACTGCCGAGTGATCCTGGCGAAATCGAGGAACGTAGATGCCAGCGCCAATTCGCTCTTAACGAAGTGCAGTCGTTCCCGCTGGAGCTTGGCTTTGAGGCGGAACGCCTGTTCGAACGGCTCCATGCTGATGACCCCTGGGCGCCGCAAAGACGGTACTCGGACGATACGCCACCCGTGACGGCACGAGCATCAGCGCGCGGCTATACCGTGCGTACGGTCTTGTCCTACAAAGGAGCACATCACACAGCAAACGGGTTGCATCGATGATGGTAAAGAAGTCGGACGAGGTCTTACGCAGACTTTCGGCGTATTAGCGGGCTCGGTCAGCGCAGGTCTTTCACACTGCTCTGACACCGGTTGGCAATAGTTGGCGGCGCAGGTCCCATCCGGTAACTTGCGCACGTACCACCTCCACTCTGCCCGCCCTCGTGGCGGGCTCTTTTTGAGCGAATCGAAAGAAGAAGAAGTAGATAGACGGAGAAGAAGAGCGTTGTCGGTCCATGTGCCCCGTCCTCGTGACGGGGCTTTGTTTTTCTGCGCAGCGATGCTGAGATGCGGGAGCTTCCGTTAGCCGAGGTCTTGAGCCGAAGAAGGTCTCGCTGCTGGCCGTTCCCTTTCGGTGTTGGGAATCTCTGATGTGGATGCAGAAGTGGCGTTCTCGTCCCGCGTGAAATCCGGGAGCGACGTTGTAAGCCTGGCCACATAGACCGGACCGCCCGGCACCTCGATCACGCAGCGGTCCGTTTCAGATCGAAGCAGCAGCACGCCAGCCTCATGTCCCCCGGAGTCGAAAAACCGAACTCGCACGCGATCGGGTTCGGTCTCGATGAGCTGCCACGCGAATTGTGGAAAGCCCGGCACCGGCGCACGCATGCTCGACCCACCTTCGACCTTGTGGGAGCCCTCATCCGACGTCAGATCCTTGGCAGTCTCACGTTCCAGAAATACCTGGTACCAGTCGAACACCGCCTGCAGGGTGCATCGACGCGCGAACTGCTGCTGTTGCGCGGTCGAGGCCGGTGCGAGCTCCACCTTCGGGAGCACGCCGGTAAGCGGGGTCGCTCCGCGCGGAGTCCTTGCGGGGGGAACCTCGTCGTGACCCGGTTCACGCTGGCCCGACATGTCGGTCGTGTCGCGCACGCGTTTACCAAAACTCAGAGCGATAGCTTTCAGTTTTACGACTAACGGCACAGGCACACCTTTCAATCCGAACCACCCCGTCGCTTCGCGC
>DATJZQ010000185.1:0-3705 GCA_035499005.1 Burkholderiales bacterium | reverse complement strand
CGTGTTGAAGAACGCCAGCTGGTTGGTGTCGTGCGCCTCCATGAGCATTGCCAGCATCTTGCCGCGGAACAGGCGCGCCAGCACGTTGACATGGACGAGGAAGTTGGCGCGCGCGGCGACCCATCGTGCGCCGTCGAACGAGAGCCCTCCGCCCGGCACGATCATGTGCACGTGCGGATGATGGGTCAGTGCCGAGCCCCAGGTGTGCAGCACGGCCGTCACACCGATCCGTGCGCCGAGACGCTTGGGATCAGCGGCGATGGTGAGCGTCGTCTCGGCCGCCGCCTTCATCAGCAGGTCATAGACCACGCGCTTGTTCTGGTAGGAGATGTCGCGCAGCTCGCTCGGCAGCGTGTACACGACGTGGAAGTACGGCACCGGCAACAGCTCCGCTTCGCGGTCGGCCAGCCATCGGCGTGACGCCGCAGCCTGGCACTTCGGGCAATGCCGGTTGCGGCAGGAGTTGTAGGCGATCTCCGTATGGCCGCATGCCGGGTTCTCGCAGCGTGCGACATGGCCGCCGAACGCCGCCGTGCGGCAGCGCTCGATGGCGCTCATCACCTTCAACTGGTCGAGGCTCACATGGGAGCGGTTGGCCTCGCGCCACGCAGGACCGTGATCGCGGAGAATGTTCGCGACCTCCAGAGCTGGTCGAGCCATGACCGGCGGCGCTACGGCGCTGGCGGCTCCGCGGTAGCCCGCTTCGCTCGCCTGCGACGCGGTGCGCTCAGGCCGTTGAGCGGGCTCTCGATCCTGGCGATCATTCCTGTCGCCACGCGGGTGTAGCGGGCCGTCGTCTCAAGCTTGTCGTGTCCGAGCAACGCCTGAATCAGACGAATGTCCGTGCCGCGCTCGAGCAAATGGGTCGCGAAGCTATGACGGAGCGTGTGGAGAGAGATCGCCTTGCGCAATCCCCCGTCTTTGGCCGCCTCCTTGAACAGCCGGCTGAACTGACGCGTGGTCAGCGGCCGGTGTCGACTGCGACCGGGAAACAGCCAGCGGTGTTCCGGCGCGACGCCGACATCATGCCTGGTCGGTCGCACCTTCCACCATTGCCGCAACAGGTCGAGGACTTCCGCCGGCAGCATCACGTTGCGGTCCTTGCGGCCCTTCGACTGCACGATACGGATGATCATCTGCGCACTGTCGATGTCGCCCGCTCGCAGCCGCACCACCTCGCCGGCACGCAGCCCGCAGCCATAGGCGAGCGTCAGCATCGCCTGCGCCTTGAGGCTCGTCGCCATCGTCAGGGCACGTTTGACCTC
The DNA here is from genome assembly GCA_035499005.1 of Burkholderiales bacterium. Classification (GTDB taxonomy): domain Bacteria; phylum Pseudomonadota; class Gammaproteobacteria; order Burkholderiales; family SHXO01; genus SHXO01. The sequence continues at coordinate 2,440 of DATJZQ010000185.1, read as the reverse complement.
CTCGGGGCTCAGCACCGGCGGTAGCCTCTCGGGCTCCTTGATGTGCCAGACCTCGGCTGCCAGATCGTGGCGACGCAGCGTGACACGGAACAGAAACCGCACCCCGGTCATGATCCGATTGCGGTTGCAGATGCTGGCACCGCTCTCGACGAGATGCAGCTGAAAATGCCGCACCTCATCGGGTGTGGCCGTATCGGGTGAGCGTTTGAGCCAGGCGGCGAACCGCTTGCAGCTTTGGATGTGACTGCGTTGCGTGTGCGGGTTGAGCTTGCGCGCAGCCATATCTTCGATCATACGCTGACGCAGCGGACTGACGGTGTTGGTCTCGCTCATGGGGAGCTCCATCCTGGGTGAGGTTGACGACACCTCGATTCTCAGGACGGGGCTCTCCAACGGCTATTGCTATCCTCTGGACCGGCTACCGCTCTCTCCGCTCTTGCCCCCGCGCAGCGGGCTGGAGCGCAGCGACTTTGTGCGCTGACCCGAATGTATGGTCCGGCCGCGTGTTGCAAGAAGTTTTCGTCGATCCGGTAGCTGCGGTCTTGCATCAATGTATCCGGCCTCTGTTTGGAGCGTGTTGTGCTCCGGGCCATCATGGATATCAGCGCGCATGCGATCTCATTAGCGGACAGGCCTCGACCGGGGCCATTCGGGTCCCCAGTGTTCGCATGCGCCGGGAAGACCGATCCTCCATCCTCGTCTCATCCTCTCGCGGACCTCGGCGGGCTAAGGGGCTGTTGGACTACATCATTGATAGCTCCTTATTTCTGTTCCTTTGTTCGTGCCTGGCGGCCGTTCCTTCGTCCCGACCTGCGGGGCAGCAGACGCGCCGCGCGCAGGGACCGTCAAGGCTGGCCGTCGCGCAGGCCTTGCCTCTCGCTTCGATGCCGCCAGGCCACGCCTTGACGGCCCCGAGCACGGCGCGAGGATTACGCTGCACGGGACGTCATCGCATCGGTCTTGTCGCACGCGAAGGCGCGTCCCTTGTTGAGAACCGCCCAGGCGATGCGGGCGAGTTTGTTGGCCAGCGCAATAGCGAGCACGTTGTGGTGCAGTCGCTTTTTCGCCGCCTCGATCCACGATTTGAGCCCATAGCGTTCCCACTGCTTGGGGAGCTTGACCAGCACGACCCAGGCAGCCTGAACGAACAGGACACGCAGATGGCGATTGCCGCGCCTGGATATGCCGCCGAGGATTGTCCGGTCTCCCGTCGAGATCTGTTTCGGGACCAGCCCGAGCCAGGCGCCGAAGTCGCGGCCCTTGGAGAACACGTCGCCGGTGCCGATCGCGGCCACCATCGCGCTCGAGATGATTGGGCCAATGCCGGGCACCGTCATCAGCCGCTCGCAGTGCTGATCCTGATGCGCGAGCGTTTCGATCTCGCGGGTGAGGCCCTCGATGCGCGCATCGAGGCGGCGCCAGTCTCCGGCCAACTCCTCGATGACGCGCGACATGCGGGGCGAGAGCACATCGGTGCACGTCGCCAGGATGCTCGGCAACTCGAGGCGCAGGAAACGCAGACCTTGCCGCACTGCAATGCCCCGCTCCAGCAGGAAGGCGCGGATCTGATTGATGATGCCGGTACGCTGGCCGACCAAGCGCTCGCGGACACGGTGCAGGGCCTGCAGGTCAAGCTGGTCGGCGGTCTTGGTCGCAACGAACTTCATGGTCGGGCGTTGCACCGCCTCGGCAATGGCCTCCGCATCGCGGAAGTCGTTCTTTTGTCCTTTGTTATACGGTCGCACATACTTGGCCGGCATCAGCCGGGCATTGTGGCCGAATAGCTGTAGCTTGCGGCTGAGATGATGCGCGCCGACGCAGGCCTCCATGCCGATCAGGCACGGCGGCAGGTTGGCAAGTCGCGCCTCGACCTGGCCACGCGACCATTTCTGCCGTAATACGATCGCACCACGCTGATCGTGCCCCACGACGTGGAACGAGTTCTTGCCAATATCGATGCCGATCACGGCGATTGCGCAGTTGGATTGCTGAGACATGGCCTGCTCCTTGTCTTCGCTGCCCCGAGCAGTTCTATCACTGCGGGGCTGGAGCGGCCGGACCATCCCATTAGCAGACATTTGGTGGCTAATTGGGATATCCAAGACGACCCATGCATTCGCTGAACCGCGGATCGAGCCGCAGCATTTTCCAACGCGGGTCCAGCCGCAGCCAGACCAGCCAATGGGACCGCTCGGCAAAAGCCCGATCGAGCCAGCCAAACGCGGTGTCCGTGTCTCCAAGCGACGCATGAACCAGCGCGAGCCCGTAAGAGGTCACGAACTTTCGTTCCGAAAGCATCTCTAGCTTCCGCAGAGTGGCACGGGCCTCTCCGGTCCGCCCTGCGACAGCTTCGACGAATCCTCGCGCAGCCGACGGGACTGGCCATTCTGGCAACCTTTCCTCAACGTGACGAAATGCGACGATCGCTTGATCGTACCGG
>DATJZQ010000184.1:0-6302 GCA_035499005.1 Burkholderiales bacterium | reverse complement strand
GCCATCAAGGAAGCCAACGGCGTCGTCAAGCGCAGGCATCGGTTCGCCTGATGAGAACGCTGTCCGCACCTCCGATGCCAGAGGTTGGCTCCGCACTCACCGGCAAGCCGCTGGCGATGCCGAAGGGTACGCAGCCGGCGCGACTGTCGCGACTCAAGGGCCAGCGCATCGATCGCAGGACACAGATCCGCCTAGGGCAGACACATCCCCTGAGCGGCAAGGAATTTGAAGGCTTAGGACACGAGGGCTACTAAATGGCTGTCATGATTCCAGGGCTCGCTTTCACGGGCCGCAATGGGGTGAGCTACACGACGACCGGCGGAGCTCAGGAAGTTGAGCCGGCCGATATCGCTCTCGCGTTCCTCAACAACTGGACACAGTCCCCGCTCGCGACATGGCCCGGCATCGGCGATGTCCCGCAGGATGGCGCCTACGGTCCCCAGGACCCGCCCAGCCCCATCAAGATCTTCCAGACGGCGATCCCGTTCATCGTTCCGTCGTCGGGTTCGATCGGCAACAACGGTGCGCTCACCGGACTCACTGCGCTCCCCACGACGTACTCGCAGGGCTGCTACATGTGGTTCGCGGCTGCAGCCATTGCCGCGGGTTCCGCAGCAGGCTGGTACTACGTCGTGATGTCGTCCGGCACAGCCGGCACGATCTACAACAACCAGTATAAGTCGGCGCTGATTGGCGGCCAGCCGTACATCCCGCCAAGCCCAACCGCGTTTGCTACGACGGGACCAGGTGCGTTTACTGGCGTGACGACGGCGCAGACCGGGCCATCGTGGACTCTGCCGGCGAACATTATGGGTGCCAATGGCGTTCTCGAAGTCACGGCGATGTTTGCGAACAACAACACCGCCGGCACGAAGACGTTCACCGTCAAGCTCGGCTCCGGCACGATCTACACGCAGGCGAACACGACCAACGTCGCTGCGTTGGGCCTGCCTGTTGTGCAGAACCAGGGGCAGACCGGTGCGCAGGTGGTCAATCAGACGGGGACGTTTGGAGCAGGCACGACCGGCCAGACCTATCTGACGCAGGATACGACGACGAATCTCACGATGTCGGTGACGTTGCAGCACGGCACTGCGACCGACAACGCGATTCTCGACGGGGTATCGTGCGTCCTGACGCCTGGTTGACAATGTGCAGGCGCAGCAGGTCAACGCGGAGTTCCCGAAGAAGCTAGAGCCGCTTTTCAAGCCGGCTCGCTACAAGGTGCTGCACTCCGGCCGCGGCGCCGGCAAGTCGTGGGGATGTGCACGCGCGCTCATCATCCAGGCGTTGCAGAAGCCGACGCGCATCCTCTGCGCACGCGAGATGCAGCGCTCCATCCGCGACTCTGTGCACAAATTGCTGTCGGACCAGATCGAGATGCTGGGCGTCGGCAATCACTTCGACATCCAGCAGGTGACGATCAAGGCGCGCAACGGCTCCGAGTTCGTGTTCACGGGCCTTTCCGACCAGACTGCGGACAGTATCAAGTCCTACGAGGGCGTCGATATCTGCTGGGTCGAGGAAGCGCAGGTCGTCACCGAGCGCTCTTGGAACATCCTGACGAAGACCATCCGCAAGGAAGGCTCCGAGATCTGGGTGACGTTCAACCCGGAACTCGACACCGATCCGACCTGGGTGCGGTTCGTCGAGAACCCGTTCCCCGGCTCGATCGTGATCCCGCTCAACTACCGAGACAACCCGTGGTTCTCGTCGATCATGGAGAACGAGCGGCTGCGCGACCAGACGCTGTTATCGCAGGTCGACTACAACCATATCTGGGAAGGCAAATGTCGTCCTGCGGTCACTGGCGCGATCTACGCCGACGAAGTCGCGCAGATGTTCGCCGACAACCGGGCCGGCGATTTCCCATATGACTCGTTCCAGCCCGTGCACGCGATCTTCGACCTCGGCTGGAACGACAAGATGGCGATCATCATCGCGCAGCGGCACATCAGCCAGTTGCGCGTGATCGACTACATCGAGGACGACCACAAGACGCTCGACTGGTACAGCCGGGAACTGAAGACACGCCCCTACTCAATCAGCGAGTTGTTTTTGCCGCACGACGGCGCACACGCTGACTACCGCACGGGTCAGAGCGCGCAGCGCATCCTGCAGGATCTTGGCTGGACCGTCACGGTGCTGCCGAACTCGCCGATCGACGACGGCATCCGTGCCGCGCGCATGGCGTTCAAGTCGCTCTACGTCAACAAGCCGAAGTGCGAGCGGCTGATCGAGTGCCTGAAGCGCTATCGGCGCACGACGCCGAATTCCACGGGCGAGCCCGGCAACCCGTTGCACGATGAGTTCAGTCACGGTGCGGATGCCTTCCGCTATCTCTGTCTCGCTGCACCGCAGATGGGGACGACGTCGGAGTCGGGCGGCCTCAAGTTGCCGCCGCTCAAGTACAACTGGAGTTTCAACACCGGGAGCGCACGCAGATGAGCATCGTGATCGACAGCATGGTGAGGCAGCAGGCCGAGCAGATCCTGACGCTGCAGCGACAGATCAACGACTTGCGCCTCGAATTGCAGGCGCTGCGGGAGCGTCTGGGCGACAAGCCGCAGGAGAAGCGCAGTGGCACGCGCGGATGAGCAGGCAGCGAAGCGTAAGGAACTCATCGACGCGCTGCGCATGGCGGTCGATGGTGAGCATCGCTTTGGCAATCGCGTCGATACCCGCGATGAACTCGACCGGCGCTGGAATCGCGTACTCGAACTCATGGAAGGGCTGTGGCTGACGAAACGAAACAGGTAGACGGCGAGCGCGCGATCGACTCGGATACCGCGCGCTCCCAGCCCAAGAAGCGCATGAGCGAGGGCGAGCTTCTCGCGCTCATCGCCTCCTATGAGCGCGCCTCGCTGGGTTCGCAGATCGCGGCCGGCGCGACGATCTCGACGACGATCTTCCCGTCCAACCAGGCGATGACGACGCTCGAGATCGACCGCTACAACGCGATCAATGCCTACTTCGCGCGTCCGCTCGGCAACGAGATCGAGAACCGCAGCCAGATCGTGCTGCCGGAACTGCGCGACACGATCGAATGGATCATGCCGCAGCTGATGCGGATGTTCGTCGGCGCCAAGACGGTCTGTCGCTTCGACCCGGAGAACGAACTCGACGAGAAACAGGCCGAACTCGAGACGATGGCGGTCAATCACGTCTTCATGCAGCAGAACGACGGCGTGATGGTGCTGCACGACTTCTTCAAGGATGCGCTCTTGATGCGCAACGGGTACGTCGAGGTCTACACGAAGGAAGAGACCAAGGTATCCGAGGAGAGCTATACCGGCCTCACCGAGATCGAGGTCGCGGAAATCCTGAACGATGCCGCGGACGAGGAGATCGAGGTCATCGGCCAGCGTGAGTACCTGCGCGACGTGATGGTGCCGATCCCACAGCTGCCGATGGCGATCGCGGGCCAGCCGCAGAATCCGCAAGCCGCGCAGGTCGCGCAGCATCTCGTCGTGCAGACGCCGGCGTTCGACATCCGCATCCGGCGCAAGGCGAAACAGAAGCGCGTGTGCGTTGCCTGCCTGCCGCCGGAGGAGATGCGGATCTCGGCGCGGGCGCGCAACAACATGGAAGACGTCTCGTTCGCGATGCACATCACGAACGTCGCGCGTTCCGACCTCATCACCGATGGGTACGAGCGCGACTGGGTGAACTCGCTCGCTTCCGGGCGCCCCAACTGGCTCGAGATCGACGCGCTCGCCCGCAACCAGGTGGTCGATCAGCTCTCGATCGAGAACCCCTCGGACTTCGCGATGCAGGAGATCGAGCTGCGCAAGGTCATCATGCGCGTCGATTACGACGGGGATGGCGTCGCGGAACTGCGCAGGATCGTCGTGGGCGGCGACAAGATCGGCGAGAACGAGGTCATCGAGGAGACGCCGTTCGCGTCGTGCACGCCGAAGCGGATGCCGCACCGTCATACCGGCATCAGTCTGTACGACGAGATCATGGACCTGCAGATCATCAAGACGACGCTGTTCCGGCAGGGCCTCGACAACCTGACCATCGCCAACAACCAGCGCATTGCCGTGGACTGGCGCAACGTCAACATGGACGACCTGCTGACCTCGCGCCCAGGCGGCGTCGTCCGCGGCAGTGGGCCGCCGTCCACCTGGATGGCTCCGATCCAATCACCGTCGAACATCGTCGAGCAGGTGCTCCCGGTACTCGGCTACATCGACGAGTTGCGCACGGCGCGCACCGGGGTCGGTGAGCATACGACCGGACTCGACCCGGACGACCTGCAGAACATGACGAAGGGCGGCCAGATGGCTGCGATGAGCGCGGCGACGCTCAAGATAGAGCTTGTCGCGAGGCTTCTTGCGGAAGGCGTCAAGGACATCTTCCGCAAGATCCACTCTGAGCTCATCCGCAACCAGGACAAGCCGCTGGAGCTTGAGATCAGCGGCAAGTGGGTGCAGATCGATCCGACCTCATGGCGCCGCCGCACGAAGGTCTCGCCGAACGTCGGTCTTGGCTCAGGCAACCGTGAGGAACTGCGCTCGAACGTCATCGTGCTTAGCCAGATGCAGGCGCCGCTTGCGCAGATGGGGATGGTCGGCCCCAAGCAGGCGTTCAACACGTTCAAGGTCGGCGTCGAGGCGCTCGGGTTCTCGAATCCCGAGCAGTTCGCGATGGACCCGAACGGACAGGAGTTTGCGCAGCACATGAAGCAGATGCAGGCGCAGGCTGCGCACCAGCCACAGGCGCCGCAGGTGCAGGCCGCGCAGATCCGCGCCGGCATGGAACAGTCTAAACAGGCATCTGAGGACCAGCGCAAGATCCTTGAGCTGCTGGGTCAGCTGAACCAGGCGAAGGACCAGGCTGCGGAAGAGCGTTTGAAGGCGATGACGCAGCTGAACCACGAGGCTGTGCAGGGACACAAGGACCGCGAGGTGCAACTCGATGCGACGCACTCCGACATGGTGCAGACCCTGGTCAAGGCGTTCTCGTCGATCCTCGCTTCGCAGTTGAAAGGCGACCCCAGCGCAGACGCCGGGCAAGCGATGGCCAAGGACGTCAACGAGGCAGACCAAGGCATTGAGGGCGGCGGCGAGAAGCCGCCCGATAACAATGATCGCCTCGCGAGCGTCCTCGAGGCGCTCACCCAGCACATGAGCCGGCCGCGAACCGCAACACTTTCGGATGGCCGCACGATCACTATTCAGTAGTTCACGAGGAGCACTAAATGACCACGCTTTCATGGGATGTACAGGTCACCGACGCGACGGGCGCGACATCGACGCAGGTCGTTACGCTGACGGTCAATCCCGCGCCGCTCGCGATCACCTCGCCGGCGACGCTGCCGGCAGCTCAGGTCGGGGTCCCGTACTCGTTCACGCTTACCGCAACCGGAGGCACGCCCCCTTATGCCTGGTCTTTGGCATCGGGTTCGCTCCCGGCTGGCCTCAGTCTTTCGGCCAGCGGCCTCATCAGCGGCACCCCGACCTAGCGTGTTCTCGGTCGGCGTCACCGACGCGTCTGGCAAGGCCGCGTCTGCAGCCCTGACGCTCGTGGTGCTGGCCGCGAGCGGCTCGCCGCAGGTGTTCTACACCGACATCATCGCCGGCCCGACTACGGGCGGCGAGAACGGGCTCGGCTGCTATCTCAGTATCTTTGGCATCAACTTGGTCGAGCAGGTAACGATCGGTGGCGTGCCGGTCGCGAACTATCGCTCGCTTGGTCCGGCGATCGTTGCTCCCAAGTTCAACCCGCCGCTGCAGCAGCTCGTGGTGCAGGTGGGTCCGGTGCCCACGGGAACGATCGCGGTGGGCGGCGTTGACTCGGGTATCACGTTCACAGCACAGCCGGGGCCGATCTACTTCGTGGACCCCGTGAACGGCAACGACTCCAATGACGGCACGATCGGCCGTCCCTTCCAGCACATCCAGACGTCGTCCGGCGGCGGTGCGCTCAAGGGCAAGGTGCCGGGCACGTATGTCGTTTGCCGTGCCGGCACCTACTCGACGCTCGGGCTCAACAGCCGGCTGGTGCAGTTCTACACCTTCGGCGGTACGGTACCGACAGGGGTGGCGGGCGCGGGCTACTTCACGATCACGTCCTACCCTGGCGAGACCACGCAATTCGCGGCTCCCGCGGGATCGAAGGGCGGCATTCACGGCTCGAACGACCACGTGTGCCCATACGTCGCGATCAGCAACCTGCACATCTCTGGAGATCCAACGGCGACGGACGGTCCGGTGGACTTCCAGTCGGACTCGAACTATTGGCGCGTCGTCAACTGCGAACTGGGGCCGTGGCTCGCGACGAACTCGGCGGAGTCA
>DATJZQ010000183.1:0-7796 GCA_035499005.1 Burkholderiales bacterium | reverse complement strand
GCGCGAACATCCCTTGATCCTCGCAGCCAACCGGGACGAATTCTTCGCCCGCGCCACGCAGCCGGCGGCGCCTTGGCCGGAGGCGCCAGGGGTGGTCGGCGGGCGCGATCTGGAGAAAGGCGGAAGCTGGCTGGCGCTGTCTGCCACTGGCCGACTGGCCGCCGTGACCAATTTTCGCGATGGCACGCGCCGCCGCAGCGGCCAGCGCTCGCGCGGTCTGCTGGTCAGCGACTTCGTCCAGTCCGAACTCAACCCCAATTCGTTTCTAACGGATCTGCGAGGCCGGCGCGACCTCTACGACGGCTTCAACCTGCTGGTCGCCGCCGACGGCAACCTTCTCCACTACTCCAATGTCAGCGATGAAGTCACCGCTGTCTCGGCAGGCATTCACGGCGTGAGCAACCACCTGCTCGACACTCCGTGGCCCAAGGTCGAGCGCGGCAAGCAGGCGCTCGCTCGGCTGCTCGATGGCGGGCACGAGGATCTGACGGCGGGGCTGTTCGGCGCACTGGCCGATACTCGCCCTGCGCCGGACGAGAAGCTGCCCAGCACGGGTGTGAGCCGCGAGTGGGAACGCGCGCTCGGACGCGCTTTCATCCACACGCCCGGCTACGGCACGCGTGCCTCTACCGTTGTGCTGATCGAGCGCTCCGGCAACCTCACCTTCCTGGAGCGCAACTTCGACGCGAGCGGTGCACTCGGCGAGACGCGCGCGTTTCAGCTCTCGCCGCGACCATCGGTGCCGCCCGCCTGGACGTTCGCCTGAGCGAGCCGGCAACGCATGCGCCTGTGCTCGATGCCAGCGTCGAAGAACATCGCGCCCTCCGCGCTGAATCCGTGGCGCGCGTAGAACCCCATTGCGTGGGTCTGTGCGTTGAGGACGACCTCGCTGAGACCTTGTCCGGCCGCACATCGCAGCAATTCGCGCAGAATGGCGCCGCCCACCCCGCGGCCACGCCACGCCGCGAGCACCGCCATGCGGCCGATGTGCCCATCCGGCAGCAGCCGGCCCGTACCGATTGGCGCGCCGCAGTCGTCTTCCGCCAGGACGTGCAGACAGTTGCCGTCCATGTTGTCCCATTCGAGCGCGGGCGGGACCCTTTGCTCGTCGACGAACACTGTGGTCCGAACGCCACGCAGGCTCTCGCGGTCGCGTTCCCAGTCGGCGCGGCGCACGGTGAAGGTTGCGCTCATCGCGGCGATTATAATGGCCTCACGTGGTGCGCCTCGCGTGCGCACCCACCGTGTCCCTTGAACGCATGAACCGCGAACGCATGAACCGCACCGACCTTCCGCATCCACCCAGTACGGGCCGCTTCGAAACGCTGCGCTGGCACGATGGAGCACTGGAGATGATCGACCAGCGCCTTCTGCCGACGCGCGTCGTGTACGGCCGCTACGAACGCGCGCAAGCGGTGGCCGACGCCATCCGCAGCATGGTGGTTCGCGGCGCGCCAGCGATTGGCTGCGCCGCCGCGTACGGTGTAGCGCTTGCGGCGCGCAGCCTCGCGTCGAGCCCGAGCGCTGTTTTCTTCGAGCGGCTGGAAGACGCCATTCGGGTACTCGGCGCGAGCCGCCCGACGGCCGTGAATCTGAGCTGGGCGCTCGCCCGTCAAACGCGCGTCGCCTGTGCGCATGCGGGTGCCGCACCGGCGGCGATCGCGGAGGCGCTGTTGGCGGAGGCGCACGCCATCCGCGCCGAGGATATCGCGGCCAATCGCGCCATGGGTGCGCTCGGCGCCGAACTGATTCCAGATGGCGCGCGCATTCTGACTCATTGCAATGCCGGGGCGCTGGCTACCGCAGGTCATGGCACTGCGCTGGGCGTGATCCGCTCCGCGGCCGAGAGCGGAAAGCGCTTGAGCGTGTGGGTAGACGAAACCCGCCCGCTCCTGCAAGGCGCGCGGTTGACCAGCTGGGAGCTCATGCAGGATCGCTTCGCGATCACGCTCATCGCGGACTCCGCCGCTGGGGCGCTGATGAGCCGCGGAGAGGTAGACCTGGTCATCGTCGGCGCGGACCGCGTCGCGGCCAACGGCGATACCGCTAACAAGATCGGCACCTATCCCTTAGCGGTGCTCGCCCAGCGCCACGCGGTCGCGTTTTACGTGGCCTGCCCGCTCTCGACCGTCGACATGGCCTTGGAACACGGCGGCCTCATCCCGATCGAAGAGCGCGGTGCCGAGGAGCTGACCGGCTTTGCCGGGGCGCGCTGGGCACCAGATGGGGTGGGCGTGCACAATCCCGCATTCGACGTGACGCCCGCGCAGCTGGTGACTGCTCTGATCACCGAGCGCGGCGTGGTGCAGCGCCCCGATCGGGACACGCTGCGCGCGCTGTTTTCCTGAGTGGGGGTTTGCGTTAGATAGTGGCGCCGCCGCAGACTTCGATCACGGCGCCATTGATGTAGCTCGCTTCGTCGGAAGCCAGGAATGCGTAGGTGTTGGCGATGTCCTCGGGGCGGCCCAGCCGTCCCAGCGGCACACGATCCTTGAGCGCCTTGAGGACCTTCTCGGGGATGGTGCTCAGGATCGTGGTCTCGACGAACCCCGGGCACACGGCGTTGGCGCGAACGCCCCGGCGCCCGAGCTCCCTCGCCCAGGTCTTGGCCATGCCGATGACCCCGAACTTGCTGGCCGCGTAGTTGGTCTGCCCGAAGTTGCCGTACAGCCCGACGATGGACGAGGCGTTGAGGATCACTCCGGAGCTTTGCGCGATCATGATATCGGCAACCGCCTTCGTGCAATTCCAAGTGCCCTTGAGGTTGACTTCGATTACGCGGTCGAACTGTTCCTCGGTCATGCGCGTGAGCTGCGCGTCCTGCACGATGCCGGCGTTGTTCACCAGGACGTCGATGCGTCCATAGCGCTTCATGACCGCATCGACCATGGCCTGGATCGAGGCGCGGTCGGTGACATCCACCAGGAATCCGTGCGCGTCACCGCCGAGATCTCGCACACGGGCGACGGTCTGGTCGATGCCGGTGCGGTCCAGGTCGCACACCATGACCCTCGCGCCCTCGCGGGCGAACTTGAGCGCGGTAGCCTCGCCGATGCCCCGGCCTGCGCCCGTAATGATGCAAACTTTGTCTGCCAGCCGCATGCACGCTCTCCTTATCTAGCTTCCCTGGTGTGATCCCCGGCTGAGGCGGCAATGTAGCCGAATATCCTGCAGTGCACAATGGATTTCCCGACAAGGGAGTGGATCGCCTCACCCCCACAGCCACACCGGGTGTGACGCAGTCCAGCAAAGGCCGCGCCCGTCCGGGCCAAATCAAGAAGCGGGCGAGCGGCGCGAGGCGAAAAAAACGCGCAGCAGTTCGCTGCACTCCTGCGCTAGAACGCCTCCTTCAACCCGGGTGTGATGGTTGAGGCGAGCTTCGGCGAACACATCCAGCACACCCCCGCAAGCACCAGTCTTGGGGTCGGGCGCACCGAACACCACACGACCGACTCTGGCATGAATGATCGCGCCGGCGCACATGACGCAGGGCTCCAGCGTCACGTACAGCACCGACCCGGGGAGCCTGTAGTTGCCGGCGCGCTGAGCGGCGTCACGCAGCGCCTGCATCTCCGCATGCGCGCTCGGATCGCAGGTTGCGATCGGCCGGTTGTAGCCCTCGCCGACGATGACCCCGTCGATCACCAGCACGGCGCCGACCGGCACCTCATCTGCATCGCGCGCAAGCTGCGCGAGCTCGAGCGCACGGCGCATGAGACGGCGATCCTCCTGTGCCTGGCCCTCCGAGCGCTCGAGCGCGGGATGCTGGGCGCTCATTCCCATTCGATGGTGGCGGGCGGCTTTCCGGACACGTCGTACACCACCCTGTTAATGCCGCGCACTTCGTTGATGATGCGGTTGGACACCTTCGAGAGCAGCGTGTACGGCAGCTCGGCCCAGTGCGCCGTCATGAAATCCTCGGTCTGCACCGCACGCAGCGCTACGACGTGCTCGTACGTGCGTCCATCGCCCATGACGCCCACCGAGCGCACCGGCAGGAACACGCAGAACGCTTGGGAGGTCTTCTCGTACCACTCCGCCGCACGCAGCTCCTCGATGAAGATGGCGTCGGCTCGCCGCAGGAGATCCGCGGATTGTGGCGTGACTTCGCCCAGGATCCGCACGCCCAGGCCGGGCCCGGGAAACGGATGGCGGTACACCATTTCGCGCGGGAGCCCCAGCGCCAGGCCCAGCTCCCGCACCTCGTCCTTGAACAGCTCGCGCAGCGGCTCCAGCAGCTTGAGATGAAGCGTCTCGGGCAGGCCGCCAACGTTGTGGTGCGACTTGATCGTGTTTGCTTTTTTGGTCTGCGCGCCGGCCGACTCGATGACATCGGGATAGATGGTGCCCTGCCCCAGCCATCTGGCGCCTTTGATCGCGGCCGCCTCCTGCTGGAACACCTCGACGAACTCGCGGCCGATGATGCGGCGCTTTTGCTCGGGGTCGGCCACGCCCTGCAGCGCCGCCATGAACTGCGCCGCGGCATCCACATGGATCACCTTCACCCCGAGGCTGCGGGAGAAGGTCTGCATGACCTGCTCGGCTTCGTTCAGCCGGAGCAGTCCGGTGTCCACGAAGACGCAGGTGAGCTGGTCGCCCACAGCGCGCTGGATGAGCGCCGCCGCAACCGCTGAATCGACACCGCCCGACAAGCCAAGGATGACGCGGTCGCTGCCGACCTGCGAGCGGATGCGTCCGATGGCTTCCTCGAGATAGTCGGGCATGTTCCAGTCCGCCCCGAGCCCGCACACGGCATGCACAAAGCGCCCGAGGATGGCGCGCCCCTGTGCCGTGTGGGTCACCTCCGGATGGAATTGCACGGCGTACAGCTTGCGCGACTCGTCGGCCATGCCCGCGATGGGTGTCGCGGCGTTGCTCGCGATGACCTTGAATCCCGGCGGGAGAGCGGTGACCTTGTCCCCGTGGCTCATCCACACGTCGAGCAGTCCGTGGCCCTCGCCGTTGACGCGGTCCTGCAGGCCGTTCAGCAGCGCCGAATGGCCCCGGGCGCGGACTTCGGCATAGCCGAACTCGCGCACCTTTCCGCTCTCCACCTGACCGCCGAGCTGAGCGGCCATGGTCTGCATGCCGTAGCAGATGCCGAGCACCGGTACCCCGAGCTCGAAGACCGCCTGCGGAGCGCGCGGCGTGCCAACCTCGTACACGGACGCCGGCCCACCGGACAGAATAATGCCGCGCGGCGCGTATTCGCGGACGAATTCACCCGACACCTCGTGCGGATGGATCTCGCAATACACGTGGCTCTCCCGCACGCGGCGGGCGATCAGCTGCGTGTATTGGGCGCCGAAATCGAGAATCAGAACGCGGTCGTGCATATCACACCGGACGGCCCATCGGCCGACGGCGCGAGCCAAGCGGCTTGCTCACTCGACGCGATAGTTGGGCGCTTCCTTGACGATCTGGACGTCGTGCACATGCGATTCGCGCACGCCGGCGGCCGTGATCTCAACGAATTCGGCGCGCCGCTTCATCTGCGCGATCGTCTCACAGCCGACGTAACCCATGGCCGAGCGCAGCCCGCCCATGAGCTGCTGGATGACGGCCACCACGCTCCCCTTGTACGGGACGCGCCCCTCGACGCCCTCGGGCACCAGCTTGTCAGCCGCGTCCTCGTCGTCCTGAAAGTAACGGTCGCTCGAGCCCTGCTGCATCGCCCCAAGAGAACCCATGCCGCGGTAGGACTTGTAGGACCGCCCCTGATAGAGCTCGATCTCGCCGGGGGCCTCTTCAGTGCCTGCGAACAAACCGCCCAGCATGACGGAATCGGCACCGGCCGCCAGCGCCTTGGCAATGTCGCCCGAATAGCGGATTCCACCGTCCGCCACCATCGGCACGCCGGTGCCGCTCAGCGCCGACCCCACATTCTGCACCGCGGTCACCTGCGGAACACCTACGCCAGCCACGATGCGGGTCGTGCAGATGGACCCGGGGCCGATCCCGACCTTCACACCGTCCGCGCCGTGATCGATCAGCGCGCGGGCCGCTTCGGCCGTCGCAATATTGCCGCCGATGACCTGCATCTGCGGGAAGCTGCGCTTGACCCATCCCACCCGGTCGAGCACGCCCTGGGCGTGTCCATGCGCGGTGTCGACGATCAGCACGTCGACGCCCGCCTCTACCAGTGCACTTGCCCGCTCATCGGTGCCCTCGCCGACGCCGATTGCCGCACCGACGCGCAGCCGGCCCAACTCGTCCTTGCACGCGTTGGGGTGCTCGGACGATTTGAGAATATCCTTGACCGTGATCAGCCCCCGGAGATGGAAATCGCCGTTGACCACCAGCACACGTTCCAGGCGATGTTTGTGCATCAGCCGCATCGCCTCCTCGAGTGGGGCGCCCTCTTTCACCGTGACCAGCCGCTCGCGCGGAGTCATGATGCTGCGCACGGGCTGATCCAGATTGGTCTCGAAGCGCAGGTCCCGGTTGGTGACGATTCCCACGACACGCTCTCCCTCGACTACGGGCAGCCCGGAGATCTTGTGCGCCCGCTTGAGCTCAAGAACTTCGCGCACGGTCATGCTCGGCGGTATCGTCACCGGATCCTTCACCACACCGCTTTCGAAGCGCTTGACCTTGGCCACCTCGGCGGCCTGGGCTCTCACTGGCATGTTCTTGTGCAGAATGCCGATTCCGCCCTCCTGCGCCAACGCGATGGCCAGCGGTGCTTCAGTGACAGTGTCCATGGCCGCGGACACCAATGGGAGATTCAACTCGATGGAGCGCGTCAGCCGCGTTTTAAGGCTGACTTCGCGGGGCATTATGCTGGAATGGGCGGGAACTAACGAGACATCATCGAAGGTGTAGGCCTTCTGAAGCACTCGCATGCTAATGATCCTTCACAAAAAAACCATTATACGCGAGCGCGCTGTACAAGGCAGCGGCGCAGCTTAGCCTATCGACTTTTCCCTGAGCGTGCCGTTAAGCACCGGATAGGAGACGAGGAGAGCCTGGTGTTGTTCCACCATAAGCCGCCATTGACCTTGACCGCCCTGACTATCGGGCTGTCGCTACTCGGCTTGACCGCCGTCGCGCTCAGCAGCCAAACAGCAGCCTGCCCCGAGCCGGTTGCCCCTGCCTGCGACAGTGCGCGGCTGGACCTTGCCAAAGCTGAGTCCGAGGTCAAGGCCGCAGCAGATCACAAATCGCTGTGGACAACGGCGGCGAGGGCGCTCAAGACGGCGCAGGAGGCGTTCGAGCGGGGCGACTATGCCGAGGCAACGCGCGCGGCTCATTTCGCCTCGGACCAGGCCCGCTTGGGCATAGCCCAGACGCAGTATCCGTTGTTCCCGCCACCGAATGCAGGAGGCAGCCGATGATCAGATACCTTCCTTTGGCGCTCGCCCTTTTCATCCTTCCGGCGTGGGCCGGCTTGTACAAGTGGACCGATGAGAACGGCAAGGTGCACTACTCCGACCAGCCGCCGCCGAGCGACGTGAAGCAGACCCAGACGCTCAAGGAGTCGAAGTCCGCGGCGGCCGCACCCAGCGCAACCGGCGCCAAACCCGGCGCGGCCGCGAAGACGCCGGCCGAGCAGGAAATGGAATTCCGCAAGCGCCGCCTGGAGGCTGCCGAGGGCGAGGCAAAGGCCAAGAAAGACGCCGAGGCGGCCGAAGAGAAGAAGCGCAATTGCGAGCGCGCGAATGCACAGGTGGCTTCGCTGCAGCGCGGCGGCCGCATCACCCATCCCGGACCGAACGGCGAGCAGATCTACATGAGCGACGCGGAAATCGCCAACGAGCTGGTGAACGCCCGGAAGGTGGCGGACAGCTGGTGCA
>DATJZQ010000182.1:0-9199 GCA_035499005.1 Burkholderiales bacterium | reverse complement strand
GCACGTTCCCGGTGACCGGCCGCGCCTGGATTCCGGGTTGCGCTTTGCGGCCCCGGAATGACGAATCCGGATCGCCCTTCGGGCATCTGGAATGACGGTGCATGTTTGCAATCAGGGGGCGACATGAAGCGCGGTAGGTTGCTGTGGGCTTATATGGCGGCGCTGGCCGCAGGCGCGGTGCTCGCGGGTCAGGCAACCGGAGCCGATCCGATCAAGATCGGTGTGGTCAACATGCTGACCGGGCCGCTGGCGGAGGGAGGACGGTTCACGGTCAATGGGCTGCAACTCGCTCAGGAGGAGATCAATCGCTCCGGCGGCGTGCTCGGGCGCCCGATCGAGCTGCTCACAGAAGACAACGCCAGCACCAATCCAGGCACCGTGCTCGCGTTTTCCAAGCTGTTTACCGTGCCGGGTATCGCTGCCATCGTCGGGCCGATCGCGAGCACGCAGGTCCAGGCTGCGTCGCCTGCTATCGCGAAGGCCGGCATCCCAACCATGATCGGCGGGACCGATCCAAGCCTGACGCGGGTCAACAACCGCTGGGTGTTCCGCGCGCGTCCGAACGATCTGTACTCGTCAAAAGTCATCGCGGACTTCGGCGTCAATACGCTCAAGCTCAAAAAATGGGCCATCGTTCACGCGACCGATGCGTTCGGCCAAGGCGGAGCGAAAGCGCTCACCGAAGCGCTGCAGGCGCTTGGTGTGAACCCCACCCTCGATCAGGGGTACTCGAGCGGCACCCAGGACTTCGCGCCGATCGTGCTGGCGGTCAGGAAATCCGGCGCCGAGGTCCTCGGCACGTATATGACCTATCCAGCCGACCAGGCCATTTTTGCCAAGCAGCTGCGCCAGCTCGGCGTCAACATCCAGTGGGTTGGGTCGCCCACCACCGTAACGGTGACCGCGCGCAACCTGGCCGGAGAGGCGTTGCACGGGACCTATGCGGTCGTGGATTTCAACGCCGACGCGAACGACATGACGCGCGCGTTCACGAAGCAGTACACGGAGCGCTTCGGCGTCGCTCCCGACAATTTCGCAAGCTGGTCATACGACGCGCTGCACATCCTCGCGCTCGCCATGAACAACGCCAGGAGCACTGAGCCCGAAGCGGTCCGCAACGCCATCCTCGCCATCAAGGGCTACAAAGGGCTGGAAGGGACCTACGAGTTCGATCGCAACGGCGACGGGCTGCACGGGTACAGCGTGGTTCGCAACGAGGGCGGCAAGGTCGTCTTCATCAAGCGCGTCGACTTCCCGGTCGAGTAATTCGAGCCGCAAGAAAGAAAGCGTTCGGCCGTCGCCCAGCCCCCGATGGCCTGTGACCCGTTCCGGGGCTACAATGCGCGCCCGGAGCCGGTCGAAGAACCGACGTGCGGCAAGCCAGCACCTGTCTCACCTGTGGAGGAAATTATGGCCGAAAGCGACAAGCCCAGCGGTGATTCCTGGAAGCTCGAACAATGGCATGAAGTGGCGGCAGGCGACACCCTGTCCAAGATCTCCAAGCAATACTATGGCGACGCCACCCTGTACATGAAGATCTTCGAAGCCAATCGGAATATTTTGAAGGATCCGGACCTGATCAAGGTCGGCCAGAAGCTTCGCATTCCCTGAGCCCCGTGGCTCGTTGCAGCTATCCCCAGACGACTATTGGAGAGTGTGTATGCGCATCGTCAAGTACGTCTACATCGTTCTGCTCGCGGCAATGGTGGTTGCTTGCGCGCGCGACAAGGAGCCGGCCGAAGCGGCAATCAAAGGCGCCGGCCAAGCCATAGATCAAATCCGCGGCGAAGCGTCCCGCTATGCCCCCGACCAGCTCAAGCAACTGGAGGATTCGCTGAAGAGCGCCCAGGACGCGTTCTCCAAGAAGGATTACAAGGCCGCGTTGGATGCTGCCAGCACTTTGAGCGCTAAGGCCCAGGACGTCGCCAAGGCTGCTGCGGCCAAGAAGGCCGAGCTCACCAAGTCCTGGGAAGACCTCAATGCTGGGATCCCGCAGATGATGGATGCCCTCAAGAGTCGGCTGGATATCTTGAGCAAGGCAAAGAAGCTGCCGGCGGGTCTAGACAAGGATCAGCTCGCTGCACTTACCTCAGGATACGACGAGGCCGCAAAACAGTTCCAGGCGGCGAAGGATGCGGCCGGCGCCGGCGATCTGAACAAGGCCATCGAAGCCGGTCAGGCCATCAAGCAGAAGGGTATGGAGATGGCCGCTGCGCTTGGGCTGAAGCAGCAGTAGACCGCCTTGACGTTGCGGGGCCGAGCCGATAGATTGACCCCGGCCCCACAATTCGCTCGTCGCCGTGGGAGGAGGAGACAAAAAATGAGCTGGTATGCCAAGATTTCCGCGCTGATCGCGCTAAGCGGTTTTTGCGTCCTGTCGGCTGGCACGAGCGCCGCGCCCGTCGCGGGCGCGCCGAGCGAGCTCAAGATCGGGGTGGTCGCTTTCTTGTCGGGACCGGCCTCCGGACCGTTCGGCATCCCGTCGCGCAACGCGGCCGAGGTATGGATCGACAAGATCAACCGCGAAGGCGGCATTGGCGGGGTGAAGGTGGTGCCGGTTTTCACCGATGAAGCGGGCCCTGCTGACAAGGTCGTCACCGAGTTCCGCCGCTTGGCGCTCGACGAGAAGGTGAGCGCCGTGATGGGCTACATCTCCAGTGCCAACTGCCTTGCCGTGCCGCCGGTCGCCGACGAGCTGAAGATCCTGACCATATTGTCCGACTGTGGAACTGACCGCGTGTTCGAGGAGGGCAAACATGCCTACGTGTTCCGGACCAACTCGCATACAGTCATCGACGGCGTGGGCGCAGCGCGCTACGTGCTGACGATCAAACCGGACGTAAAGACCATAGCCGGCATCGACCAGGACTACGCTTGGGGCCGCGATTCTTGGGAGGTGTTCAAGCGCAGCATGCAAAAGCTCAAACCCGACGTCGAAGTGGTCGACGCGCTATGGCCCAAGATCTTCGCCGGCGAGTACTCTGCCGAGATCTCGAAGCTGCTGGTAGAGAAGCCCGATGTCATCTTCACCAGTTTCTGGGGCGGCGACTTGGTCACGTTCTCCGGTCAGGCCAAGGCGAGGGGGCTGCTCGAGCAGAGCACCGTAGTGGTGAACAACACCGGCGCGGACCTCAAAGACCTCGCGCCAGGCATGCTGATCGGTTCGCGAGGGCCAAACGGCATCGTGTCCCCCGATATGGCGAAAAACCCGCTACGCAAGGAATTTATCACTCTGTATAAGCAGAAATACGGCCTCGCGGCGAACGACTACATCGCCCACGGTGCCTACCACTACGTGCAGGCGTTGCAGGGGTTGAAAGCGGCGTACGAGAAGGCCATCAAAACGGCCGGCCGCTGGCCGACGACCGAGGAGGTCGCGGCGGCGTTTACGCACTCCGAGTTCGACACGCCGAGTGGGCGCGTCGCAATGGGCATCGGCGGCGGGCACCAGGCGATTCAGCCCGCCGGGTATGGCATCATCAAGTTCGATTCGGCTCTCGGCGTCAATACCTTCACCAGGATCGAGATGTTTCCCGCGCGCTGCGTGAATCCACCAGATGGCATGAAGAGCCTGGACTGGATCGACAAGGGCTTCCCCGGCGCGCAGTGCTAGACGGGCGACACACGATCTAATTGCTTGAGCCGCTAGCGCGCTGAGGGGACTCCGGTGCGCCTCCTTCTCGTAGTGGGGCTGGATGGGCTCGCCTACGCGTCCTGGCTGTTTCTGGTCTCTGCGGGGCTGACGTTCACCTACGGCGTCTTGCGCGTCCTCAACCTGGCGCACGGGAACCTCTACGCGCTGGGCGCCTACCTGGGCGCGACGTTCGTCATGCGCTACGCAGCGACGGGCTCCACGCCGGCGCTGACCTATGCGCTGCTTCTGCTCGCCGCGGTGATCATCGGGATCACGGTGGGACCGCTCATCGAGCGCTTGTTCCTGCGCCGCGTGTACTCCCGCGACGAGGAGGTGCAGCTGCTGCTCACCTTCTCGATTTCGCTCATCCTCGAGGATGTCGTCAAGCTTACCTGGGGCGTTTCGCCCATCTTCGCCGAGCTGCCCTACACCTTTCTCGGACGCGTGCGGCTGGGCGGGATCAACTACGCGTGGTATCCGTTCCTGCTCACTGCCGTCGCCCTTGCCGTGGGCGGCCTGCTCTGGCTGGTGGTCACCCGCACGCGCCTCGGCAAGGTGCTCACTTCGGTGATCACGGACCGCGAAGTGAGCTTGACGCTGGGAATCAACGTGCCGCGCGTTTACACCCTCGCCTTTGCGGCCGGTGCGGTGCTGGCCGCTCTCGGCGGTGCGCTCACGGCCCCCATGTTCTCGCTCGTGCCGGGCGTGGGTGCGGAGGTACTGGTTACGTCCTTTGCGGTCGTCGCCATCGGCGGGCTGGGGAGCATCGGCGGCGCAGCGCTGGGGGCGCTGCTGGTCGGCCTTGCGCGGTCGGCGGCCGTATATTTCTTCCCGGAGCTCGACCTGTTCGCCATCTATCTCATCATGGCGGCGGTCCTCGCGTTCCGGCCGCAGGGCTTCTTCGGGGAGGTCGAGGTCCGCAGAATCTGACGCGGACGGACGCCCATGGACAAGCGCCTACGCGCCATCGCCGTGCTGCTGGTCAGCGCGCTCCTGCTGCTCGTGGGAGTACCGTTGCTGCTGTCCGGATGGTTGCTGTTCCTGCTGACCGTGGCGAGCGCGAAGGCGCTGGCCGTGCTGGGGATCGTGCTGCTGTTGCGCGGCAAGCTGCTTACCTTTGGACATGCGCTGTACTACGCCACGGGCGCCTACGCGGCTGGTATGGCGGTCCGATACTTGGGCGTGCACGAGGCGCTGGTACTGCTTGCTTTGGCCCTCGTGGCGGGCGTCGCAATGGGTGCGCTGCTCGGGCTGCTGGTCGCGCGCTATCGCGCGGTTTACTTCGCGCTGCTCAATCTCGCCTTCTCCATGGTCCTGTACGGCATGCTGCTCAAGTTGTACAACGTAACCGGAGGAACGGACGGAATCGGCATTGGCGAGCCTACGCTGGCTGGCTTCCGGCTTGGCGGCAACGCGCTGCGCATCGCCATGTATGAGCTGTCGGTGATTCTCACCGCCGTGCTGGTCTACTTCACCCACCGCTTCTTCGTTTCCCCACTCGGCTACACGCTGCGCGCAATCCGGGACAACGAGGTGCGCGTCGAGTATATGGGTGTTTCGGTGTGGCGCGCGGTCTACGTGTCCTACATCATCGCCGGAGCGCTGGGCGCGGTGTCCGGCTGTCTGATCGCTCTGTCGGTGGGCCACATCACTCCCGACCTCGCGTTCTGGTCGCAGTCGGGCGAGTTCGTGTTCGTGGCCATCCTGGGCGGGACCGGGAGCGTTCTCGCGCCCGTGATCGGCTCGGTTCTGTTCGAAGCCGTGCGCAACTACGCGTTCGAGCTGTCGCCCTATACCTGGCAGATGACGCTGGGGATCGTGTTGCTGCTGATCATCTTCTTCCTGCCGGGCGGCGTGTGGAGCCTGACAGCTTATCTGCCGCGGCGCAGCAGCCGATGAGCGCCCTGCTGGAGACCGTGGGCCTTACCCGCTTTTTCGGCAGCGTGCGTGCCGCCGAGGATCTGAATATGCGGGTCACGGAGGGCGAGACGGTCGGCATCATCGGCTCCAACGGCTCCGGCAAGACCACGTTTCTCAATCTCGCTACCGGCTACCTCAAGCCGGAGCGGGGCCGCATCCTGCTCGACGGCCGGGACACCACCGCGCTTCCGCCACGGGCGATCACCCGCCTCGGCGTGGCGCGCTCGTTCCAGATCCCGCAGCTCTATCTCGGCATGACGGTGCTGGAGGCGACGCTGCTTTCCCTCGCGGCGCGTGCCGGCCGGATCGGTGCGTGGGCACCGCTGCAGCGTGACGATCGAATCGGCGAGGCCCGTCAGACTCTGGCTCAGTTCGCGCTCGACACGCATGCGCCGCGCCTGATCGGCGAGCTGCCCGAAGGCAGCCGCAAGCTCCTGGACATCGCGCTCGCCGTGGCGCTCAAGCCCCGGCTGCTGCTGATGGACGAGCCGACGGCGGGTGTGAGCACCGAGGACAAGTTCGAGGTGATGGACACGCTCGCGGCGGTGTTGCGCGACAGTGGCATTACCACCCTCTTCGTGGAGCACGACATGGACGTCGTGCAGCGCTATAGCCAGCGCGTTCTCGTCTTCGACCAGGGCCTGGTTATCGCCGATGGCGAGCCCGCAAAGGTGCTCGGAGACGCGGACGTGCGCAGAGCGGTGCTGGGCCATGTCTGACGTGCTGGTACTGGAAGGTGTGCGGGTCGCGATCCAGGGCGCGGATGTGCTGCGCGGCGTCTCTCTCAGAATCCCTCGGCGTGGTCTGGTCGCACTGGTAGGCCGTAACGGCGCGGGCAAGACCACCACCTTGAGAAGCGTGATGGGACTGCTACCGCTTCAGGGTGGCCGCATCGTGCTCGACGGCACGGACCTCGCACAGGTCCCCGCGTTCAAGCGGGCGCAGCTCGGCGTCGGGTACGTACCCGAAGACCGACGGTTGATCGGACGGCTCAGCGTCGCTGACAACCTGCTGCTGCCGGCCTGGGCGGGCGGGGTCGCGGACGGATCACAGCGGATGGAACAGGTGTACAGGATCATGCCCGACCTCGTGCCGCTGTCGCGCCGCGCGGCGGCGCAGTTGAGCGGCGGGCAGCAGAAGATGGCAGCACTCGGGCGGGCGCTGATGAGCGCCACACAACTCCTGTTGCTCGACGAGCCGTTCGAAGGTCTGTCTCCAGGCATGGGCGACAAGCTGGCGGCGACGATCCGCGACGTGCAACAACAGACAGGGGTGTCGATCCTGGTGGCCGAATCGGACGTCAAGCGAGTTGGCTTCGTGAATCAGACCTACACGATCGAGCGCGGCCAGATCGTCGAGGACGGCGGTGCTCACTGATCCGGGCGAATCAAGTTCCCTCTCCCCTTGCGGGAGGGGCTACACATCAATTCCCCTCTCCCCTTGCGGGAGAGGGCAGGGTGAGGGGTCGTCGAGGGAGAGGGAGTCCAAGGCGAGACTCGCCGCTGCTTCGTTCGCGGCGCTGCTGCTCGCCGCCGGTCCCGCCGCCGCCGACAAGAAATACGGGCCCGGCGTCACCGACACCGAGATCAAGATCGGGCAGACGATGCCTTACAGCGGACCCATGTCCGCCTACGGCACCTACGGGAGGGCTCAACTCGCCTTCTTCCAGATGGTGAACGAGCGCGGCGGAATCAACGGCCGCAAGATCGCGCTGTTCAGCCTGGACGACGGCTACAGCCCGCCGCGCACCGTCGAGCAGATCCGCAAGCTGGTCGAGCAGGACGAGGTGCTGTTGATCTTCAGCTCCTTTGGCACGCCCACCAACGCGGCGATCATCAAGTATCTCAACGCGAAGAAGGTCCCTCAGCTGTTCGTGACTTCCGGCGGAGCGGAATTCGCCGACGTCAAGAGCTTTCCCTGGGCCATGGGCTGGCGCGTCAACTACACGGCGGAAGCCCGGGTCTACGGCAAGTACCTGCGGCAGGTGCGCCCCGACGCCAAGATTGCGGTTCTCTACCAGCACGATGACGTGGGCAAAGACTACATCCGCGGCTTGCGGGAAGGACTCGGCGAGCGGGCAGCCAACATGATCGTGGCGGAAGCCTCGTACGAGGTCACCGATCCCACGGTGGATTCGCAAGTCATTTCGCTGAGCGCATCCCGCGCCGATACCCTGTTCCATTTCGGTTCCGCAAGGGCGACGGCGCAGGGCGTGCGCAAGGTATGGGACATCGGCTGGCATCCGATGCAGTTCGTGAGCAATCCGTCCGCGTCGGTGGCGACCGTGATGAAGCCGGCCGGTCTGGAAAAATCGGTCGGCATCGTGAGCGGCGCCTACCTGAAGGATCCCACCGACAGTCACTGGCAAAACGACCCCGGCTACAAGGAGTGGCTCGCCTTCATGAAGCGCTACTATCCCGAGGGTGACATCGAAGATCTCTACAATGTGTACGCCTATGGCACTGCAGCGACGCTCGTGCAGGTGCTCAAACAGTGCGGCGACGATCTCTCCCGGGAGAACATCATGCGGCAGGCGGAGAACCTGAAGAACCTGGAGCTTCCCGTTCTCCTGCCCGGCATCCGCATCAACACCGGGCCGGAAGACCACTCACCGGTCGAGCAGATGCAGCTGCAGCGCTTCGACGGCAAGCAGTGGGTTCTGTTTGGAGAGATCATCTCGCCGTGAGGGGGAGCGGCGATGATCTTTGAGCAGATCGCAACCGGCGGCTGCCAATCGTACCTGGTGGGGTGCGAGGAGACGCGCAGCGCCGCACTGATCGATCCTGAGATCAGCCAGGTCGACCGCTACCTTGCGCTGGCGGCGCGCGACGCGTTGCGCGTGCGCTACCTCATCGACACTCACACCCACGCAGATCATTTCTCGGCCACGCAGGAGCTGGCGCGAAAGCTCGCCGTGCCGGTGGTCATGCATCAGGCCAGCCCGGCACCGTTCGTCGATATGCGCGTCGACGACGGCGAGATGATCGTCCTGGGGAAGCTGCGTCTGCAGGTGATGCACACGCCCGGGCACACGCGCGACTCGATGTGCCTGCTGGTCGAGGATCGCGTGTTCACCGGCGATACGCTGCTGATCGGCGCCACCGGACGCACGGACCTGCCCTCGGGCGATCCCGCAGCCCTCTACGACAGTCTGTTCAACGGGATTCTGCGCCGCGAGGCTGCGCTGATGGTGTTCCCCGCGCACGAATACAAAGGCAGGACCCACTCGACCATCGCGCAGGAGCTCGCCGGGAACCCGCGCCTGCAGCAGCGCGACCGCAGCGCATTCGTCGAGATGATGCGAAATCTGGATCTGAGCATGCCAACGCACGTGACCGAGGCGCTGCGCACCAACATGAGCGGAGGCAAGACGGTGGCCCAGCTGCTGGCGGAGGCCGCCGCCACGGTGCCGTTCATGTCGCTCGACGAGCTCAAGGTGCGCATCGAGGCGGGCAGCGCCGATTTGATCATGCTCGATGTGCGTGAGCGCGATGCATACGAGGCCGGCCACATTCCGGGGGCACGGCTGCTGCCGCGCGGCCAGCTCGAGCTGCGTGTGAATCAGGACCTGCCCGATCCTACCCTGCGCATCCTCACCTACTGCGAATTCGGCCGCATCTCGACGCTCGCGGCAGCGACGCTGCG
>DATJZQ010000181.1:0-9279 GCA_035499005.1 Burkholderiales bacterium | reverse complement strand
GTGAGATGCGATTAGATGCGCCGCGCTTCGACGAAATGCGAGCGCCAGTAGTCGGCTTCCAGTCCGTCCGTGCGCACTCGACCACCGGTCGATGGGGCGTGCACAAAGCGGCCGTGGCCGATGTAGAGCCCGACGTGCGAGGATTTCTTTCCTTCTTGATCGAAGAATACGAGGTCGCCTCTGCGCAGCTCACTCGCGGGCACCGGGCGTCCCTCCAGCCGCTGGGCCTGCGTCTCGCGTGGAAGCGTGACGCCAACCCTGGAATAGCTGTACTGCACCAGTCCGCTGCAATCGAAGCCGGCCGGAGTGTTGCCGCTGCGGCGGTACGGCTTGCCCACCATCGTGAGCGCCCTGTCGGCGGCTCGGCTGGCCACTGAGTCCGCGACCGCGGGCGCCGGTTGGGTCTGTGGCGGGCGCTGCACGCCTGTAGTCGCACACGCTCCGAGCAGAGCCAACACTCCGAAGGCCAATGTGCGTGTTGATGTTGAGTTCATCAGAGAGTTCCGGGTACTCTCGGGCTTTCAGCAAGAAGCAAGCCCATGCCCGGCGGCCAGGCGCGCGAGAAAACCGTCTGGCCGCCTGCGTAGTTTACAGACAGCGGCTCGCCATATGAACACTCGCCTCGCGCGGTTCCTCCTCTCCACTCTGGGGCTATCAATTCTCGCCGGCGCTGCTGGTGCCGGGATCTCACCGGTAACCCCCGACGGCAAAGTTCCCACGCTGGCGCCTCTGGTCGAGCAGGTGGCGCCGGCTGTGGTCAATATTGCGGTGTTGTCGCGCTCACCCGAGCAAGACAATCCGATGCTGCAGGATCCTTTCTTCAGGCGCTTCTTCGGCTTGCCGGAGCAGTCGCGTCCGCAGATAGCGGCAGGCTCGGGCGTCATCGTGGACGCGCAGCGCGGCTACGTGCTGACCAATCACCACGTGATCAAGGATGCGCAGCAGATCGCGGTGACGCTGAGAGACGGACGGCGCTTCGAGGCCAAGCTGGTGGGCAGCGACGCAGGCACGGATGTGGCGCTGCTCTCCATTCGTGCAGACAACCTCAAGGCGCTCGCTCTCGGCGACTCCGACAATCTGCGGGTGGGCGATTATGTGATCGCCATCGGCAATCCCTTCGGCCTGGGGCAGACCGTGACCACTGGCATCGTCAGCGCGCTCGGGCGAACCGGTCTGGATATCGAGGGCTACGAGGATTTCATCCAGACCGACGCGTCGATCAACCCCGGAAACTCGGGCGGCGCGCTGATCAATCTCAAGGGCGAGCTGATCGGGGTCAATACCGCCATCCTCGGACCCGCAGGCGGGAACATCGGCATCGGCTTCGCCGTTCCGAGCAACATGGTCCGGGCGGTGATGCAGCAACTGATGAAGTACGGCGAGATGCGCCGCGGGCGCATTGGGCTCACCACGCAGGACATCACACCCGAGGAAACCAAGCGGCTGGGGACGCAGGCGACTCATGCTGCCGTGGTGGTGGAGGTGGCGAAGAATTCGCCGGCGGACAAGGCTGGACTGCGCGCTCGCGACACAATCATCGCCCTTAACGGGCGCGCTGTGCGAGGTTCCGCGGATCTTCGGAACCAGATCGGCCTGATCCCGGTCGGCGAGGAAGTGGAGTTCAGGTTCCTTCGTGACGGCGAACTGCGGTCCGTGAAAGCACGACTGGAGCCGGTGCAGACGACGGAAGCCATCGGCGGCGAATCGATCTCGGAGCTGAGCGGCGCAACCGTGGCGGATGCCGAGCGCAACGGACGCCCCGAAGCGGTGGCGGTGGTGGAGGTCGTGCGCGACAGCCCGGCATGGGCGCGCGGGCTGCGTCCCGGCGACCTGATCGTGGCCGTCAACCGCCAGAAGGTGCGCACCACACGTGAGCTGGCGGCCGCTTTCCAGGTGCAGGGCCGGCTGGTTCTGACCGTGGTGCGTGGGGATTACGTATTCACGGTACTGCTGCGCCGCTGAGCGTTACTGGCCCCATTCCTTCTCCTGCAGCACGCGCCACTGGATCTTGCCGGTCCCGCTGCGCGGCAGCGCTTCGACGAACTCCACCAGGCGCGGCACCTTGTAAGCCGCCATGTGCTGTCTGGCCCATTGGACGATCTGCTCGGCGCTTACCCGCCCGCGGGATTCGGACTTGAGCACCACGAACGCCTTGACCGTCTCGCCGCGTCGCGTGTCCGGTGCGGAGACGACCGCCACTTCCTGGATGTCGGGGTGCTTGTACAACGTCATCTCCAGCTCGGCTGGCCACACCTTATAGCCGGCCGCGTTGATCATGCGTTTGAGCCGGTCGGCGATGTAGAAATATCCGTCCTCGTCGTAGTAGCCCAGATCGCCCGTGCGCAGGAATCGTCGGCCGTCGATGTCTGCGAAGCTCGCCTGCGTTGCCTCGGGATTGTTCCAGTAACCTTTGAACAGCTGCGGCCCGCGCGACAGGATTTCACCCTGCTGGTTGGGGCCCAGCGGGCGCAACGTATCGGTGTCGACCACTAGAGACTCGGTGTCGAAGGTCGGGATACCGAGGCACTGCTTGCGCAGATGTCCCGGCGGGTTCATGTGCGTCTGGGAGATGGTTTCAGTCATCCCGTACGCTTCCATGTATTGCACGCCGCAGCGTTCGAACAGGCGCTGCGCCACCGCCTCCGGCATAGCGGCGCCTCCACCGAAGACGTTCTGCAGCGAGGACAGATCGCGCGTTGCGGTGCTCGGGTGGGCGAGCAGATCGGTCACCATGGTCGGCACATTGGCCCAATGGGTGCACCGGTACCGCTCGATCATGTAGGCCGCGGCTTCGGGATCCCAGCGCGGCAGGAGCGCGATGGTGGCGCCGGCATAGATCGCAGCGTTCATGCTGTGCTGCATGCCGGTCACGTGAAATAGGGGTGCGGTATCGAGTACCACCGAATCGGCTTGCATACCTTCCCAGATTGCGCCACCCACCGCCGTGAACATGACGCTGCTGTGCGTATGCATACAACCCTTCGGTCGCCCCGTGGTGCCGGAGGTGTAGAGGATGGCGCACAAATCACCGGCGCGGGCCTTGGGCGCCTGCGGTTCGTAGGCCGCCGCCAGCGCGTCGCTCCAGCTGACTGCGCCCGGATCGAGAATCTCGCGGCGCGGTGCCGACAAGGTCTCTGACAGCATCAATGCCGTAGGCGCGGTGAGGTAGTCGGAATACGTGGCGAGAATCACGTGCGTGACGCCGCGCCCCATCAGCGGCCTGTAGTGGGAATACAACTCCTGGGCGATAACGGCTGTGCTGGCTCCGCTGTCCTCGACGTAGTGCGCGAGCTCTTCGGTGACATTCATGGGGCTTACCGGCACCACCACGGCGTCGCAGCGCAGCACGGCATAAAAGGCCACGACAAACTGCGGACTGTTCTGCGCGCTCAGCAGAACGCGGGCGCCGGCGCCGACGCCGCACCGCTGCTGCAGGAAGCCGGCCAGCCGCTCGGCCTGCCGCTTGAGCTCCGCGTAGCTCAGCCGCGAGTCGTAAAAGATCGTGGCGGGCTTGTCCGGATATCGCGCGGCACCGACCTCGAGGTTGTACCAGAGTGTCGTGCCTGGCGCAGTCAGGCTTTTCGGATGCTGCTTGGGCCAGACTTTCGGGTAGTCTTTCGGTTCCATCTCAAAGGCAAGTTAACCACAGAGACACAGAGAGCACAGAGAACCCCGAATTTCAGGGTAGAACGCGCCGTACACGCGCATGTTCATCAAGTCGTAGTGCGCTTGAGCTCGCGTTCCTGAAGCACACGCCATTGCACTTTGCCGGTCGCGGATTTGGGAAGGCTTTCCACGAGTTCCACGACGCGCGGCACCTTGTACGCGGCCATGTGCTCGCGGCACCAGGCGATGATGCTTTCGGGCGATGTCGTGTCGCGCGCACGCTCCTTCGGCACGACCAGCGCCTTTACGGTTTCACCCCGATGGGTGTCGCCGCTCGCGATGACGCAGGCCTCCAGGATGTCCGGATGTCCGTACAGGATCGACTCCACTTCGGCCGGCCAAACCTTGTAGCCGGAGGCATTGATCATGCGCTTCAGCCGGTCGACGATGAAGAAATAGCCTTCCTCGTCGTATCTGCCCAGATCTCCTGTGCGGAAGAAGCGCTTGCCATCGATCTCGATAAAGCAGGCCGCCGTCGCCTGCGGGTCCTTCCAATAGCCGAGGAAGATCTGAGGTCCGCTCGACACGATCTCGCCCACTTCCCCGGGGCCCAATTCTTTCAGCGTATCGGGGTTAATGACGCGTGCATCAGTGTCGCAGATAGGGATGCCGAGACACTGCCTCTTGGGTCGGTCGGGCGGATTGATGTGCGTGGGTGCGATGGTCTCCGACAGACCGTAGCCTTCGACGTAGTCCAGTCCGGTGAGCTGTTTCAGTCGGTTGGCAACAGCCTCGGGCATGGCCGCGCCGCCCCCGCCGATGCGCGAGAGGCTGGAGAGATCGTATTTGCTGAGGTTGGGATTGGCCAGAAAATCGATGGCCATGGTCGAAATGTTGGTCCAGCCCTCGATTCTGTAGCGCTCGATGAGCTGCGCCGCCGTGTCCCGGTCCCATCTCGTCATCAGCACCACGGTGCCGCCGGTGAGGATCGGTTGATTCATGCTGCCCTGCATGCCCGTGACATGGAACAGCGGAAGAGTGCCGAGCAACCTGGCCTCCGGATTGACGCCGAACCACATGGCGCCGGAGACGATGGTGCTCATTACGGTCGCATGGGTGTGCATGCAACCCTTCGGCCACCCCGTGGTGCCCGAGGTGTAGGGCATCACGCACAGATCGGACGGGCCGGCGAGGTGAGGCGCGGGCGTGAGACTCATCTCGAGCGCGTCGTGCCACAGCGTGACACCTGCATCGTCGATGTGCTGGCGCGGCAGCCTGACGGCATCCGGCAGCTTCAAGTCCGTGGCCTGGGTGACGTAGTCGCAGTAGGCGGCGACGACAGCATGGCGTAAGCCCGCCTCGCCGAGCAGCGGCCTCACCTGAGGGCAGAGCTCCTGACCGGTAATGATGACGCTGGCGTCGCTATTCGCGACGTAATGGCGCAGCTCATCGGTGAGATTCATCGGATTGACCGGCACCACGACGGCGTCCGCGCGCAGGATCGCGTAGTAAGCGATGATGAACTGCGGGCTGTTCTGCATGAACAGCAGCACCCGGTCGCCACGCTCGACGTGGCAGCGTTGCTGCAGGAAGGCGGCGAGCGCGTCGACCTGGGCTCTTGTCTGGCGGAAGTTGAGCGCGGTGTCGTAGTAGAAGAGCCACGGCTTGTCCGGGTAGCGCGTCGCCGACACCTCCAGGTTGTAGTAGAGACTGGTTTGCGGGTAAGTCAGGCTCCATGGCAGCTGCTTCGGCCAGAACCTGTGATGGCGCGGTTCCATGCTCCTCCCTGCGCTCGGCTCGCGGCGTGAACGGTCCACGAGTCGAAAGGTAACGCCCAGCCGCGCCACACAAAATCCGCGCGGTTCTCAACGCGACACCGATTCTATCCGAGCCCCGGGAGGCGGTGAGAGGGAGCCTTGCTTTACCCGGAAAACCGTTTGTGTCAGTATCCGCCGCAAAGCGCTGAGCGCGCCACGGCGCGGGCTCGAGCCGCGCGCCAGCTGAACCTAATAAGGGGGGGACGTGTCACTCGCGGGAACTGGGGCTCGAGCACCTGTTGCGGCTGACTTCCCGCACCCACCTGCGCCACCTGGAGTGCGCGGAGCTCGGCTGCTGTCAGTGCAGGATGTCGGCGTGCGCTTTGGCGGCATCGTCGCGCTCGACGGCGTGTCCTTCGACGTATATGCCGGCGAGATCGTCGGACTGATCGGACCCAACGGGGCCGGGAAGACCACGCTCTTCAACTGCCTCTCGCGCCTCTACGACTACGAGCGCGGTTCGATCGTGTTCGACGGGCGCTCACTGCAAAATCTCCCGCGTTACCGTATCGCCGAGCTTGGCATCGGGCGCACCTTCCAGAATCTGGCTCTGTTCAACAGCATGAGCGTCAAACAGAACGTGCTGATCGGCGGCCATTGCCGCACGCGCGGCGGTTTTCTGGTGAACGCGCTGCGGCTGCCGATCGTCGCCCGCGAAGAGGGCAGGCTGGAGGAGCAGGCGCATCGCCTGATCGAGCTTCTGGATCTCGCTTCGGTCGCGGCCCGCCGCGTGGCCGATCTGCCGTTCGGAGTGCGCAAACGCGTCGAGCTGGCGCGCGCGCTCGCCAGCGAGCCGAAGCTGTTGCTGCTGGACGAGCCGGCCGCAGGCCTGAATCACGAGGAGCTGGAGGGTCTGATGACCTTAATCCAGCGCGTGCGTGACGACCTGCAGGTCACCGTGCTGCTGGTCGAGCATCACATGAATCTGGTGATGCGTATTTCCGATCGGGTCGTGGCGCTGGACTTTGGCCGCAAGATCGCAGAGGGCACGCCAGCGGAAGTGCAAACCAACCCCGAGCTCATCCGCGCTTACCTGGGAGTAGCGAGCTGATGGCGGCGCTGCTTGAGGTGAAAGAGCTGAGCGCAGGCTACGGATCGAGCCTCGTGCTGCACGGGGTGGGGCTGCAAGTCGCCGAACGCGGCATTACCACCGTGCTGGGAGCCAATGGCGCCGGCAAGACCACGCTGTTGCGCGCCCTGTGCGGAATGATCAGGTCGAGCGGTGAGGTGCGCCTTCGCGGAGAGCTCATCAGCGGCCGAGCGACGGAAGACATCGTGCGCAAAGGCGTCGCACACGTGCCCGACGGGCGCGGCACATTTGTCGACCTGACCACCGAGGAGAACCTACGGCTCGGAGCCTACACGCGGAAAGACAAGCACAGAGTGAACGAGGATTTCGACCGTGTGTTCGGCTACTTTCCCCGGCTGCGGGAGCGGCGCCACCAGCAGGCGGGCACGTTGTCGGGTGGCGAGCAGCAGATGCTCGCATTGGCGCGAGCGCTGATGCTGCGCCCGGGTCTGCTGCTGTTGGACGAGCCGTCCTTCGGGCTCGCGCCGCTGGTGGTCCAGGGTATCTTTCAGATCATGCGCCGGATCAACCAGGAGGAGGGAGTGAGCATGCTGCTGGTGGAGCAAAACGCCACGCTGGCGCTCGAGCTCGCAGACCACGTCTATCTGCTCGAGACCGGCAGGGTCGTGGTGTCGGGACCCTCGTCGGTGATTCGCAACGACGAGGCCGTCCGTCGCTCGTATCTCGGATACTGAGGGTTCGGAGAGCAGGGTACTCATAGACGGGCTCGAAGATGGAAGCGTTTCTGCACCAGGTTCTGTCGGGACTGGCGACAGGCGGAATCTACGCCAGCCTCGCGCTCGCCCTGGTGATGATCTACCAGTCGACCAACCACATCAACTTCGCGCAGGGCGAGATGGCGATGTTCTCGACCTATCTCGCCTGGGACATGATCAATCACGGCATGCCCTACTGGTGGGCATTCGTGTGCGCCGTGGCGATCTCATTCGTCGCCGGTATCGTCATCGAGCGAGTGATCATACGGCCGGTGGAGAACGCTCCTGTGCTGTCCGTGGTCGTGGTCTTCATCGCGCTCCTCGTGATCTTCAACAGCGTCGCCGGCTGGATCTACACCTACACCATCAAGACCTTTCCAAGCCCCTTTCCCCAGCAGCCCTTGTTCGGCAACCGCTTCATCTCCTCGCATGAGCTCGGGGCGATCGGTGTCACGTTGGCGGTGCTGGTAGTCCTCTACATGTTTTTCCGCTTCACCACGCTTGGGCTCGCCATGCGAGCAGCAGCACAGAATCAGGTCTCAAGCCGTCTCGTTGGTATCCGTGTGGGCTGGATGCTGGCGCTGGGCTGGGGGCTGGCGGCTTCCGTCGGTGCGATTGCGGGCATGCTGGTAGCGCCGATCATCTATCTGGAACCCAACATGATGTCGGGTGTGCTGCTCTACGCGTTCGCGGCGGCGCTGGTCGGCGGTATCGACAACCCGTTCGGCGCTGTCCTCGGCGGTTTTGCGGTTGGCGTGCTGGAGAACCTGGTGGGCGCTTATGTGATCGGCACCGAGCTAAAGCTGACCGTGGCGCTGGTCCTGATCATCGGTGTGCTGCTGGTCAAGCCGACCGGGTTGTTCGGCAAAGTTTTCGTTACACGGGTGTAGCGCTCAGCATGAACGACGCGGCAAAGACCGCACCGGTTATCAGCATCCCGCGCTATGCCGGGCTGTCAATGCGCGCCTGGAAGGCGATCGGTATCGTTGCGCTGGCCGCCGGTGCCGTGACGCTGCCCTTCCTGATCAGCAACTATCGCGTTTTCCAGTTCAACATGGTGCTGGTCTACACGATTGTGCTGCTCGGACTGAATATGCTGACCGGGTACAACGGCCAGATTTCGCTCGGGCACGGTGCCTTCTATGCCATCGGGGCCTATGCGGCTGCCATCCTGATGGACCGTTTCGGCTGGCCGTACTGGGCCACCTTGCCCGTGGCCGGCGTGGTGTGCTTCGTCTCGGGCTTTCTGTTCGGCCTGCCAGCGCTGCGCCTGCGCGGCCACTACCTGGCCCTCGCAACTTTCGCCCTGACGGTCGCGATGCCGCAGATCCTCAAGTACAAGCACATCGAGCACTGGACCGGGGGCGTGCAGGGTATCGTCATCATCAAGCCCGATCCGCCGTTCGGACTGAAGATCACGCCGGACCAGTGGTTATACCTGTTCACGCTCGCCATCCTGGCGGTGATGCTACTGGCGGCCTGGAATCTGCTGCGCGGCCGCGTGGGGCGCGCAATGGTGGCGATTCGCGATCATCCCATCGCAGCCGAGGCGATGGGAGTAAACAGCGCACTGATCAAGACGCTGACCTTCGGCGTGAGCGCGCTCTACACCGGGGTCGCCGGTGCGCTCGGCGCGATCGTCGTGCAGTTCGTGGCGCCCGATAGCTTCACGGCCGTGCTGTCGATCAATTTCCTGGTCGGCATCGTGATCGGGGGAATAGCCTCTATCTCGGGCGCACTCTACGGAGCGCTCTTCATCCAGTTCATTCCCAACTTCGCCGATCAGATCTCCAAGGCTGCTCCCTGGGCTATTTACGGTGTGTTCCTGCTGACGTTCGTCTATTTGATGCCCACGGGCGTCGCCGGCTTCATTCGCATGCTCGTCGGAAAACTTGTGCGTCGACGTGTACCCGCGTGAAGACATGTTGAAGGAGCTGCGAAACAATCTATTCTCGGCGGGCGCTGCCGTGACAGGTATGCGTCAGATTCTCGTATGGTTCGTCGCGTCGATGCTGGCGTTTGCGGGGCCGGCAATAGCACAGAAGAAGTACGACCCTGGCGCCAGCGACTC
>DATJZQ010000180.1:0-20651 GCA_035499005.1 Burkholderiales bacterium | reverse complement strand
TTCCCGGTTCCGCCGGTCGACTCGTTGCAGGACATCCGCTCGGCGATCTGTCTGGCTCTGGAAGAACAGGGCGTCGAAGTCGAAGTTCATCACCACGAAGTCGCCGCGGCCGGTCAGAACGAGATCGGTACCAAGTACGCGCCGCTCGTCACGCGCGCCGACTGGATGCAGATCCTGAAGTACACGGTCCACAACGTCGCTCATTCCTATGGCAAGACGGCGACCTTCATGCCCAAGCCTATCGTCGGCGACAATGGATCGGGCATGCACGTGCATCAGTCGATCTGGAAGGGCGGCGACAACCTGTTCGCCGGCAACGGCTATGCTGGCCTGTCCGAGTTCGCGCTCTACTACATCGGCGGCATCATCAAGCACGCGCGCGCGCTGAACGCGATCACGAACCCGGGCACCAACTCGTACAAGAGACTGGTGCCGGGCTTCGAGGCCCCGATCAACCTTGCCTACTCGGCGCGCAACCGGTCGGCCGCGGTCCGCATCCCATACGTCTCGAGCCCCAAGGCCCGGCGCATCGAGGTGCGCTTCCCCGACCCGACCACGAATCCGTATCTGGCGTTCTCGGCCATGATGATGGCGGGCCTCGACGGCGTGCAGAACAAGATCCACCCGGGCGATCCGGTCGACAAGAACCTGTACGACCTGCCGCCGGAAGAAGCGAAGAAGGTTCCCAACGTCTGCTCGTCTCTCGAGCAAGCGCTCGAATATCTGGACAAGGGACGCGAGTTTCTCACCCGCGGCGGAGTGTTCTCGAACGACATGCTCGACGCTTACATCGATTTGAAGATGGAGGAGGTCACGAACTTCCGGATGACTACGCATCCAATCGAGTTCGCGATGTATTACAGCCTCTGAGCCCGCTTAGGAGGTCGCACGAAAGGGGCGGGACGTTCCCGCCCCTTATTGTTTTCAAGGCGAGGAAGGTTGATTGATTACCCGGTGCAGCTGTCATAGACTTCGGACGAGCGGCGTGCTGCACGCCCGACGGCCACGTTCGAACCCACATGCGCTGCCTGTTCGCACTGCTCGCAACACTGTTGTCGGCCGTGCCCGCCCTGGCCGATACCTGCAAGTACATCGACAAGGACGGGCGTGTGATCTATTCCAACGCGCCGGTCAAGAACGCACGCAAGCTCACCTGCTTCCAAGAGCCAACATTGCCGCCGCCGGAGGCGAGCAGGGCGAGTACGGCGGCGCCGTCGACTGGCGAGACGGGCCAGAAGCGCGTCGAGCCTGCGGTGCAGCGCAAGCGCGACGACGATCGGCGCAAGATCCTGGAGGAAGAGCTGGCACGCGAGCAAAAGGCGCTGGAAGAGGCCAGGAAGGTCCTGGCCGATCAGCAGGCGCAGCGGTCGGGCGAAGAGCGCAACTACGCTCGCGTTCAGGAGCGCGTCAAACCGTACCAGGACGCGGTGACGATGCACGAGAAGAACATCTCTTCCATCCAGCAGGAGCTCGCCAACCTGCAGTAGAGGCCGAGCTTGCCCTGGCAGCTGGCACGGGCGGGCTCGCCCGCACCATACCACCCACTCAGACGCTGCGGTGGGGACGCCCCGCATGAAAGCGAGCGGAACCTTGCCCGCACAGGTCCGGCCAGCGCGGGCCAGTCAGTGGGATAAGTCTTTGCGCTCAGCAGGACTGGACGCGCTCGCGATGGCGGTGGTGTACCTGCGGCGCGACCTCACCATCGTGTACGCCAACCCCGCGGCGGAGAATCTGTTCAAGATCAGCGCGCGCAACGTCTTGGGCCATCGCCTCCCGCACCTCTTTCCCAACGACTCACCGTTGACGGCGGCGATTCATCAGGCCGAGAAGCGCAACTGCAGCTATCTGCAGCACGAGCTCAGCCTCACGACGGCCGCACAGGACCGCTTCGAAGTGAGCTGCACCGTAACGCGGGTCGAGATCGACGGCATCGACGGCTACCTCCTCGAATTCACCGAGCTGCATCAACAGCAGCGTCTGGCGCGCGAAGAGCGCCTGCACGAGCAGACCGAGGCAAGCCGCTGGCTGATCCGCAACCTCGCGCATGAGATCAAGAACCCGTTGGGTGGGCTGCGCGGCGCGGCACAGCTCCTGGAGCGCGAGCTCGAGCGGGCCGAGCTCACCGAGTACACGCAAGTCATCATGAAGGAGGCCGACCGCCTGCAGACGCTGATGGACCGCCTGCTCACGCCGCAGCGCATGCCGCACCTCGCGCCACTCAACATCCATGAGGCGGTGGAGCGCGTGCGCAGCCTCGTGCTCGCCGAGTTCCCCGCCGGCATCCGCATCTCTCGCGAGTACGACGTGAGTCTGCCCGCGATCGAAGCTGATCGCGAGCAGATCATCCAGGCCCTGCTCAACATCGTGCGCAACGCGGCACAGGCCATGAAGGGCAACGGCGACATCGTGCTGCGCACGCGCGTCGCGCGTCAGGTCACTCTCGCACGCCGGCTCAACCCGCTGGGGGTATCGATCCAAGTCATCGATAACGGACCTGGCGTACCGCACGAGCTGCGCGACAAGATATTTTTTCCCCTGGTGTCGGGGCGCGAGGGCGGTACCGGGCTGGGGTTGACGCTGGCACAGAACCTGATCAGCCAGCACCAAGGCGCGATCGAGCTGGAGAGCGAAGCCGGGCGTACCTGTTTCACCATCGTGCTGCCACTGCATCCAGGCGGCGCTTGAGCGTATCCGGCAAAGCTCAAAAGACCATGAAACCTGTCTGGATCATCGACGACGACCGCTCCATCCGTTGGGTGTTCGAGAAAACGCTGGCCCGCGAAGACATCAGCTTCAAGCTGTTCTCCTCGGCGCAGGAAGCGCTGAGCGCGCTCAACTCCTCGGTGCCGCAGGTCGTCGTCAGCGACATCCGCATGCCGGGCGGCTCCGGCCTGGAGCTGCTGCAGAAGATCAAGGAACGGCATCCAGCTCTCCCGGTCATCATCATGACTGCGTATTCGGACCTCGAGAGTGCGGTAGCGGCGTTTCAAGGCGGTGCCTTCGAGTATCTGCCCAAGCCGTTCGATGTCGATCACGCGGTCGATCTCATTCGCCGTGCGATGGAAGAAAGCCTGCGCCGGGACGACGTCGCCGAGACGGCCGAGGCCGGCCCCGAGATACTGGGTCAGGCGGCTTCCATGCAGGAGGTGTTTCGGGCCATCGGCCGCCTCACCCAGTCGCAGGCCACAGTGCTGATCAACGGCGAGTCTGGCACCGGCAAAGAGCTGGTCGCGCGGGCGCTGCATCGGCACAGCCCGCGCGCGAGCAAGCCATTCATCGCCATCAACACCGCCGCAATCCCGAAGGATCTGCTCGAATCGGAGCTGTTCGGGCACGAACGGGGAGCGTTTACCGGCGCTCAGAGCATGCGGCGCGGGCGCTTCGAGCAGGCAGAAGGCGGCACGCTGTTTCTAGACGAGATCGGTGACATGCCGTCCGACCTGCAAACACGGCTGCTGCGCGTCCTGTCCGATAGCCATTTCTATCGCGTCGGCGGGCACCAGCCGATCAAGGCCAACGTGCGCATCATCGCCGCCACCCACCAGGACCTCGAGGAGCGGGTCAAGAATGGGCTGTTCCGCGAGGATCTGTTCCACCGTCTCAACGTGATCCGCATCCGTCTGCCGGCGCTGCGGGAACGGCGCGAGGACATCCCGCTGCTCGCCAGGTACTTCATGGGGAAGAGCGCGAAGGACCTGGGCGTCGAGGCCAAGCGCCTCACCGATCCGGTCGTCAAATACCTCATGGGGCACGACTTTCCCGGCAACGTCCGGCAGCTCGAAAATCTGTGCCACTGGCTGACAGTCATGGCGCCGGGCGTGAACATCGACATCCAGGACCTGCCGCCGGAATTCCGCGAGGACCAGGGCGCGTTGAGCGGTGAAAACTGGGTGAGCGCGCTCGAGAAGGAGGCGGAGAGCGCTCTCAACCGTGGTGAGCAGAACATCATGCACGAGATGACCCGCCAGTTCGAGCGCGCGCTCATCCTCAAGGCGCTGGCGCACACCGGTGGCCGGCGTATCGAAGCGTCTCATCTGCTCGGGATGGGCCGCAACACGCTCACGCGCAAGATCCAAGAGCTGGGAATCGAGGGGAAGGAAGCGCCCAGCACGCACTCAAGTTAGCTCGGTGATGACCGGCGCGTGATCTGAGGGGCGTTCGAGCGCCCGCATCGCCTTGTCGATGCGGCTGGCGCGCGCGCGGTTGGCGAGGCCGTCGCTGACGAGGATGTGGTCGATGCGCAGACCGAGATTGCGCCTGAAGGCGTTCATCCGATAGTCCCACCAGCTGAACGATCGATCCGGTTGCTCGAACAGCCGAAAGCTGTCCTTCAATCCCAAGTCGAGCAGGGCGCGAAAGGCAGCGCGCTCCGGTTCACTGAACAAGACTCTGCCCTGCCACAGCCTGGGGTCGTGCACGTCGCGTTCTTCCGGCGCGATGTTGTAGTCGCCCAGCAGTGCGAGCTGCGGATGGCGCTGTAGCTCCTGCGCGAGCCAATGGCGCAATGCCGCGAGCCAGGCGAGCTTGTAACGATACTTGTCCGACTCCACGCTCTCCCCGTTCGGTACATACACACAGACGACGCGCACTCCATCCACGGTCGCTGCGAGCACGCGCTTCTGCTCGTCGGCAAAACCCGGCAACACCGTGACCGCATCGCTCGGGGCCACTCGAGCGAGGATGGCTACACCGTTGTACAATTTTTGCCCGCTGAACAGCGCGTGATATCCAGCTCGCTCGATTTCGAGCGCCGGAAAGTTCGCGTCCTCGGTCTTGGTTTCCTGCAGGCAGACCACGTCCGGCCGCTCGCGGCCGAGCCAGTCCAGCAGGTGCGTGAGCCGCACCTTGAGGGAATTGACGTTCCAGGTCGCCAGTCTCACCGCATACCAGAGCCTGGAACCAAGCGGTTATTGACTGCTCTCGGCGGTGCCGCTCGGCGCAGCCGGTTCAGCCGGCTTCGCCGGCTTTGCGGCAGCAGTCGCAGCGCGCGCCGGGGTCGCTGCCCACCTCGGGTAGCCGGCCGCATCGAGCACGTTGTTCCAGTTGCCTTCCTCGTAGCCGCGCACAACCTGTGAGCCAACCTTCATCACCGGCACCTCGAGCTTGCCTCCGTTCAGCGCCTTCAGCTCTTCGCCCAGTGCCGCGTCGCGCACGTTCTTCTCGGTAAACGGCACGCCGCGCTTCGCGAGCAGCGCCGAGCCCTTGCTGCACGGGTCGCCGCACTGGTCCGCGGTATACAGGGTGACCGGGAAATTTTTTGCTGCCTGCTGCACAGCATAGGGCACGGGCGCGTCGGTAGCCTGGTCCCCGAACTTCTTGTGCTCGGCGGTCTTGGCCTCCGGCGGCGGAGGTTGATCCGTGTAGTGCACCTCGCCGTTCTGATCCACCCACTTGTAGAGCTTGCCAGCGGCCGCAGGGCCGATCGCAAGCGCCATGATGACTATCAGTGCCAGAGTGCGCATCTCCGTCTCCATCGTGTCTGGTGGAGATGGCCCTCAAGCAACCGCCATGCCGCTATGTCGCAGAAGGGCGTCGATATTCGGCTCCCGTCCCCGGAAGGCGACAAAGGACTCGAGGGCCGGGCGACTGCCGCCTACGCCCAGGATTTCGCGCCGGAATCGCTCGCCGGCCTCGGGGCTGAGCACACCCAGCTCCTCGAACAGGCCGTAGGCATCGGCTGACAGCACCTCGGCCCACTTGTAGCTGTAGTACCCCGCCGCATAGCCCCCGGCGAAGATGTGGGAGAAGTTGTTCGGGAAGCGGTTGTACTCGGGCGGAAACAGGACCGCGACCTGGCGGCGCACGCTGTCGAGCAGTCGCAGCGGCGTAAGGGTGCCGGCCGGGTCGTAGTCGGAGTGCAGGTGCATGTCGAACAGCGCGAACTCGAGCTGGCGTACGAACTGGAGCCCGCTGTGAAAGTTCTTGGCGGCGACCATCTTGTCGAACAGCGGGCGCGGCAGGGGCGCTCCAGTTTCGACATGAGCGCTCATCGCTCGCACGACGTCCCATTCCCAGCAAAAATTCTCCATGAACTGGCTGGGGAGCTCTACCGCATCCCATTCGACGCCGTTGATGCCCGACACGCCGCGCTGCTCGACTCGTGTAAGCAGGTGGTGGAGTCCATGCCCGAACTCGTGGAACAACGTGATAACCTCGTTGTGCGTGAGCAGGGCGGGCTTGCTCCCGACCGGCGCCGAGAAATTGCAGTTGAGGTAGGCGACCGGCGTCTGGATACCGATAAGCGTACGCTTGCGCGTGATGGCGTCGTCCATCCAGGCGCCCCCACGTTTGGACTCGCGCGCAAACAGGTCGACGTAGAACTGTCCGATCAGCGCGCGCCCGGAACCACCGTTCGAACCGCCTTCGCAGATATCGAAAACGCGCACGTCCGGATGCCAGGTCGGCGCGGAGCCGGGCATGATGGAGATGCCGTACAGCGTCTGCACCAGTTGGAACATGCCCGCCAGTACCTTTGGATGCGGGAAGTACTGCTTCACCTCCTGCTCCGAGAACGCGTAGCGCTCCTGGCGCAGCTTCTCGGATACCCATGCGACGTCCCAGGCTTGCAGTTCGGTCAAGCCGACGCGTTCACGCGCGAAGCGCGACAGCTCCTCGAACTCGCGCACAGCGAACGGCCGCGCACGCTGCGCCAGGTCGGTCAGGAAGTCCAGCACCTGGCCTGGCGATCTAGCCATCTTGGGTTCGAGCGAAACCTGCGCGTAGCAGGCGTATCCGAGCAGCTCCGCCAGCCGTCGCCGCAGCTTCAGGATCTCGTCGATCACCGGTGCGTTATCCCACTCGGCATTGCCAAACTCCGCGGCGCGCGTGACATACGCCCGATACATGAGCTCGCGCAAAGCGCGGTTGTCGGCGTACTGCATCACCGGCAGATAGGAGGGCATGTGCAGCGTCAGCTTCCATCCGTCCATGCCGTCGCGCTGAGCGGCCTCGCGCGCCGCCTCCAGCACATCAGCCGGGATTCCCGCCACCGCACTTCGCTCCGCAGTGTGATGCGCGAAAGCGTTGGTCGCGTCCAGCAGGTTGTCGTTGAAACGGGAAGCGAGGCCGTCGAGCCGGCTGCGCACCTGCTTGAATTCGGCCTTCGGGTCTGCCGCCAGTTCGGCGCCGCCCAGGCGAAAATCGCGCAGCTCATTGTCGATGATCCTTCTCTGCTCGGGGCGGAGCCGGTCGAATCCTGATGCCGTGCGCAGCGCCTTGAACTTCGCGTACAGCCGCTCATCCTGAGACAGCTCGGTGTAGTACTGGCTGATGCGCGGCAGGTTGGCGTTATAAACCTCGCGCAAGGGCGGGCTGTTCATGACGGCATTGAGGTGGGCGACCTGCCCCCAGGCGCGTGCGAGGCGCTCGTTGGCATCGTCCAGCGGCGCGACGAAGTCCTCCCAGCTCGGCTCTCCCACAGCACGAGCCACGCGTTCTACCACCTCGCGGTTCTCCGCCAGGAGATGGTCCACCGCCGGGGTGACATGCTCCGGCTTGATCTCGGCAAAGCGGGGCAGCCCGGAAAAATCGAGCAGCGGATTGGCCGCGGGCGAGGTCATTCTTCAGCGCGCGTGGTGGTTAGTTCGAACACGATGCGCCCATCCACCAGCGCGTAGCGCACGCGGCCCTGCACCTCAATCCCGAGCAGCGGCGTGTTCTTGCCCTGGCTGTGCAATGCTTCTGGCGCCACCCGCCACCATTCCTCGGGGTCGAACACACACAGATCGGCAACAGCTCCAGGCACGATAGCTCCGCCCGGCAACCCCAGCACCCGCGCGGGTGCTGTCGTGACGCGGGCAAGTGCGACTGGAAGCGGGATCCGCGCCTCGCGCGCCCATTTCAGAGTCAACGGAAGCAGCAGCTCGAGGCCAGTTGCGCCGGGCTCCGCTTCCGCGAACGGCAGCTGCTTGCCGTCTTCCTCCACCGGCGCGTGGTCGGAGCAGATCGCATCGATCGTGCCGTCGTTCAGCCCGGCGCGCAGCGCATCGCGGTCCCGCAGCCCGCGCAAGGGGGGTATCAGGTTGCAATTGGAGTCGAAATAACCGATATCCACATCGCTCAAGTGGACGTGATAAGCGGCCACGTCGCAGGTCACCGGCATCCCCGCACGCTTCGCCTCACGCACCATCTCCACGCCTTCCGCGCTGGAGAGGCGGCACAGATGGACGCGCGCGCCAGTGGCCCGGACCAGGATCAATATGGCGGATAAAGCAACGGTTTCGGCGCACACCGGGATGCCGGACAGGCCGAGCCGGGTCGCCACCTCTCCATCGTGAGCCACGCCGCTGCGCGACAGCGTAGCGTCCTGCGGGCGAAGCCACACGGCAAATCCGAACGTCGTTGCGTACTCGAGCGAGCGCTTGAGAACCTGGTTGTCGGTCATGCTGGCGCCGGGCTGGCTGAACGCCACGCAGCCGGCGTCATGCAATTGCGCCATCTCGGTGAGGCGCTCACCTTTAAGTCCCTGCGTCAACGCCCCGAGCGGATAGACTCGTGACTGGTTAAGGCTGCGCGCGCGAAACTTGAGCATCTCGACCAACCCGGGCTCGTCGAGCGGCGGATCGGTGTCCGGGGGGCAGACGAGGCTGGTCACGCCGCCGGCCGCGGCCGCCTGCATCTCGCTCTCGAGCGTGGCCTTGTGCTCCAGCCCGGGTTCGCGCAGACGCGCCGACAGGTCCACCAGCCCGGGACACACCGTCAGGCCTGAGGCATCCAGCACGCGCTCGGCTTTGAACCCGACCGGAGCAGTGCCGAGCGCAGCGATCCTTCCTTCCGCGACGTACAGCGACTGGACGCGCTCGCTCCCGCTGGCCGGGTCGATGAGCCTTCCGTTCCTGATCTCGATGTTCATGAATTCGACAGGCGCGCGCGTCAGTTGCCCGCCAGGATGCCCATGACCGCCATGCGCACCGCGATGCCGAAGGTGACCTGCGGCAGGATCACCGACTGCCGCCCATCAGCGACCGCCGAATCGATCTCCACTCCGCGGTTCAACGGACCGGGATGCATGACGATTGCATCGGGTCTCGCCAGCGCCAGCTTGTCCGGGGTCAGGCCGTAGGATTTGAAGAATTCGGCGGCGCTCGGCAGCAGCGCGCCGCTCATGCGCTCCTGCTGCAAGCGCAGCATCATCACGACATCGACGTTCTTCAGCCCCGCGCCCATGTCGTGGAACACCTGGACACCGAGGTTTTCCACCTGGGTCGGGAGCAGCGTGCGTGGTCCGATCACGCGGACCTCCGGCACGCCCAGCGTCGTCAAGGCGTGGATCTCCGAGCGCGCCACGCGCGAGTGCAGGACGTCACCGACGATCGCGACGCGCAGATTGCGGAACTCGCCCTTGTAGTGCCGGATGGTAAACATGTCCAGCAGCGCCTGCGTCGGATGGGCATGACGCCCATCGCCGGCGTTGATCACGTGAATCTCCGGCCCGACGTTGCGCGCGATCAGGTGCGCGGCGCCGCTTTGGCTGTGGCGCACGATGAACATGTCGGCGTGCATGGCGGTGAGATTGGCGACCGTGTCCAGCAGCCTCTCGCCCTTGGTCTGCGACGAGGTTGCGATGTTGAGGTTGACTACATCCGCCGACAGCCGCTTGGCGGCGATCTCGAACGTGGTGCGGGTGCGCGTGCTGGGCTCGAAGAACAGATTGAAAATCGCCTTGCCGCGCAGCAGCGGGACTTTCTTGACCTCGCGCTCCGCCACCGAGACAAACGAGCGCGCGGTATCGAGGATGTGCAG
Organism: Burkholderiales bacterium; assembly: GCA_035499005.1. GTDB lineage: Bacteria > Pseudomonadota > Gammaproteobacteria > Burkholderiales > SHXO01 > SHXO01. Next base: position 10,910 of record DATJZQ010000180.1, on the reverse strand, counting down.
CACGATCTCAGCCGGCAGACCTTCGGTGGTCAGCAGGTGCATGAGCTTGCCCTGCGGACCGATCTGCAGATTCGCGTTCATGCCTCGCGTGCGCCGCGCGACATCACAGCCAGACTGAAGCGTCCCGCCTCCTGGCGCAGCTCGATGCTCTGCTCGGGCGCCACCTGCATCGCCGCGCCCACGAACTGCGGACAAATGGGAAGCTGGCGGCCACCCCGGTCGACCAAGGCGGCCAGCCGGATGGATGTGGGGCGTCCATAGTCGAAGATCTCATTCAGCGCGGCGCGGATAGTGCGCCCGGTATAGAGCACGTCGTCCACCAGGATGATGTCGGCATCCTCGACTCTAAAGGGAATGTCGGAAGGCTTGACCCCCGGGCGCAGCCCGGTCCTCTTGTAGTCGTCGCGGTAGAAGGCCACGTCGATGGTGCCGATCGGGGTCGCGAGCCCCAGAATGCGGTGGAGGCGCTCGGCAATCCACACCCCGCCGGTATAGATCCCAACCAGCGCGACCGATGGACCAGTATCGCGCCGGATCTGCTCCGCCAGCTTCGCAACCAAACTTTCGGCGTCAGGCAGATTCATCGCGCGCGCTGAAGTAAGTCTCGAGGATGTGCATCGCCGCCACCTGGTCCAGCATCTCGCTCTGGTCGCGGCCGTGCACGCCGCTGGCCGCGAGCGACGCGGCCGCGGCGCGCGAGGTGAGCCGCTCGTCGATCAGGCGCACTTCGAGAGCGAAGCGCCGCTCAAGCTTGAGCGCGAAGCGACGGCAGCGCTCGGACAGGTCGTGCTCGTCGCCGTTCATGTGCCGTGGCAGGCCGACCACCAGCAGCGACGGCGACCACTCCCCGATCAGTTTCGCGATCGCCTCCAGACGAGCCCGCTCCGACGCCGTTTGCAGGGTTTGCAAAGGATGCGCGATACCGATGGCGAGTTCCCCGACCGCGACGCCAAGCCGCCGCGCGCCGAAATCGAATGCCAGGACCGTTCCCGAGGGCCGTGGCGGCGACAACCGCGCTGCGCCAATCACCGTGCGCTCACGGCAAACCGTGTTCCATCAGGCGTGCCCGACGTCATCCGACAGATGGGCAAGGTCGACGCCAAGCAGGCTCATCGCTGCGGACAGGCGGTGCTCAGCCGGGAGCTCGAAGATCACATCTGCGTCGGCATGCACCGTGAGCCAGGCGTTCTGACTGAGCTCCTGCTCGAGTTGTCCCGGGGCCCAACCGGCGTAGCCGAGAGACACGAGAATCTGCTCGGGCCCGCGGCCCTCGGCCACCGCTTGGAGAATGTCGCGTGAGGTGGTGAGCCCGATCTGAGCGTTGATCGACAGGGTCGATTCCCAGTCACCCGGGGGCCGATGCAGAACGAAGCCCCGGTCCACCTGTACCGGCCCACCAAAGTAGACCGGCAGGCGGCTGCGGCTCTCGTCGCGCAGCGGAATGTCGATCTGCTCGAGCAGGGTCTTCAGCGTCATGTCGATCGGCCGATTCACCACGACGCCCAGCGCGCCCTGATCGTTGTGCTCACAAATGTAAGTGAGCGACTTGGCGAAGTTCGTGTCCACCATGCTCGGCATGGCGATCAGAAAGTGGTGGGTAAGGTCCACGGGCCTTCCGCATGGAAAAATCCAGCGCGTATTGTAGACGCCTCTGCGACCCTTTCCACAAACGACGAAATAACAGGCGGTTATACCAGATGCCGGGAAGCCGGGTGTGGCCTGTTCCACCTCCCGGATAACGATTTGTTAACATCCGGCTTGGCGCGCGTTTTGCGCGCTCGCAACGACGGATCATCCCTTCTGGCGACAGAAAAAGAGCTGGCGACTTTCCTCGCGGAAGTTGAGCGCCGGGCCTTCAAACAAGCGGTGTTCGCAGTCCGGGACGAGCAGCTGGCCCTCGATTTGGTACAGGACGCAATGCTAAAGCTGGCCGAAAAATATGCGGCGAAGCCGTCGGGGGAGCTTCCGCTGCTGTTCCAGCGCATATTGCAAAACACAATCCGCGATCACTATCGCCGCCAGCGGGTGCGTTCGCTCTGGACGACGCTGCTGTCGTCCCTGCACGGCAAGCAAGACGAGGATGACCACGACCCGCTCGACGCGGTCGAGGTCAATGAAGGACCTGGCGTAATTGCCGGACCGGCGCAAGTCCTGGAGCGGTCTCAAGTAGTCGGGCTGATCGAAGCCGGGCTGGCGAGCTTGCCCGCACGTCAACGAGAGGCTTTTCTCTTGCGTTACTGGGAGGAGTTGGATGTTCAGGAAACGGCGGCGGCGATGGGTTGTTCCGAAGGTAGTGTGAAGACTCACTGCTCTCGGGCTGCCCACGCCCTTGCGGTATTCCTCAAGGCAAAAGGGGTGACGCTATGAACGAGCGGGAGCTCGCGGAGGGTGTGGTCCGCAAGCTGGACGAAGGGCTCGAGTCCCTCCCCGCAGGGACGCTGTATCGCCTGCGCCTGGCGCGTGACGCCGCGCTGTCGCGTGCCCATCTGGGCACGGCATCTCCGTTGGATTCACTCGATGCGCCGCGCCTGCTCGGCCGCCGCCTGCTGATTCCCGTATTCGGGCTGATGCTCGCTTTGTCGCTTCTGGTCGTTTGGCATCAGCAGTCGGCTATGCAGCCGGACTACGCGGAAATCGATGCGCAGGTGCTGTCCGACGAGTTGCCCGTAACCGCCTATCTGGACTCGGGGTTCGAGGTTTGGCTTCACCATCACGCGGCCGACTAGCCCTTGCCTGCCTGCTATTGACCTTTTGGTTGCCCCTAGCCGCTCAGGCGGGAAAGGGTGCAGCAGAGGAGCGGGGCCTGGAATGGAAACAGCTCAGCGCAGAGCAGCAGCATGTTCTTGCGCCGCTCGCCGACGAATGGCCCAAGATCGACGGGCCGCGCCGCGTCAAGTGGATTGAGATCGCCAAGCGCTATCCCAAGATGACGTCTCAGCAGCAGGAAAGGCTCCAATCGCGCATGAAGCAGTGGGCCAGCATGAGCCCCGAGCAGCGCACGCAGGTGCGCGACCGCTACAAGAAGCTGAAAGAGATGCCCCCTGAGAAGCGCGAGGCGATCCACCGCAGGTGGAAGGAGTACGACGCGCTCTCCGAGGAGGAAAAGAAGAGCCTGCGGCAAGCTCACCCCCCGCGCTCTGCTCCAGCGAGCGGCAAGCTCTGAGCCATTTGCAACCGCGCCTCGCCGGCCTGCTGCCGCGATTCGCGAGCCTCGGCTACGAGGCGATACTGATCATCCCCATCCTGTTCGTCGCGGCCTACCTGTTTCTCGCTTTGATCCAGGCTGCGCGCACGCCGCTGCTGCAGCTGGTGTTTCGGCTGTGGCTGCTCGCTGTGCTGGGTGTGTACTTCGTGTACTGCTGGCGTCACGGCGGCCAGACGCTGGCGATGAAAACCTGGCGCATCCGCCTTGCGCGAAAAGACGGCTCCGTCCTTTCGACAAGGGAAGCCAGTGCGCGTTTTCTGCTGGCGTTGTGCAGCCTGCTGCTGTTCGGCGCAGGGTTCTGGTGGGGATTTGTCGACCGCGAGCGCCAGTTCCTTCACGATCGTCTGACCGGCAGCCGCCTCTACAGCACGAGGTAGCTGCGCAACTGCCGGCCTCCTCGGCTGTCTAGCGACGTTCGAGACGCTGCAGCATGAAGATCGCCAGCGCGAGGAAGCCGGCAGTGGGCACAACGGCCGCGAGGACCGGCGGCCACGCCGCGAGCTGGCCGACGTGCCCGAACAAGCGGCTGATCAGATGGAAGCTCAGTCCCAGCATGATCCCGGCGAAGATTTTTGCACTGACGCCGCCTTCGCGCACGTTCATGTACCCGAAAGGCAGCGCCAGCAGGATCATGACCAGCACCGCAACCGGGTAAATGAGCTTGTTCCACAAAGCGATCTCGTAGCGTCTCGGCTCCTGGTGATTCTCGCGCAGATGGCGGACGTAGGAATACAGGGTCCAAAGCGACATCTTCTCCGGCGGGATGAGTAGCACGCTCAGCACGTTTGGCGTAAGCACGGAGTGCCAATCCAGCTCCGCTGCCCGCGCCACTGAGGTGCGCCCATCCGCGAACTTGGTCTGCACCACGTCGGTCAGGAGCCAGCGGTTCGAGCGCACGTACTTTCCCTGGCGCGCCTGGCTGATGGTGCGCAAGCGGTACTGATCATCGAATTCGTAGATCCGGACATCCTGCAAAGTGGCGTCGTACAGCACGCGCGCCACGTTGACGAAGCTCTCCTCGTCTTTGACCCATAGTCCGGACCGGAACGTCTGAGCCACCACGTTGCTGGTCTGCTCCAGGCGCAGTTTCTTCGCCGCCTGCTCGGACAGGGGCACGAGAAACTCACCGGTCAGGAAAGTGGCGATGGCGAACAGAAGGCCGGTGCGCATGAGCGTCCACGCCATATTCATAATCGACACGCCCGAGGTGCGCATGACTGCGTACTCGGAATGAACGACAAGCTGCGCCAGCACGAAGAGAGTCCCGATCAGCGTCGCCACCGGCAGCAGCTCGTAGAGATGGCCCGGAATGCTGAGCACGACGTAAGCTACTGCCGCAGGCAGGCGATAGCTTTCGCTCCCGACATCGCGCAGCTCGTAGATCAGATCGAAGAAAGAGAACAGCATGATCAAGGCGAGGACCACCAGCAGGATGGCGCCGATGATCTGGCGGGAGAGATAGCGGCGCAGGATCTTCATGCGGGACGTCGCCGGCGCAGGCGCAGACCATAGATGCGGCGGTACAGCAGCAGCGTCAGCACGAACGCCATGAGCACGTGCACAGTCGACACGCCGATCCAGAAACTGACCTCGCCTTTAGCCACCCACGACTGGAAGATGCTCACCAGGTTGCTGTACATGAAGAACAGGAACAGCGCAGTCAACATGTTGACGAAGCGGCCACTGCGCGGATTGACGACGGACAGCGGCAGAGCGAGGAGCGCCAGAATCAGCGTCGACACCGGCAGAGCGATGCGCCAGGCCAGCTCAGACAGGTTGAGACGGGTCGGCTGCTCGAGCAGCTGGCGGGTGGGCAGCGACTTCTGGGTCGGAAAGAACGATTTGCTGCTCTCGCTCTGCTGAATGCGCATGGCGTAGCGTTCGAAGCGCTCGATGCGGTAGTCTGCCTGCCCCGGCGTCCCGGTATACCGCCGACCATTGAGCGCGACCAGAAAGCGGTCGCCGTTGCTGTCGAGCTCGGTGTAACCACGCTTGGCGACCATGACCCACTGGCGGTCTCCCTGCACCGAGTACACGAAGATGTTGGCAACCTGCGTGAGGTCGGAGGTCACCTTCTCGACGAACAGCACGCGATCGCCGGTCTTCGACTCTTTGAACACGCCTGGCGGGACGGCCGAAATGTCGTCGCGATTCTCGAGCTGGTGGTAATACTGCTCGGTCTTGCCGAGGGCCCAGGGCGTGAGGTAGAAGCTGAAGCAGGCGACCAGCACAACGACGGGAGCGGCATACAGCAGCACCGGACGGAACCAGGCCAGAAGCCCTACGCCCGAGCTGTGCCAGACCACCATCTCCGAGTCACGGTAAGCGCGGGTCACCGTCAGGAGCACGGATCCGAACAGCGTGCCCGACAACAGCACCGGCAGATATGCGAGTGCAGAGAAACCGAGCAGGATCAGCACGGCATCGGCCGGGATGCGGCCACTCGCGGCGAAACCCAGGAAGCGGATCAGCTGGGTGGTGAAGGTAATGACCAGCAGAACAATGAATACCGCGATGCCGACTGCGGTGAATTCGCGCAGTGTGGAGCGCAGAAAAATCATGGCCGCGATGACCCGCAACCCGGGATGCTTTGACTTTTCGGCAGCGGAGACGTGATAATTCCTGTACTTAAGAGGCTAAATATATTGATGAAAAACAGGAGTGCCGCGTGGAATTTAGCACAAAAGCTGGAGGCCCGGAAAAGCACAAGACCGGATGCGTCGCAGTCGGCGTCTTCGAACAGCAGCGCGCGACCGAGGCGCTGAAGGCGCTCGATAGGCCCGCCAAGGGCTACCTGAGCTCCATCCTGCGGCGGGGCGATTTGAGCGGCAAGCTCGGTTCCACGCTGTGGCTTCACAACGTGCCCGGGGTGGCGGCTGAGCGCGTTCTCCTGGTGGGCCTGGGGAAGGAACCGGACTTCGGTCCGAAGGCGTTCCGTGAAACAGTGCGTGCGGCGGTGCGGGCGATCAACGACAGCGGCACTTCAGATGCAATCTTGTATTTCGCTGAAGTGCCCGTATCGGACCACGATGCCGCGTGGAACGGCTTGCAACTTGTGCAGGTGGCGGGAGAAGCCAGCTATCGTTTCGATCGCCTGAAGAGCGACAAGGACGGTCGGCCACGTCGCGTCAAGTTCGCCGCCGGTTTTCTAGGCAACCCGTCTCCTTCGGTGGTGCGCGCTCTCCAGCGCGGCACCGCGCTGGCGCAGGGCGTCAGCCTGGCCAAAGACCTCGGCAACCTGCCGAGCAATATCTGCACGCCTACCTACCTCGCCACGCAGGCGCAGCAGCTCGCCAAGCAGCACAAGCTCAGCTGCCGGGTGCTCGACGAAAAGGACATGAGGAAGCTGGGAATGGGTGCGCTGCTGGCGGTCACGAAAGCAGCGCACGAGCCGGCCAAGCTGATCGTCCTCGAGTACCGCGGCGGCCCGAGCAAACAGAAGCCCGTGGCATTGATCGGCAAGGGCATCACGTTCGACACCGGCGGGATCTCGCTCAAACCCTCTGGCGAGATGGACGAGATGAAGTACGACATGTCGGGCGCCGGCTCCGTACTGGGTACCTTCAAGGCTATAGCGCAGATGCGGCTGCAGGTGAACGTGGTAGGCATCATTCCGAGCTGCGAGAACATGCCCGGCGGACACGCCACCAAACCGGGCGACATCGTCACGAGCATGTCGGGGCAGACGGTCGAGATCCTCAACACGGACGCGGAGGGCCGGCTCATCCTGTGCGATGCGCTCACCTATGCGGAGCGCTTCGATCCCTCGACGGTGGTGGACATCGCCACGCTCACCGGCGCTTGCGTTATCGCCCTCGGTGGTGTCGCGAGCGGGCTGTACGCCAACGACGATCGTCTCGCTGCCGAGCTGTTCGAGGCCGGACAGCAGGCCTGGGACCGGGCCTGGCACATGCCGCTATGGGACGACTACCAGGAGCAGATCAAGAGCCCGTTCGCGGACATGGCGAACATCGGCGGACGACCCGCGGGCAGCGTGACGGCAGCCTGTTTCTTGTCGCGCTACGCAAGGAAATTCAAATGGGCGCACCTGGACGTGGCAGGAACCGCGTGGCTGTCGGGGAAAGACAAGGGTTCCACCGGACGGCCGGTGCCCTTGCTCACGACGTTCCTGATGCGCCGCGCCGACCGCACCTGAGGTGGCCCGATGACGCAGATCGACTTCTACGTGCACGTTTCGAACAAGCTGCAGACGCTGTGCACGCTGGCGGCGAAAGCGCTGGCGCGGGATGTGCGCATGATGGTGCTCACCCCGGACGCGGAGACAACCGAGCAGGTCGACAGGCTGTTGTGGAGCCAGCCGTCGATCGGATTTCTGCCGCACTGCCGAGCGCACCATCGGCTGGCTCCGCTCACCCCGATCATCGTCGATCACCTGGCCGACCCAGTGGTGCACGAGCAGGTCCTGGTGAATCTTTGTCCCGACAGCCCCGCTGCATTCAGCCGGTTCGAGCGGTTGATCGAAATCGTCAGCCTGGACGAAGCGGACCGCAACCTGGCGCGCGCCCGTTTCCGCTTCTATCGCGATCGCGGTTACGAGATCCGCACTCACGATTTGGCCGGCTCAGCATGGGCTTGAAAGTAGACTGCGTTCGATGATCCTCGATCCGTCGCATGCCGGGGCCGGCGAAGACCGCCAGGCCGACGCCAACGACCTGTTCAGCAAGCTCGACTCGCTGATCCAAAAACATCAGGAGCACGCGCCAAAGGGAGCGTCTAGCGCCGTTCCGACTCTCGAGGACGCACTCGGTCAGCGCCGGCCCGAGCCGACAAAGGATGTTCCCGTGCTGCGCGATTCCGTGGATCGCACCGGAGCAGGCGAGGGTGGGTTGCTTGCCGACCACAGGCGGCAGCTTCAGGTTGCACTGTATCTGCGTCTGCGCCGGCGCCTGGACCAAGAACTCGATGCCGCGCTGGCGGACGACCTGCGCCTCGGAGCAGCCACGCTCCATCCTGCGTTCGCGCGCGCCGCGCAGGAGCTGCGCTCGGTCCTGCCGATCGTTGTGCGTGAAGCGGTTGAGCAAGTATTCGGGCGGGAATCGCTGGAGGCGCTGCTTGGCCGCACCGGCCAGAGCGGTGATGGCGAGAGCTGATCGAAACCGCATCTTTCTTGCCGCTGCCGCCTGCCAGCATGGAACTCGCCAAGAGCTTCGAACCGCACGAGATCGAGCGTCGCTGGTATCCCGTGTGGGAAGCGCGCGGCTATTTCACGGCCGGCGCAGACCCCACGCGTCCGGCTTACTGCATCCAGCTCCCGCCCCCGAACGTCACCGGCACGCTGCACATGGGCCACGCCTTCCAGCAGACGCTGATGGACGCCCTGATCCGCTACTACCGCATGCGTGGTTTCAACACAAACTGGGTCGTTGGGACCGATCATGCCGGCATCGCTACGCAGATCGTGGTCGAGCGTCAGCTGGAAGCCGAGGGCGTGCGGCGCCACGACCTGGGTCGCGCCAAATTCGTGGAGCGGGTTTGGGCTTGGAAGCAGCAGTCGGGCTCGACCATCACTTCTCAGATGCGCCGCCTCGGCGCTTCCGCCAACTGGAACTATGCCGACACGGAGGGACAGAAGAGCGGGTATTTCACCATGGACGCGCGCATGTCGCGCGCGGTGGTCGAGGTGTTCGTCCGCCTTTTCGAGCAGGGTCTCATCTACCGCGGCAAGCGACTGGTCAACTGGGATCCCGTGCTCGGCACCGCAGTGTCGGATCTGGAGGTCGACAGCGAAGAGGAAGACGGCACGCTGTGGGAAATCCGTTACCCGTTCGCCGACGACAGAGGCAGCGTTACTGTCGCCACCACACGTCCCGAGACCATGCTCGGTGACGTCGCTGTCGCCGTGAATCCGCGAGACGAGCGCTATCGCGCGCTGGTCGGCAAGCGCGTCTTACTGCCGCTCACCGGGCGCACGATTCCGGTGATCGCGGACGAGTATGTCGATCCGGAGTTCGGCACCGGCTGCGTCAAGATCACGCCCGCGCATGACTTCAACGATTATCAGGTCGGTGTGCGTCACGGGCTTCCGGCCATCGGCATTCTGACGCTCCACGCCCGGATCGCGGACGCCGCGCCTGCTGCCTACCGGGGGCTCGACCGCTTCGAGGCTCGAAAACGCGTGGTTGCAGACCTGCAGGCCCAGGGCCTGCTCGTATCTCAGAAAGCGCATCGACTCAAGGTGCCGCGGTCGGGGCGCACCGGCGTCATCGTCGAGCCGATGCTGACCGACCAGTGGTTCGTCAGCATGGACAGCCTCGCGCGGCGCGCGTTGGATGCGGTTGCAGCCGGCGAAGTGAGGTTTGTCCCCGAGCACTGGACGTCGACCTACAACCACTGGCTCGAAAACATCCAGGACTGGTGCATCTCGCGCCAGCTGTGGTGGGGGCATCAGATTCCGGCGTGGTACGACGATACGGGCAGCATCTATGTCGCCCGCACCGAAGAGGACGCCATGAGGCAAGCCGCGGCGAAAGGCTACCGCGGCCAGCTCCGGCGCGACGCCGATGTGCTCGACACCTGGTTCTCGTCCGCGCTGGTGCCCTTCACTTCGCTCGGCTGGCCGGACGAGGGCCCGGACCTCGAGGTGTATCTGCCGTCGTCGGTGCTGGTGACCGGCTTCGACATCATCTTCTTCTGGGTAGCCCGGATGATCATGATGACGCTGCACTTCACCGGCAAGGTGCCGTTCCGTGACGTCTACATCAACGCCCTGGTGCGCGACGCCGAAGGCGAGAAGATGTCCAAGTCGAAGGGCAACACCCTCGACCCGCTGGACTTGATCGATGGCATCGCTCTGCGTGATCTGCTCGCGAAATCCACCGTGGGCCTGTTACGCGCGGACCACCGCGAGCGCATCGAGCGCTACGTCCGCAAGCACTTTCCTGACGGCATTCCCGCTTTCGGCGCTGACGCGTTGCGCTTCACCTTCGCCTCGCTCGCGACCTTCGCGCGCACGCTCAACTTCGACCTGAGCCGCTGCGAAGGCTACCGCAACTTCTGCAACAAGCTGTGGAACGCCGCGCGCTTCGTGCTGATGAACGTCGAAGGGAAAGACTGTGGAACGGATCCCTCCCGCGCGGTCGAGTTGTCCTTCGTCGATCGGTGGATCGTAAGCCGCCTGCAGACTGCCGAAGCAGCAGTCGAAGGTGCGCTCAGCGATTATCGCTTCGACCTCGCCGCTCGCGCCGTCTACGAACTGGTGTGGGACGAGTATTGCGACTGGTATATCGAGCTTGCCAAGGTCCAGCTCCAATCCGGATCCGAGGCCCAGCAGCGCGGCACGCGCCGCACGCTGGTGCGCGTGCTGGAAGCGATCGTGCGCCTTGCGCACCCGTTCATCCCGTTCATCACGGAGGAGCTGTGGCAAAAGGCGGCGCCGCTCGCCGGCAAGACCGGAGAGAGCGTGATGCTGGCGCCCTATCCGCAAGCGCAATCCGATCTGGTCGACACCGCGGCTGAGGGTAAGGTCGCGGAGCTCAAGAAGCTCACCGATGCCTGCCGCAATCTGCGCGGACAGATGAACCTGCCGCCGGGCCAGCGTATCCCGTTGCTCGCAGTGGGCGACAGCGCGCGCCTCGCATCGTTTTTTCCATACATGCGCGCCCTCGCCCGCTTGTCCGAGGCTACCGTGGTCGACACTCTTCCGGACACCGACGCGCCCACGGCTGTCGTCGGCGAAACGAGGCTG
>DATJZQ010000179.1:0-4249 GCA_035499005.1 Burkholderiales bacterium | reverse complement strand
GGTTCTACCTCACCGAGTGCTCAGCCATCCTGAAGTACCTCGCGGACAAGATCGACTCACCGGCTTATCCGAAGGACCTCAAGAAGAGGGCGCGCGTGAACGAAGCGATGGATTGGGTGAACACGGGCTTCTATCGCGAGTATGGCTATCATCTGATCTATCCGCAGATACTGCCGGATCACAAGCGCCAGACGGAAGAGGTCAATCGCGCGACGGTGGAATGGGGCCGAGAGAAGTCAGGCTTCTGGCTGGACGTGCTCAACGGCCATTGGCTGGGCGCCGGCAATCGATACCTGTGTGGCGACCGGATCACCATCGCCGACTATTTCGGCGCAGGCCCCTTGACGGTCGGCGAACTGATTGGGATCAGATTCGATAAATATCCAAACCTCGCCCGCTGGATGCAAACGATGAAGTCGTTGCCCTCCTGGAACGCGGTTCACGCGCCCTTCAACGAGTTCAAGAATGCGCTGAGCGGAAAATCCTTTGTCACGCTTAATTGATGGAACAGGGGGTCGACTGTTGCAGCACAGTTCAGGATCTGATCAGGTGCGGCGCATGCCGCTCGCGATGGTCTCGTAGGCTGCCCAGGGGCGTCCGAGATCCTCGGCTAGACCGCGGTGAGTGAGTTGGCCTCCGTAGACTTGGAGTCCCGCGCGCAGCCCCGAGTTGCGGGTGAGGGCCGCGTGTGCCCCCTCATCCGCGAGCTCGAGCACGTAAGGCATTGTGGCGTGCGTGAGCGCGAGCGTGGCGGTGCGGGCCACCGCCGATGGCATGTTGGGCACGCAGACGTGAACCACCCCTTCCTCGACGTAGAGCGGATGCGAGAAGGAGGTAGGGCGCGACGTCTCGGCGATACCGCCCTGGTCGATCGCCACGTCGACCAGGACTGAGCCCGGCCGCATCCGCCGCAGCAGTTCCCGGGAGATGAGCTTGGGCGCGAGCTTCCCGGGGCTGAGTGTGGCCCCGATGACGAGATCCGCTTGCGCGACATGCTCCGCCAGCGAGAGCGTCTCCGAGTAGCCGGTCTTCACCCGACCCTGGTACAGGTCCTCGAGATGGGCGAGCGCCGCGCCGTTGAGATCGAGCACTGTGACATCGGCGCCCATGCCTACAGCGATCCGCACCGCGTTGGCGCCGACCGATCCGGCTCCGATCACCGTCACGTGCGCGGGCGCGACGCCAGGAACGCCGCCGAGGAGGACACCGCTGCCGCCATTTGCCATCTGCAGCGCCCAGGCGCCGAACTGGACGGACAGTTTTCCGGCAATACGCGACATCGGCGCGAGCAGCGGCAGCCCGCCGCGCGCATCGGTCACGGTTTCGTAGGCGATACCGGTCACTCCCGCGCGCAGCAACGCGTCCAGCAGACGCGGCTCGGGTGCGAGGTGCAGGTAGGCAAACAGGATCTGGTCGCGCCGCGCCAGAGCGTACTCGCGTTCCTGCAGCTCCTTGACCTTGACCACCATCTGCGCGGACCAGACCTCGGCGGCATCGCGCGCCACTCGAGCGCCAGCGGCCTCGTACGACGCGTCTGCGAAGCCCACGCGTGCTCCGGCGCCCGCCTCCACCAGAACTTCGTGGCCGTGCAGCTGCAGCGCGTGAACGCCGGCGGGCACAAGCCCGACCCGATATTCGCCGTCCTTGATCTCTTTCGGAACACCGATCAGCATGTCATGCAGCCTGTGAGCCGACGGCGGGACGGGCGGGGGCGTCGGCCTTGCGCATGCGGTAGATGAGGCGCACCAGGAGTAGCAGGCCGAGCAGCGCGCCGAACAGCAGCGGCTCGCGGATGTCTTTCTTCACCAGCCACCAGAAGTGCAGCACGCCCAGCGTCGCGATGATGTAGACCATGCGGTGCAGCCGCTGCCAGCGCCGCGCTCCCAGCCGCTTCACCATGCGATTGGTGGAGGTGGCAGCGAGCGGAATGAGCAGCAGGAAGGCCGTGAAGCCCACCGTAATGAAGGGGCGTTTGGCGATGTCCTTCACCATGCTGTGCCAGTCGAAGAACTGGTCGAGCCAGATGTAGGTCACGAAATGCAGGCAGACGTAGAAGAATGCGAACAGCCCCAGCATCCTCCGCAGGCGCAGCAGCCAGTTCCAGCCGGTCAGCCGCCGAAGCGGCGTCACGCTGAGCGTGATCAGCAGAAAGGTCAACGTCCACCAGCCGGTCGAGTGCGTGATGTACTCGATCGGGTTCGCACCCAGGCCGTGATGAGTGCCGAGCCAGACAAGCCGGCCGAGCGGAACGAGGCACAGCACGAACAGCGCCGCCTTGAGCCACTGCACTTGGTTTGGCTTGAGCTGCGTAGAGGGCATCTCTGTCAACCGCAGAGGCGCAGAGTACGCAGAGAAGCCCTCTCAAGGATTCCCTCTGCGCACTCCGCGTCTCCGCGGTTCATTCAGTAGTACTTCCGCAGGTCCATCCCGGCGTACAGCGAAGCGACCTGATCGCCGTAGCCGTTGAACATCAGTGTCGCGCGCTTGCTGAATTCGCCGATGCGCCGTTCCCTCGCCTGGCTCCAGCGCGGATGGTCCACCTGCGGATTGACGTTCGAATAGAAACCGTACTCGCGCGGGTTGGCGAGCGCCCAGGTGGTCTTCGGCTCGGTCTCGACGAAGCGGATCTTGACGATGGACTTGCCGCTCTTGAAGCCGTATTTCCAGGGGATCACCACGCGCACAGGCGCGCCGTCCTGGTTCGGCAGGACCTCACCGTACAGCCCCAGGCACAGGATGGTCAGCGGGTGCATGGCTTCGTCCATGCGCAGGCCTTCCGAGTAGGGCCAGTCCAGGACCGGCAGCTTGACGCCGGGCATCTGCGCGGGATCAGCGAGCGAGATGAACTGCACGTACTTCGCCTTGGAAGTGGGCTGCACGCGCTTCACGAGCTCGGAGAACGAGTAGCCGACCCACGGAATCACCATGGACCAGCCCTCCACGCATCGCATTCGATAGACCCGCTCCTCGAGCGGCGCGAGCTTGAGCAATTCGTCGACGTCGTACACCCTGGGCTTGGCGACTTCGCCTTCGATCGCGACGCTCCAGGGGCGCACGCGCAGCTTGTGCGCGTTTTCGCTCGGATCATCCTTGCCCGTCCCGAATTCGTAATAGTTGTTGTAGGTCGTGACGTCTTTGAGTGGCGTGAGCTCTTCACCAGTGGTGGAAAGCGCACTGTGGCGCAGGTCCGACAGCTTCGTGCCGGCCCGAGCCGCTCGCGGAATTCCGATACCGGCGGCGGCCAGCCCAGCCGCTGCGCCGAGAACGGCGCCGGTTCGCATGAAGTCGCGCCGGTTCCAGTAGACGCCGCGCGCGGTGATGTCCGAGGGTGGGACAGGGTTGGGTCGCTTGATCAGCATGGGATTCGCTCTGAATCGGTGGTTGCCAACGTGTCCCTATTGTACGGGCCTCGCGCGCTGTTGGATGCGCCGCCGTGGCAGCCTCCGGATGGGACCGCTCTGCAACGCCGGGGTTTCAGCGCAGCAGAACCAGGGTCGCCAGGCCGAGAAAGATGAAGAAGCCGCCGCTGTCGGTGATGGCCGTGATCATCACGCTGGAGCCGACCGCGGGATCGCGACCCAGCTTCATCATCAAAAGCGGGATGAAGACCCCGAACAACGCGGCCACCAGCAGGTTGAGCGTCATGGCCGCGGTCATCACCATGCCCAGGGCGAGGTTTTGGTACAGCAGCACCGCGAACAGCCCGATGATCCCACCCCACACCAGACCGTTGAGTACCGCGATGGCGATCTCCTTGGTCAACAGCTTGCGCGCGTTGGCGGGATTGATCTGCCCCAGGGCGATGGCCCTGACCAGCATGGTGATGGTCTGGTTGCCCGAGTTTCCGCCAATGCCGGCTACGATCGGCATTAGCGTGGCGAGGGCAACCAGCTTCTCGATGGTTCCTTCGAACACGCTGATGACCCGCGAAGCGACGAATGCGGTCACCAGATTGACGGCGAGCCAGGCCCAGCGGTTGCGCGCGCTGGCCCACACGGAGGCGAAGATGTCCTCCTCCTCGCGCAAGCCGCCGAGATTGAGCCGTTCGGCCTCCGCGCGGCTGCGGATGAAGTCGAGCACCGCATCCACTGTCACCCGGCCTACCAGTCGATTGCGCCGGTCCGTGACCGGTGCCGTCACCAGATCGTAGCGCTCGAAGGCCTGGGCCGCGTCCTGCGCCCGGTCTTCGTCGCGCAGCACCAGCATGTCCGTCTTCATCACGTCGCGCACCCGCACCTCCGGGTCGTTC
>DATJZQ010000178.1:0-14675 GCA_035499005.1 Burkholderiales bacterium | reverse complement strand
GAGCGTCCGCATCGTTCACGAGAACAGGAAACCTCTCATGCAAGGCGTCGTCTTCCTCGGCAACCGCGAGCTCGCGCTGCAGGATTTTCCCGATCCCGCGCCCGGCCCCGGCGAGGTGGTGCTGGAGATCAAGGCCTCGGGCCTGTGCGGCAGCGATCTCAAGACCTATCGCGCGCCGCCGGGTGGGGCCGCTGCCGCGATCACGAGCGACGCCACGTAAGAGCGCTTCATGTTTGCCTCCTCCCCGATATAAACAGTCGTCACGCCGACGCTTGCACGAGGTCTCGCGCGGCATGCGAGGGGAGCCTGTGTGCCAAAATCGTGCCCACCTGCCTTCTCCTTAACAATCAAGGATCTTAGGTGAGTGCCCAGGTGTGCAAATGTCTGGGTCGCGCGACCGTATGCACGGCGCAAAATTGTCAACCGATTGACAATATTGAAAGTTCGTCCGTCGGGATACCGCGACGCCGGAAGCACGGCGCGAGCTCCGTAGAGCCCAAACCCAACGTCATAACGACCCCGAGAAATTCCCGCGACTTGCTCTCGATCCCGATCCGAAGAGATACTGTTCGGGCGACGCATACGAAATGCATCGCAGCCCGCGGTCGGCTCGCGGCGACTACGCCTGAGATGACAAGGAGTCACACATGAAAGCAGTGGTCTTTCCCGGAGATCGCAAGGTGCAGGTTCTCGATTTTCCGGACCCGGTGCCTGGGCCGGGTGAAGTGGTGCTCGAGATCAAGGCGTCGGGCATGTGCGGCAGCGATCTGAAGTTCTATCGCGCCGCAGGCGGCGCAGCTTCGCTGGGATTCAAGGCCGCCAGCGGCCCGGTGATCGCCGGACACGAGCCATGCGGTGTGGTCGCTGCGGTTGGCGCCGGCGTGAGCGACAAGCAGGCCCGGGTCGGCATGCGCGTCATGCAGCATCACTACCGCGGCTGCGGCGTGTGCGCGCACTGTTCCACGGGCTGGATGCAGCTGTGCGTGGAAGGGGTCGCCGAGGTCTATGGCGTTACCGGGCATGGCGCCCACGCCAGGTACATGAAGTGCCCGGCTCGAACGCTGGTCCCGCTGCCGGACGAGCTGTCTTTCGATACGGGGGCCGCGATATCGTGCGGTACGGGAACGGCCTGGGGCGCGCTGCACAGGCTGGGCCTGCAGGGCGACGACACGATCGCGATCTTCGGCCAGGGCCCGGTTGGGCTGTCAGCCACGCAGCTCGCCACCGCGCTGGGTGCCCGCGTCATCGCGCTGGACACGAGCGAGCAGCGCCTCGCCCGGGCCAAGGAGTTCGGCGCCGACGAGGTCATCAATCCCAAGGAGACGGAAAACGTCGTGCAGGCGATCAAGGATCTCACCCATGGCCGTGGAGCCCAGCTGAGCCTCGACACGTCGTCCTCGCCGTCTGCGCGGGCTCAGGCGGTCCGCTGTGTCAGAACCTGGGGTAAGGCCTGCTTCGTGGGTGAGGGCGACAGCGTAACTCTCGACGTGAGCAACGACCTCCTGCGCCGTCAGGTTACGCTGATCGGGTCGTGGACTTTTTCCACCGTCGGTCAGGCCGAATGCGCGCGCTTCGTCGCGGATCGAGGCGTCGAGGTGGATCGTCTCTTCACCCACCGCTGGCCCCTGGAGCGGGCGGAGGAGGCCTACCGGCTGTTCGACACGCAGACGGCGGGCAAAGGCGTCTTCAACCCGTCGTGACGCGGTG
Organism: Burkholderiales bacterium; assembly: GCA_035499005.1. Classification (GTDB taxonomy): domain Bacteria; phylum Pseudomonadota; class Gammaproteobacteria; order Burkholderiales; family SHXO01; genus SHXO01. Next base: position 12,968 of record DATJZQ010000178.1, on the reverse strand, counting down.
CCTGCCGCATAGGGCAGCGCCGCACAGCGCCAACAGGGAGGCGACTTGGGTCAGTCGAGCCATCGCATAGGCTTCATCGGTGTCGGCGTCATGGGCGAGCCGATGTGCCGAAACCTGGCGCTCAAGTCAGGTGCGATGCTGGTCGCGCTCGACCGCGACCCGGTTCCGCTGCGGCGTCTGGCAGAGCACGGCGTGCACGCCGCCAATCAGGTGCGCGATGCAGTCGAGGCTTCGCAGGTGGTGTTTCTGGCGCTGCCGTCTGGCGCAGCGGTCGCTGAGCTCGCCCATGCTCAGGATGGCCTTCTCGCCTCGATCGGAGCCAGTCAAGTAGTGGTCGATCTGGGAACGTCGCCTGTCGATCTCACGCGCGAGCTCGCGCTCGAATTCGCTGCGCGCGGCGCCGTCTTCGTCGATGCGCCGGTGGCCCGCACGCGCGCAGCTGCCGAGGCTGGGACGCTCGCGGTGATGGTCGGTGCGGAGCTGGCCGTGTTCGAGCAGCTGCGGCCGCTTCTGTCGACCTTCGCCAGCGAGATCACGCATTGCGGTCCCGTCGGCTGCGGCCAGGTGGTCAAGATCCTCAACAACATGGTCCTGTTCCAGACCGTCGTCGCCATCGCGGAGGCGAAGGCGATCGGCGAGCGCGCCGGAGTCGCTCCGGCTCTGTTGTTCGAGGCTCTCTCCCGGGGGTCGGCGGACAGCTTTGCGCTGCGCAACCACGGCATGAAGGCAATGCTGCCGGGCGAATTCCCGGCGCGTGCGTTCTCCGTAAGTTACGCGCGCAAGGATCTCGGCTATGCGTTGCGCCTGGCCGAGCAGACCGAAGTCGAGGCATCGGGCGCCGCCAACGTCGACCGCTGGCTCGCGCGCGCGATCGAGCTCGGCATGAGCGAGCAGTACTGGCCAGTCGTGAGTCGCCTGGTCGGACGATAGCGGGATCAGTACACCGCGCGGCCGCCAGTGATGTCGAACAGCTGGCCGGTGGAGAAGGAGCATTCCTCCGAGCACAGCCATGCCACCATTGCGGCGATTTCGGCGGTCTCGACGAAGCGGCCCTTGGGAACCTGCTGCACCAGCCACTGCACCTTCTCGGGCGTGAAGCCGCTCAGGATATCGGTCTGCGCAACCGATGGACAGACCGCGTTGACCAGGATTTCGGTGTCGGCCAGCTCGCGGCCGAGCGCCTTGGTGAGGCCGATAACCGCAGCTTTGGACGCGCCGTAGGCGGCAAAGCCGGGGGTGCCGTTCTTGCCAGCGATCGACGCGATGTTCACGATCCGTCCGTAACCCGTGCGCCGCATCACCGGCACAAACGCCTTGCAGCACAGAAACACGCCCACGACGTTCACGTCGAAGACGCGACGAAAGTCGGCGAGCCCGTATTCCCAGCTCTGCACGGCAGGCCCGTTGATGCCGGCGTTGTTCACCAGGATGTCGATTTTGTCGAAGCGCTGCACCGTCGAGTGGGAAGCGCGCTGCACCGCATTCTCATCGCCCACGTCGGTGTGCTCGACCGCGACTCTGCCGAGCGGCGACAGCGCCTGCCCAGCGGCGCGCAGCGCAGCGGCGTCCACGTCCCACATAGAAACGGCCGCGCCCGAGCGCAACAGCCGCTCCGCGATGGCAAGCCCAATGCCGCGCGCGGCTCCGGTCACGACCGCCACGCGGCCGGAAAGATCGATGTTGTTGGTCTGCATCTACACTGCGCCGGCGCGCTAGAACTTGCCGAACTTGAGATAGGCCTGCTGCGGATCCATTCCCGCCAGGATGGCGGTGCGCACGGCGTTCTCCGTCTGCAGAACCTGCTCGGTCCGAGCGATGACCTCTTCGGCCATGGAGCCCGGGATCACCACCACGCCGTCGCGGTCGGCGAGCAGATAATCGCCGGTCGAAACGGTGACTTCGCCGATAGTGATCGGCTCCCCGAAGCGGTCGGGCACCCAGCGGCCGACGATGTCCTTGGGCGTGGTGAAGCTGCAGAAGACCGGGAAGCCCAGCTCCAGAATGAACTCGGTGTCACGGCATCCACCGTCCACCACGTAGCCGCGCACGCCGCGGAAGTTGAGCGTCTCGGCCGAAAGCTCACCCATCAGCGCGATCTCGTAGGTGTGCGGTTGGCAGACCAGCACCTTGCCCGCCGGCGCCTTCGACAGCAAACCGGTCCATTGCACCAGCGTGTCGTGCGGGTCGCGCGTCAAGTCGACGTGGCCGCTGACGGTGTACACCTCGCCGGCCAGCTTCTTTGCCGGATCGAGCGGCTTGATGGACGGCGGCAGAACGCAGCGTCCCTGCCCCATGCCGCGCAGCACGTCGTGTACCGCAGCGGCGTAGCAGGTCATGAGCCGCGCCGCGAGCGCGTCGGATCGGTCGCTCAAGGTCGTCTGCCTCGTCAATGCCGCGTCTGGCTGGTCGCAGCCGTTTCTCGACCTGGGCTCGCCGCTCTGCGTGCGAGCCCGATCATCTCGTTCGCCACCAGCGCAGCGATGACCAGCAGCCCGCCCGCAGCAGCCATCGTCCCAGGAGACTCGCCCGCCACCAGCCAGGTCAACAGTGTGCCGAATACGATCTCGAGCACGGCGAGCATGCCGATCTCGGCCGCCCGCAGTCGTGGGGCCGCAGCCAGCATGAGCAGGCAGCCGAGCCCGAGCTGCACGACTCCCATAATAACAAGCAGCGCCAGATCCCATGCTTCCGCCCGGAATGGAACAGCCAGAGGCAATGCGATGAGCATGGCGAAAACGCCCGACAGGACCAGCGTCGGAATCATGTCCACTTCGGCGTGCGTCCTGCGCAGCAGAACGACGTTGCAGGCGAACGCTAGCGGAATCACCAGGGCGATCAGGTTGCCAGTCAATCCACCGGTGGCAAGGGACTCGACGAACATGAGGCCAATGCCGCCGCAGGCGGCGACCATCGCCAGCCAGCTGCGCGCGTCAACGGGCTCGCGTAAGAACAGCCTGCCGAGGACGGCCGCAGCGAACGGCGAAATGCCGCTCAACACCAGAACATTGGCCACTGTGGTGCGGCCCAGAGCGAGAATGAAACAAACGTACATCAGCGCCCATAAAGCGCCCACGATCAGTCCGGGCCTTCCCACCGCGCGGATGCGCTGGACCGTGGCGCCGCGGTACTGGGCCGCAAGCACACCCAGCACGAACAGGGTCATGAACAGCGACCGCCAGAAAGTGATCTCCCAGGCGCTCTTGAGATGCAGGCTGCGCACGAGCATGCCGGCGCTCGCCCAGCACAGCGTCGCCCCGATCATCAGCAGCACGCCTCTGGCGTGCTCCGAGAGCCCGTTTCCCGTCGCCAGAGAAGCCGCGCGCGACATCAATAGGTAGCACGTCCCCCGGACAGGTCGAACACCGCGCCGGTGCTGAAGGAGGCGTCCTCGGTGCACAGCCAGCACACCATGGATGCGATCTCGTCCGGGCGTCCGAACCGGCCCATCGGGATCTTCTGCAGCATGTAGTCGATGTGCTGCTGCGTGACCTGGTCGAAGATCGGCGTCTTGACCGCAGCGGGCGTGACGCAGTTGACTGTGATGTTCTGCTTGGCGAGCTCCTTGCCGAGCGACTTGGTCAGACCGATCACCGCCGCCTTCGAGGAACTGTAGGCGGACGCGGACGGATTGCCTTCCTTGCCCGCAACGGAGGCGATGTTGACGATGCGGCCGTAGCCGTTCTTCTGCAGATAGGGCACCACCTCGCGGCAGGCGTAGAACACGCCGTGCAGATTGACGTTGTGCACCCTGACCCATTCGTCGACCGGGAATTCCCACAGCATGGCATTGGCACCAGCGACACCCGCCGAGTTGACCAGGATGTCGATTTTTCCCAAGGCCGAAGCCGTGTCTTTGACAGCGGCCGCAACCTGCTGGTGATTCGAGACGTCGACGTTGGCGGTATGTACCTTGGTCTTCACGGCGAGCTCCTTTGCCATGCGCGCGAGGGCGGTGGCGTCGCGGTCCCACAGGCTCAGCGCGGCGCCCGACGCGGCCATTCGTTGCGCGATGGCAAGCCCGATGCCGGACACGCCGCCGGTGACGATGGCGATGCGACCAGCGAGATCCAGTTTGTTCATGCCTCCTCCATGAAATCTAGAACTTAGTACCCAGTGCTTTTGCCGAGGAACAGAGCGAGCAGCACCAGCAGGACGATGCCCACGACCCAGGCCCACAGCGGAATCTTGCCCCGCGCTGCAACCACCGCCTCGGCCGTCTGGACCGGCGCTGGCGCCACCGTAGCGTTGAACCGGGCGAAGAAATCGTCCGCCATCTTGCGCGCCACGCCGTCGACCAGGCGCGAGCCCACTTGCGCCAGCTTGCCGCCGATCGTCGCCTGCGCGCTGTAGGACAGCCGCGTTCCACCGTCTGCTGGCGAGAGCGAAACCTTGCAGCTGCCCTTGGCAAAGCCGGCCGCGCCGCCCGAGCCCTCGAAGGCGAGCGAGTAGCCGTTCGGCGGATCGACGTCGGAGAGCACGAGCCGGCCGCTGAACTTCGCCTTCACCGGGCCGATCGCGGCGCTCAGCACGACGCGATATTCCGTATCCGACACCCGCTCCATGACTTCGCAGCCCGGGATACAGGCCTGCAGAATCTGTGCATCGTTCAGCGCTTCCCACACGCGCTGCTGCGGCAACGCAATCAGCTGCTCCCCGGTCATGTCCATCGCGGCCTCCGTTCGGTAGCGGCCAGCGCTGCCCCCACGTCGAGCAGCGTCGCAATGTTGTGCGCGGGCAGGAAGGCATCCACATGCGGCAGCATGGCGCGTACCCCGGCCGGGCGCGGCTCGAACCCTTCGTAGCGCAGCAGCGGGTTGAGCCAGATCAGCTTCCTGCAGGAGCGGTGCAGGCGCTCCATCTGCGCGCCGAGATCGTCGCCCAGCTCCCGGTCCAGGCCGTCGGAGATCACCAGCACCACGGCGTTCTGCCCGAGCAGGCGCCGCGACCAGCGCAAGTTGAACTCGCGCAGGCTGGCGCCGATGCGGGTACCCCCGGACCAGTCGGCCACCGCCTGGGCCACGCCGTTCAAGGCCAGATCCACATCCCGATGACGCAGATGCCGCGTGATGTTGGTCAGCCGGGTGCCGAATACGAACGTATACACGCGATCGCGGTCGTTGGTCACAGCGTGCAGGAAGTGGAGAAACATGCGCGAGTACCGGCTCATGCTGCCGGAGATGTCGCACAGCACGATGAGCGGCGGGTGGCGTCTCGCGTGCGCGCGCCGCTTGAGCGGAATGACATCGGCGCCCGCGCGCAAGCTCGCACGCAGTGTGGCGCGCATGTCGACCAGTGGGCCGTGCACATGCGGTGTCAGTCGGCGCGTGCGCAGCTCGGGGATCGGCAGGCGCAGCTGCGCGATCATGCGCTTGGCCTGGGCCAGCTCGGCGCCGCTCATGCTCTCGAAATCCGCCCGCTGCAGGACCTCACGCTCCGAGACGGTGAACGCCGCATCGAGCACCACCTCCTGCCCCTCCGCGCCTGTGTCGGGCCGACGTTCCTTCGCGCGCGGGAGCAACGCCTCGGCTACACGCCTGAACGGCTCGGATTCTTCCGGGCGGCCGCGGCCGTAGACCTTCGGCAGCATGAGGGCCATCACGCGCTCGAGCATGCGCGGGTCGCGCCAGAAGATGTGGAACGCCTGGTCGAACAGTTCGAACTGCTCGCGGCGATCGAGGAACAGAGCAGCGAGCGTCCAGTAGAAGTCGTCCCGGCGCGCGACACCGACCACTTCCAGTGCCTTGAGCGCATCGATCACTCGATCCGGCCCGACCGGGACACCAGCCCCGCGCAGCACTCGCGCGAAATGCATGACGTTCTCGGCGAGTCGCCCGACGCCGGCAGCCGCTGCGCTCATGGCCCGAGAAACAAGGCAGCGCCGTTGCTCCACGCGATGCTCTCTGCGACATCGCGTGGGAGTTGCGCCAGCCAGTCCCGATACGACTGCATGACCTGCGGCACCGTCGGCCAGCGCTGCGGGACCCAAGTGTCGGAACCCAGCAGGAAACGCTTCGGATACTTCATGAACAGCGCACGCCAGGCCGGGGTGAGCCCGCCGTCCTGCTGCGTGATGCCGTCGCGGTACGACAGCTCTCCATACAGCTTCGGGTAACGCCCGAGCAGCTCGTCGACGCGCGCCGTCGGCGTCGTCATACCGGTGTGGGCCCACACCACGCGCGCCTGCGGGTCGAGGGTGAAAATCCGCTCGATCACGTAGTCGTCGCAATGCGCATGCAGCCACAACCCGCGCTGAGCAGCCAGCGCCACGAAGCGGGCAAAACCCTCACTGTCGGCGTCGCGCCCGAAGATGTGAAATTCGCCTATGCCTCGGTAGATGCCGCGTGCGAGCTCGCGCTCGATCATCGCCAGAATCGCGGGATCGCGGAACCAGGTCTGCATATCGGATTGGACGACGTAGGGACGCGCAAACGCCACCGCCTGGAATTCGGGCGGCGCGGCGGCCAGCAGCTCGCGCGTGCCGTCGTTGGGCCGGCTCGTGAGCAGCACGCCGCGGATGCCGGCGCGTCGCCACAGCTCGAACACCGTCTCGACCGGCACCGGGCGCCCCACGTCCAGGTTGTAGTGCACGTGCGCGTCGAAGATAGGCGGCTCGCGCGTTTGGGCGCCTGCCGCAACCGGTATCGCCGCCAGCGCGACGAGAATTGGCCACATGGTCGCGGCCCGCATCTTCCTCACCGCGTCAGCCTACCTCGGCCTTGACTTCCGACAGGATGCGCGCGGCCTCGCTGCCTTTGACGCGTGCGATGTCGTCCTGGTATTTCAACAGCGCACCCAGTGTGTCCTCCACGAGGCGCGGATCGAGCGTCACTTGATCGAGCGAAACCAGCGCCTTGGACCAGTCGATGGTTTCCGCTACCCCCGGCAGCTTGAACAGGTCCATGGCACGCAACCGCTGTACGAAAGCGACCACCTCGCGCGACAGGCGCTCGTGCGCGCCTGGCACCTTGCGCCTCAGAATGTCCAGCTCGCGCTCTGCGTTGGGATAATCCACCCAGTGGTACAGGCAGCGGCGCTTCACGGCGTCGTGGATCTCGCGCGTCCGGTTGGAGGTGATTACGACGATCGGTGGTTGCTGTGCCTTGATCGTCCCGATCTCGGGAATGGTGACCTGGAAGTCCGATAGCACCTCCAGCAGATAGGCCTCGAACGGCTCGTCGGTGCGGTCGAGCTCGTCGATGAGGAGCACGGGCGCCGCACCGAGGTCGCCCTCCAGGGCCTGCAGCAGCGGGCGCCGAATGAGAAAACGCTCCGAAAAAATGTCCTGGCTCAGTCCTTCGCGCGATTTGATACCCTCCGCTTCGGCGAGCCGGATCTCGATCATCTGCCGCGTGTAATTCCACTCGTACACGGCCGAAGCGATATCCAGTCCCTCATAGCACTGCAGGCGCACCAGCCGTCGGCCCAAAGTCTGCGCCAGCACTTTGGCGATCTCGGTCTTGCCCACCCCCGCCTCGCCCTCGAGAAACAGCGGGCGGCCCATGCGCAGCGCCAGGAACACCGCCGTCGCAAGGCCGCGCTCGGCCACATAGTCAGCGCGAGCCAGGAGGCCAGCGGTTTCATCGATCGAGCCAGGCAGGGGGTGGGTCATCTGCGCGAAAAGAATGGCGAAGCGTCGCCGGAAGACATCACGGTCGAAGGATAACACCGCGCGGGCTTCGAGCGCCCGTGCGAGCGGACCGAAACGCCCTGCGCCGCGAGCGGCGCAGGGATCGCGAACCTTGGCGCCCTATCCGGCCGCCAGCGCAGCCTGCACGGCGCGCTTGGCCATGACCGTGACCAGATGCGCGCGGTACTCGCTGGAGGCGTGGATATCGGAGTTGAGGCCGCTGGAGGAGATTTTGATACCCGCCACCGCGTCGGGCGAAAACTTCGAGGCCAGCGCTTTTTCCATCTCCGGCACGCGGAACGCCGACGGCCCAGCCCCCGTGACCGCCACACGCACGCCGCCCTGGCCTTCGCACACGAATACACCCACGATGGCGTAACGCGAGGCGGGATTCTTGAACTTGGCGTAGCCCGCGCGTTTGGGCACAGGGAAGCTGACGGAAACGATGATCTCGCCCGGCTCGAGCGCGGTCTCGTACATGCCCTTGAAGAACTGGTCCGCGGCGAGCTTGCGTTTGTTGGTGTTCACCGTGGCACCCAGGCCGAGCACGCCCGCCGGATAATCAGCCGCGGGGTCGCTGTTTGCGATCGAGCCGCCAATGGTGCCCATGTTGCGCACCATGCGGTCGCCGATGGTGGAAGCGAGCGACGCCAGCGCCGGGATGCGCTGCTTCACGTCTTTGGAGCCGGCGACCTCGGCGTGGCTGGTCATAGCACCGATGCTCAGGGTGCCGCCGTCGGCTTTGATCCCGCGCAGATCGGCGATCGCCCCCAAGTCCACCAGCTGGGGCGGAGCAGCCAGGCGCAGCTTCATCGCTCCGACCAGCGTCTGACCTCCGGCCAGCAGCTTGGCGTCCGGGTTGCGAGACAACAGCGCCGCCGCGTCCGCGACGCTCGCCGCCCTTTGATAGTCGAACGGGTACATTGATCTTCTCCTCTGCGATCAAGCTGCTTTCTGCATCTTGGCCTGCTCGAGCGCACGCCACACGCGTTCGGGCGTGGCCGGCATCTCCAGGTCCCGCACACCGAGCGCGTCGGTGATGGCGTTCATCACGGCGGCCGGAGCGCCGATCGCGCCGGCCTCGCCGCAACCCTTCACGCCGAGCGGATTGTGGGTGCAGGGCGTCTCCTTGGTGTCGAGCTTGAAGCTGGGCACGTTGTCGGCGCGCGGCATGCAGTAGTCGAGCAGGCTGCCGGTCAGCAGTTGGCCGCTCGCCTTGTCGTAGCGGCAATTCTCGAGCAGCGCCTGGCCGATCCCCTGCGTCAGTCCGCCGTGCACCTGCCCCGCCACGATCATCGGATTGATGATCTTGCCGAAGTCGTCCACTGCGGTGAAGCTCGCGATCTCCACGCTGCCGGTGTCCGGATCGACCTCCACTTCGCATACGTAGGTGCCGGCTGGGAACGTGAAGTTGGTCGGGTCGTAGAACGCGTTCTCGTTGAGCCCGGGCTCGAGCTTGTCCAGCGGGTAATTGTGCGGGACATACGCCGTCAGTGCGACCTGTGCGAAGGGAACCTGCTTGTCGGTGCCGGCCACTTTGAACACGCCATCGGCAAACTCGACATCCGTCTCGGCCGCTTCCATCAGATGCGCGGCGATCTTCTTGCCCTTGGCGATCACCTTGTCGACCGCCTTCAGGATCGCCGTCCCGCCGACCGCGAGCGAGCGCGAGCCGTAGGTGCCCATGCCGAACAGGACTCGGCCGGTGTCGCCGTGCACGATGTCGACGTCGTCGATAGGGATTCCGAGGCGGCTCGCCACGACTTGCGCGAAGGTCGTCTCGTGACCTTGTCCGTGCGAGTGCGAGCCGGTGAAGACCGTCACCTTGCCGGTTGGATGCACCCGGACTTCGCCGGCCTCGAACAGCCCCGCGCGCGCGCCCAGCGAGCCCGCGACGTTGGACGGAGCGATGCCGCAGGCTTCGATGTAGGCCGCGTAACCCAGGCCGCGCAGCTTGCCGCGCTCGGCCGCCTGGCGCCTGCGCCCCGCAAAGCCAGCGACATCGGCCAGATCCATCGCCGCGCTCAGTGTCGCCTCGTAGTTGCCGGTGTCGTACAGCAGTGCGACCGGTGTCTGGTAGGGAAACTGGCGAATGAAGTTGCGCCGGCGGATCTCGGCCGGATCGAGCTTCATCTCGCGCGCCGCCGTCTCGACCAGGCGCTCCACCACATAGGTTGCCTCGGGACGGCCGGCGCCCCGGTACGCATCCACTGGCGTCGTGTTGGTGAACACGGCGGTCACCTCGCAATAGATCAGCGGTGTGGTGTACTGGCCAGCCAGCAGGGTCGCGTACAGGATGGTCGGGATGCACGAGGCGAAGGTCGACAGATAGGCGCCCATGCTGGCGGTGGTCTGAACACGCATGGCGAGAAACTTGCCATCCTTGTCGAGTGCCAGCTCGGCGTGCGTCAAGTGGTCGCGGCCGTGCGCATCGCTCAGGAACGATTCGCTGCGCTCCGCGGTCCACTTGACCGGCCGGTTGATCTGCTTGGACGCCCACGTCACCACCACGTCTTCGGCGTACAGATAGATCTTGGAGCCGAAGCCGCCGCCCACGTCCGGCGCGATGACTCTCACCTTGTGCTCTGGCAACCCCAGCACGAAAGCCGTCATCAGCAGCCGCTCCACGTGCGGATTCTGGCTGGCGACGTACAGGGTGTAGCTGTCGTCGGCGCGGTTGTAGCTGGCGAGCGCGGCGCGCGGCTCTACGGCATTGGGGACCAGGCGGTTGTTGACGAAGTCGAGCCTGGTCACGTGGTGCGCCGAGGCGAAGGCCTTGTCCACCGCCGATTTGTCGCCGAGCGCCCAGACATAGCAGGTGTTGTCCGGCGCGATGTCGTGCACGGCCGGCCCACCCTTCTTGCGCGCGTCCGCCACGTCCACCACCGCCGGCAGCACGTCGTAGTCGACCTCGAGCAGCTCGGCGGCGTCCTTCGCCTGAAGGTACGTCTCGGCAATGACCACCGCCACCTGATCACCCACGTGGCGAACTTTGCCCTGGGCGAGCGGCGGATGAGCCGGCTCCTTCATGGGCTGTCCGTCGACGCCGGTGATGAGCCAGCCGCAGGGCAAGCCGGCGACTTTGCCGGCCGCCAGATCCTCGCCGGTGAACACCGCGAGCACGCCGGGCGCCTTGAGCGCCTTGTCCTTGCCGATGCGCTTGATGGTTGCGTGCGCGTGCGGCGAGCGCACGAAATACGCGTAGCTCTGCCGGTCGATCTGGACGTCATCGGTGTACGTCCCAGCACCGGTGAGGAAACGATAGTCTTCCCTGCGCTTGACCGCAGAGCCGATCAGGTTCATGTCACCCATGGCTTTAGCTCCTCATCGCCTGCGCGCCGGCCTGCACGGCCTTCACGATGTTGTGATAGCCGGTGCAGCGGCAGATGTTGCCATCCAGCTCGGCACGGATGGTCGCCTCGTTGAGGTTCGCATGGCGCTTGGCGAGATCGATGGCGCTCATCACCATGCCCGGCGTGCAGAACCCGCACTGCAGGCCGTGATGCTCGCGGAACGCCTCCTGCATGGGATGCAGCTTGCCGTCGGCCGCGGCGATACCTTCTATCGTCACCAGGTTGGCGCCCTGCGCCTGCATGACCAGCATGTTGCAGCACTTGACCGCGGCGCCGTTCATGTGGATCGTGCACGCTCCGCACTGTGCCGTGTCGCAGCCGACGTGGGTGCCCGTCAGCCGGAGCTGCGCGCGGATGAAGTCGACCAGCAAGGTACGCGGCTCGACGTCGGCCGTGACCGGCTTGCCGTTGACTGTCAGCGAAACTTTGACTGGCATGAGTCTCCTCCTGTTGGTTTGTGCTATCGGCCGGCCCGCCCCGCAGGCTAGCGCGCATCGACGCTGCTCTGCACGGCTAACGGTGCGATGCAGCGTCTGGGAAACTATCGATGCTACGCCTGCGAATGGGGGTAATCAACCGAGTGCGCAGGCGATCGCGGGACAGCGCAGGGTAAGGGCTGGCGTAGAAGAACTTCCGCCACGGATAAAAAAGCCCCGGGTACACCGGGGCCTCTCGAACAACCAGCCGGCTGCGTCGTCACACCTCGACGCCGTGCGCCTTCCAGATCTTGGCGGTGACTTCGGCCTGATGCTTGTAGAACGACAGCACCCAGTACAGAGCACCGAGGACGATGGCGAGCGGGGCGCCGGCGAGGATTACTGCGGTCATGCTTTGTTTGCTCCATGTTTTGATGGTTGGACAACCGCGGCGCAGCTGCAACGGCGGGCTGAGCAGGGCTTTTGGCCCAGGCCCGATGAAAAGCCTAAGGAGAACCACGAGGGAAATCTCGCGACGCCGCGTCGGAGGCGTCGTGGCGCCAGGTTTTTTCGCGCCGGGCGCACGCAGCCGGGCGCTACTCTAGCAGATCCCGTCTAGCAGATCCCGCACGTGTTCTCCGATCGCCAGGGCGGCAGTGAGGCCCGGCGATTCGATCCCGTACAGGTTGACGAGTCCTGCCACGCCGTGCTCGGCGGGACCCTGCACCATGAAGTCGGCCGCTGGTTCTGTCGGCCCTGATATCTTGGGGCGGATGCCGGTGTAGCCGGGCACCAGCCGACCATCTCTCAATCCCGGGTAGTAGCGGCGGATCGCGCTGTAAAACAGCGGAGCCCGAGAGTGATCGAACTCGTAGTCGACCCCGTCGACCCAGCACACGTCCGGGCCGAAGCGCACTTGACCGGCGAGATCGAGTGTCACGTGAACGCCGAGCGAGGCATTGGTGGCGACCGGGTAGACGAGGCGATTGAACGGCGAAGCCCCCGACAGCGTGTAGTAGTGAGCTTTGGCGAAATACTGGGGCGGAATGGTGCTCGGCGCCAGGCCAGCCAGCGAGTGCGCCACGTTCTGCGCAAACAATCCCGCGCAGTTCACGACGCAGGCGCAGGCGAGCGTCATCGGCTCTGCACCACCAACCGCGAGAACGATCTCTGTGTCGCGCACCTCGCCTGAGAGCAAGGGACTCAGGAACACGACGCTTGCCCCGCGGCTCTCCGCCTCGCCTTGCAGCGCGAGCATCAAGGCGTGGCTGTCGACGATCCCGGTCGAGGGAGAGTGAAAGCCAGCTACCGTGAGCACGGCCGGTTCCAGGTCTCGCAGCTCCCCTTGGCTGAGCCAGCGCAGGTCGGTCACGCCGTTGGCCTGGGCCTTGCCCATGTACGATTCGAGCGCGCCGATCTCGGCTGCCTCCGTGGCCACCACGACCTTGCCAACGCGCCGGTGCGGGACGCCGTGCGTCGCGCAGTAGGCATAAAGCATGTCCCTGCCGGCTACGCACAGGCGCGCCTTCAACGAGCCGGGCGTGTAGTAAAGACCGGCGTGTATCACTTCGG
>DATJZQ010000177.1:0-3026 GCA_035499005.1 Burkholderiales bacterium | reverse complement strand
GGCGCCCGCTTTGAGAAGGAGCGGCCGCACCCCGCCTCCTGAGCTGTCGAGCATGGCCAGTAAGACGTGCGCGGGCTCGATGAACTGGTGATCGCGCCCGAGCGCGAGCGACTGTGCGTCGGCCAGCGCCTGCTGAAACCGGCTGGTGAGCTTGTCCATTCGCATGGGAATCTGGCCCTGAACGTAGATGGACGTTTTCTGGGGACAAACCGCTGTCCGTTCAAGGGGCTGCGGCGCCGGCCGGTCTCCGGGCGCCGGCCGGCGCTGAGAATAGCGCAAGACACCGGGCGTTGCGCCCGGATCAGCTCAGACGGGCAGATCCTTCAGCTCGCGCAACGGGCCGATGAATTTCTCGTACTTCCGCCAGCGCTCGACGGAAGTGCGATAGATCTTCTGGCGTACCTGCCAGACGCTGGCGGTGTTGACAGGCCGCACCGTCTTCTCGAAGGCCAGGCACCGGTCATCCCAGGCCAGGCCGATGAATTCGATGATCCGCCGGCTCCACCCCTCCTGGTCGGCCGTGAGCTCGGCGTAAGGCACGTCGAGGAACCGGTCGGCCGGCAGCACGCTGCGCCAGTGATCCATGAGGCGCCGATGCTCGCGGTAGTAGTGCGCGAGATCGGAGAGATCCAGCGTGTAGTTGAGCCCCTCAGGAAAGTTCTGAAAGTAACACGACAGGCAGGTATCGATCGGGTCGCGCCGCATGTGGATGATGCGCGCACGCGGGAAAACAGAATGGATGAGACCGAGATAGTCCGAATTGATCGGTGCCTTGTCCACCACGCGCTGTGCGCCGGCGGAATGCCCCGTCAGCACCTTGAGGTAATCCTGAGCGAGGCGCCGGCGGAGCGGCTCATCGAGCACCTGCTGATGGTGACCGCGCGCCGTGGTCTGCCAGAAGTTCAGCTCCCCCGCGCCCCACGCTTCTGGGTGCGAGGCGATGATCTGCTCGACCAGAGAGGTGCCCGAACGCGGCATCCCGACGACAAACACCGGTCGCGCCGAGTCCGAGGCGCCTGCCTGCGCGGGCGCGAGTATCTCGGGTGTGAAGACGCGCACCGCATCATTCACGAAGCGGGTGCGGTCCTCCCGGTCGTAAGGCGCAGCACGCAGCTTCTTGAGCTCATTGGCCCGCTGGTAGGCGCGGAAGGCACGCCCGTAATCACCCACGTCGTCATAGTACTTGCCGATCGCATAGCGCAGCGTGGCCTCGTTGACCGCATCGAGACCGCCGGCGGCAATTTCCTCCGCGCGCTTCACCCACTCCGAATCGGCGGGCGTCATTTTGCGCAGCCACGCCAGTGCCGCCCAGGCGTAGGACGCGCGCGGCTCGATCTCGAGCGCCTGTCGGAATGCGGCCTCCGCCTCGGGGAAGCGTCCCTCGAGGCTTTCGATCTGTCCGATGCCCACCAGAGCTACCGTATTACGCGGCGCGACGCGCAGCGCCTTCTCATAGCACTCCCGCGCCTCCACGAGGCGGCCGAGCAGCACGCAGCTCATGCCGAGACTGATGCGGGCACTGAGATACGTCGGCTTCAGCTTGAGCGCCCGACGCAGCGGCAATTCCGATTCATTGTAGCGGCCGGTCGACTGCAGAACCCCTGCGAGATTGAAGTGCGCCTCGGGGTACCCCGGCCTGAGTCCAATTGCGCGGCGGAATTCAGCCTCGGCCTCGGCGTACTGAGCGAGTTGGACGAGAGCAATTCCGAGGCCGTTGCGGGCGTCGGCATCGCGCGGATCGAGATTGACCAGCTGCTGATACGATTCGCGCGCTTCGGCAAAGGCGCCCCTGGCAAGCTGTTCGTTGGCCGTCACGTGCAGACCCCGTATATCGCGGGCGCGGCTGGCAGCGCTTGGGCCGCGCTCGGCTGCTTTGGCGGCCGGGCTGACGCCCATCAGCTTCATCACCAGCGCCTGGGTCAGCTCGTCGACCAGCTGCTGCTCGACACCCTTCTCGAGCAGCCGCCATTTGAAGGAGTTGGCGAGCTTGGCTCTCTTGAAGACATTCAGCTTCAGCGGACGGGCGGCCTGGTCGACCCGCTGCAGGAATTTCTGCAGGAATTTCTGCAGCTCGGGCTCCTGCCCGGCTTGTCCGGGGCGGGCACGCGGGAGCTTCGAGGCCGACTGCAAATAGAAGTCATCCGCCAGCGCCGCGCCGGCCGCAGTCGCTTCGCGGGCGTCCAACCATTTGAACAACATTGCGTCCTCGTACCCTGTGCGCGGAATTACGTCAAATGCTACCCGTTCGGGGCGTCCCGATTCGCGAACCCAATCGCAAAATCCAGCCGCCGGGGGCGCCCCTATTCGCCCACCAGCCGCTCGGCGAGGGCGATCAGGGCGACCCCGAGGCTGATCAGGACGACCTGAATCACACTGGTACGCCTGTCGGCGCGCCGATGGAGCCCCGGAATGAGCCCCGCGACCGCGATATAGAGGAAGCCGGCCGACGCGATCGCGAGCGCGTAAGGCAGAGCACCGAGTGCCCGGCTCAGGCCGAGGTAGGCAGCCAATGCTCCCCCGATCGATGCGATCCCGGTGGCGAGATTCAAGAGGAATGCGCGCGAGCGCGAGAACCCGGCGTGCACGAGGAGGGCGAAGTCTCCTACGCGGTGCGGGATCTCGTGGGCGGCAACCGCGAGCGTCGTCACCACCCCGAGTGGCACGCTGGTGAGAAAGGCGGCAGCGATCAGTACACCGTCGAGCGCGTTGTGGAGGCTGTCCCCGACGAGCACCAGGACCCCCGAGGCGTGATCGCGTCCTTGGGCGTGGCCCGCGTGGGAGTGTCCGCCGTGCGCCTCCCCCTCCTCGGTGTGCCACCACAGCACGACCTTCTCGATGACGAAGAACACGCCGAGACCCGTGAGCAGCGTGACACCGATCGCATGGGCGCCCGCGGGGCCCGCACGCGCTATCGCCTCGGGGAGCAGCGCCAGCAGAGCGGCGCCGAGCAGCGCGCCGGTCGCAAAGCTCACGAAGTGCGGCACTAGCCGCACCGCACGCGGCTCGGGAATCCACAGGAACACCAC
>DATJZQ010000176.1:0-6928 GCA_035499005.1 Burkholderiales bacterium | reverse complement strand
GCCCTCGACCCGCAGGAGCTGGCAGCGCATCCGCTGCAGATTGGGCTCTCGATGAAGGCGGACGTCGACGTGCACCAGGGCGGCGATGGCGCCCGGCTGCCGCAGCTGGCAAGCGCGGTCAGCACCTCGACGGATGTGTTCGATTCGAGCGACGCGCTGGCGGACCGGCGCGTGCAGGCGATCATCGCCGCCAATGAGAGCGCGGCGCCGCACCTCGCCACGCGCAACTCCAGCGAACCTGCCGCGCTGCTCGCGGCGGCCGGCGCGCGCTCGCACTGAGGACTGAGGCTCAGGCAACGCGGATACCCCCATGGCACAGAATGAGGCTGACAGAGGGGTGAGCGGCGGCGCTGCGGGGGCAGCGCCGGCCGCGCCCCCGCCGCTGACCGGCGGCGCACTCGCGCTAGGCACCATCGCGCTCTCGCTCGCGACCTTCATGAACGTGCTCGACACTTCGATCGCCAACGTGTCGATTCCGGCCATCGCGGGCGATCTGGGCGTCTCGCCCGACCAGGGCACCTGGGTCATTACCTCCTTCGGCGTCGCCAATGCCATCTCCCTGCCGCTGACCGGCTGGCTCACGCGCCGCTTCGGGGCGGTACGCCTGTTCACCGCCTCCGTCGTGCTATTCGTCATCGCGTCCTTCCTGTGCGCCCTGGCGCCGACGCTCTCGGCCTTGATCCTGTTTCGCGTGCTGCAGGGAGCGGTGGCGGGACCGATGATTCCGCTGTCGCAGTCGCTGCTGCTGGCGAGCTATCCACGCAACCGCGCAGGCAGCGCACTCGCCATGTGGGCAATCACCACACTCGTCGCCCCGGTCGTGGGGCCGCTGCTCGGCGGCTGGATCACCGACAACATCTCCTGGCCGTGGATCTTCTATATCAACGTGCCGGTGGGGATCGTGGCGGCCGTCGCGACGTGGATGATCTTCCGGCACCGCGAGACCCCCACCGCCCGTGTGCCGGTCGATGGCGTAGGCCTGGGACTCCTGGTGCTCTGGGTCGGCGCGCTGCAGGTGATGCTGGACAGGGGCAAGGACCTGGACTGGTTCAACTCGACCCAGATCCTGATCTTGCTCGGCACCTCGGTCGTGGCCTTTGCCGCGTTCCTCATCTGGGAGCTGACCGAGGAACACCCGATCGTCGACCTGAGCCTGTTCCGCAGGCGCAACTTCACGGTCGCGACACTGGCGCTGCTGGTGGCATACGGGCTCTTCTTCGGCAACGTCGTGCTGCTGCCCCTGTGGCTGCAGCAGTACATGGGCTATACGGCCACGCTCGCCGGCGTCGTGCTGGCACCCGTGGGGCTGCTGGCAATCCCACTGTCGCCCGTGATCGGGCGCTTCAGCGACCGCTTCGATCCGCGCATGCTGGTGAGCATCTCCTTCGTGGTCTTCGCGGTGGTGCTGTTCATGCGCGCGCATTTCAACACCAACGCTTCGCTCGGCACGCTGCTGCTGCCCACGCTCATCCAGGGGGCGGCCATGGCGGCGTTCTTCATTCCGCTCATGTCGATCTCATTGTCGGGCTTGCCGCCGGAGCGCATCCCGGCGGCTTCGGGGCTGTCGAACTTCGCCCGCATCACCGCCGGCTCGTTCGGCACCTCGATCACCACTACCCTGTGGGACCGTCGTGCCACGCTGCACCACGCGCAGCTGGTCGAGCACCTAGACCCCGGCGCCCCGGTGACGGCGCAGACTCTGGGGACGATGCATGCGGGTGGCCTGGGGGCGAATCAGAGCTACGAGCTCCTCAACCGCCTGGTCGACTCGCAGGCGTTCATGCTTTCTGCCAACGACATCTTCTACGTTTCCGGCGTGCTGTTCCTGCTGCTGATCGGGCTCGTCTGGGTGGCACGCCCGACAGGTGCGAAGAGTGGGGGCGCCGCGGCCGCCTCCGGCGCGCACTGAAGTCCAGTACGCTTCAGCGCGCCGCGCGCAGCACGCGGGGCGCGACGAACCACAGCAGCCGACCGCGCCCGGGCCCGGGTCGGCCGCGAAATTCGACGGCCGCCACTCCCATTTTGCGGAACGTGAAGAGGCCCCGTCCCGCGGCGCCAAGACAGGTGCCGAGAAATTCGCCGAGGTCGGGCTCATGGCCCACCGCGGCGATACGGGCACTGCTCATGCGCGCGAGCAGCGCGAGCAGCTCCTCGGCGGCCGAGCCGGGCAGCAGCGCGTTGCACGGCTCAGCCCTCGGCCAGTGGGCATGGCGGGTGAGGATTGCGGCGGTTTGCAGGGTTCGCTGCAGCGGACTCGTGAGCACCCGCCCGGGTGGCTCGGTGAGCCGCTTTAGTCCCGCTGCGGCGCGTTGCGCGCGCGCGATGCCGCGTGGCGAGAGCGGACGCTCGCCGTCGTCCGGCCAGCGCCGCGCATTGCGCTCGAAGGCGAGGGCGTGCCGCACGAGCAGCAGCTCCATCGGCCACGCCTGGTCAGTGGCGCAGCGCGCCCGAGGCTGGCGCGAGTGCTTCTTCGGCAGGCGGCGGCTCCGGTAGATCCGGTGAAGCAGTTTCCGGCCCGGCCTTGCTCGCCGAGTCGCTGAGTTCCTGCATACGCGCCCGCAGCCCTTTCCAGCGTCGCCCCCGGACCCTGCGCCAGGTCCGCGCCAGCGTCTTGTGGGCCTTGCGCGTCTCATCCAGGTGGTGCTCGGCGAGCCGACCCATGAGGAAGAGCGTCTCCGGCGGCAATGGCACTCCGTCGGCCGCCAGCGAAGCGAGGCGCAGCTTTCCCATGTGCGCATCCTGCTGGGCGCCGAGCCCGTCCTGCAGGCGCCGCAGCGACCTGAGCATGCCGTCGGCGCTCTTGCCGAAGAGCTCGCCGCCGCACTCGATGGCGTAGCGCAGCTGCTTGGCGCGGCGACGCACGCGGTGATAGGCCTCCATCGAGGACTGCTTGTCCAGGCTGCGCACGGCTTTCTTCAGCTTGCGAAACCGAGCGCGCACGCGCTCCGGCATCACGGTGGCAGCCCGAGGGGCCTCCGGTGATGCCGCCGTGCTCAGATCAGCGGTCGCGAGATTGAGGGTCTCGAGCCAGCGCCGTGTGGCTTCCGAGTCCAGCATCCCGAGCATGCGGGCACGCGCGGTGGCGCGCTCCGTCTCGAGCCGCGCCTCGAGCGGTGCGGCGGCGGCTCGCTCGCCGGCAGGCAGCTTCGCGCAGTAGGTGCGCAGCTCCGCCAGCTGGACGTCCAGGTCGCGCACGGCGCCGAGCCCGCGCAGCACACCCTTGGCGCTCTTGCGGGCATTCACCAGGCGTGAGGGCAGCTGGTGCCTGAAGAGCCCGAGGGTGGCCTCGATGCGGCGCACTGAGACACGTAGCTGGTGCAGTTCTTCCGGATCGGCACCGCGTCTCGCTCCCGGTTCGTGCCGCATCCAGTCGGTCAGGTGACCGCGCAGCTGGGTGAGTGCGAGCTGCTGCGCGGAGACACCGGCCGCCACCGCGGGCTCAGACCCGGCCCTGCCGGAAACCGCTGTCGGCGATGCCTGCGTGTTCGCTGCCTTCATCTGCTCATCCGGGGGATCTATTTATTAAGTGTAGCAAAGCAAACGCGGCCGCCAGGCCCGCCATTTCAGCCGGCTGGGCGGCGGACAGTGCTACGCTAGGCTCACGCCAAGGTATAAATTGACGCTCCTTAAGCCACTTACGTATGATTCGCGCCCCCAATGCGGCGGGGCCGGCGAGGGGCGATCGGGAATCGTGCCCGTAGCTCAGGCGGATAGAGCATCGGCCTTCTAAGCCGAGGGTCGCAGGTTCGAGTCCTGCCGGGCACGCCAGCCGCACCGCATGGGACGGACGGTGGACGTAGCTCAGTTGGTAGAGCCCCGGGTTGTGATCCCGGTTGTCGTGGGTTCGAGTCCCATCGTCCACCCCTAATGGGCCGTTAGCTCAGCTGGTAGAGCAGGAGACTCTTAATCTCTTGGTCGTAGGTTCGATCCCTACACGGCCCACCAAATCTCCCGATAAACAAGCACTTCGTAGTGTGACAGCCCGAAGTGCTTTTTTCTTATTCCCGTCCCTGCATATTTAGTGCTGCGGGCACTGAGGCTGCAAAACAGTGCCCGCAGTCGGTACGTGTTTCCCGCGCTGAATGGTCTTGACGAGCCGTACGTGCACTTCGACAGCTACTGGCACGAGGTGCTCAAGGCCGCGGGCATCGAAGATTTCCGCTTTCACGACCTGCGCCACACATGCGCATCGTACCTTGCCGGCCAGGGCGCGAGCCTCATCGGCCTGTTCTTTTCGGTTACGGTCGGGGCGGCCGATTTCAACGGGTCTGCACCCCTCAGTGTACCCCCGCGGCCGCTTACAGTTGCGAGCCAGGCAAAGCGTGCAGCAGGGTCAAGCCCGAATCCGACCCGCCACGTGTCATGACCATCGATGTGACAAAAAAGACCGTCGAGGCGCCTTATCGTACCGAGTTGTTACCATTGCCAACTCGGTGCTCAACAATGAGCAGCTGCAGCTACAGGGTACGGCCGACAAATTCGCGTGGAGTGCAATCGTCCGGCGTGGGACGGGGAAGGTTACCATCACGATCGCCGACCGCTTGGGGGCGTACGTGATCTTTGGGCAGTGCGAAGTTGGCGGCCTCTGAGTTCACTGATCCCGAGTTTGTACGGAACACTCGACCCGGTTGCTTCTCCTCAACGCGAGACCAAGGACGAATAGACTAAGGGCGAGCACTACCAGAAGTGCAAACGTCGCAACCATCTGGGCAGCCAGTGCAAGCGCTTGAGGCAAGCGATACCTCCTGCCGCGAGGGTACCCAGGGCGGGCGACGCAGTCCCGGAGAAGCATCTGGAACTCTCACGGCCTTCGGTCGAGCCCTATCGTACCCAGCGGGGCGAACTCGATGCTGTGAGATCAGCCGCAGCGAGCGCCCACTAGCGGCGCTCGTACCCGCAGAGGAATACCTCGACCGCGCGCCGTACGCTGCCTTTCAAGGCCTCTGGCTTCACCGAGTCCGCGACTCCCAGTAGCACCCGTTGCAACAGCTCTGATTCAAGCAGGCTGAGCAGCTGCATCGCGGCGATCTTGGCATCGGCGCTGCGTAGCACGCCCCGTTTCATTGCTTTTCTGAGGAATTCAGCTACCTGCTTTTCCATGGGAGCGGTCGATCCCTCGAAAACGACCCTGCCAATGTCGGAGTGACCCGATTCTGCTATCGCCAGCCGACGTATTGCGATGGTTTCAGGAGAATACAGTGCGGGCAGTAGCTTTTGTCCGAAGTGTATGAGCTCCTGCTTCAAATCTTGTGCGTCGGGATCGAGGGCGGCGACGATCGCACCCAGTTCAAGTTCCTTAGCTTGATACATGACCTCGAAGAACAGCTTCTCCTTCGAGGGAAAGTAGTTGTACAACGTCGCTTTGGAGCCGCCGATCCGCGAGCGGATCTCCGACATGGAAGCGCGTTCGAATCCGACTTCCCGGAAGACCTCGGCGGCCGCGTGGAGGATGGCCTGACGTTTCGCTTCAGTCTTCGTCTTCATGGGCAAGCGATTTATTAGAACCGACCGGTACAGTTTAGTTCTGAGCGTATGCAGCTGCAAGGCGCTTGGTGCGCCCGGGGCAATCGCGCCGGGCGGCCTGTTGAGGGAGGGAACTCGGCCGACTCTTACGCTACTCCCCGCTGCTTCGATCGAGTTTGCAGCGGCTTCAGTTGCCGGCGAGCAGGCGAGTAAGCCCTGAGGAAGGCGGCCACGGCCCGCTTGGCGGCCAGCGCTACCTCCTTCTCGTCGGGGGACCCTTCACGCACCTGCAACAGCAGGGGTTCGAGCATCTCCGCTTCGAGCAACGCACCGAGGTGATCGGCGGCAAGCAGGGGGTCATCCCGGCGCAGCGTCCCGGACGCCATGGCCGCGGACATGAATGCGGATACGTGGCTTCGCAGCACGCTGATCTTGTCGAAGAGAAGCTTACCGGTGCCAGAGCGCGCCGCCTCCGCGATCATCAGCCGCCGCACTTCCAGCTGTTCGGGCGAGCAGATGAAGCTCAGGAAGCTTCTGCCAAAGTCATAAAGCGCAACGGCTGGATCGGCACTCGCTGCGTCGAGGTGCTTCAAAGTCCCCGCCATGTAGTTTTCAACCGCCGCCATCATGCACTCGACGAACAGCTCCTCCTTGGAGGGGAAGTGGCTGTAAATGGTGGCCTTGGAGCCGCCGACCGCGGCGGTGATCTCGCCAACCGAGGTCCGTTCGAACCCCTGCGTCCGGAACAACCGGTAGGCGGTGTCCAGGATGGCTTGCCGCTTGGTGTCGCTCTTCTTCACGTGGGTGTCAGCTTCGAGCGGGTTCAATAGCTCTTTCAAAACAGTACCATAAAGTACAGTTTACGCGTGAACCCAGCGTTCGGTCAAGGGAATAGCGACCGAACGGTGTCTGTGAGTCGCGAGATCTGCGGACCCGAATAGAGCCAGGGCATCACAGGAGCGGGACCCGACCCCAAACGGCCCGCCACGGTGATTCACTCACAGGAAACCTCCATGCACCCGGCGCGCGTTGTTCGGCGGGCACCGCGTGCGCACCGTTGACAACGCTTCTGAGTGTAACTAAACTGTACCGAACAGTACGGTAATCGGAGATGACTGCTATGCAAGACACCACCGGCTCTTCCGCGCGCTGCGGGCGGATGGTCAAGCTGCTGCTCGCCGCCAGCCTGTTGGCGGCCGCAGGCTGTGCGCCGCTTCCCCGCACGGACTCCGCGCCGACTCTGAAAAAGGTCGAGGAGCTCGGCAGCTCTAACTCCTTCACCGCTCCTCCTGCAGCGTGGCCGGGGGATGGTTGGTGGCGCGCCTATGGCGATGCGCAGCTCGATGCGCTCATCGGCGAGGGGCTGCGCGGTTCCCCCGACCTGGATCTCGCGCAAGCGCGGCTGCAGGCGGCCCTCGGGGTCGTGAGGAGCGCCCACGCTGCGCGCATGCCGGAGGTCACCGGC
>DATJZQ010000175.1:0-4993 GCA_035499005.1 Burkholderiales bacterium | reverse complement strand
TGCACAGCGCCGGAGAACAGCACGAGCTTGGGCTCGACGTAGGTGCGCTGGCTCGCCTTGAACATCTCGCCCCAGGTGTCCTCCGTAGAGGCCAGCACTGTCGAGACGAAGTCTTTGAGCCGATCCTCCTCGGGCGAACTGCGCACCGGACCGGTCGAGGGCGCGACCGAGCTGCTGGACGGTATCTGCTGCAGCAGTTGGCTCGGATCGACTCCCATGAGCAGCGCGATGACCACGACGACGATCGCGCCGATGCCGCCTCCCGCCCACTTGATGCCGCCACCGCCGAACGAAGCCCCGCGCTCGTCTTCGACGTTCTCGCTGCGCCTTTCATCTTCCCATCGCACCGCTCACCTCCCGGTCGCACGCCGCGACCCGCCGGCTATTGCGTTGACGCGCCAATTCACCGTGCCACGGTCAGGCGCCCGGTCTGCCGCCTGGCCATACCGGGCTCGCGGCCAAGTCCGGCCACGCAATCGGCGCGCTGCAGCCTTGCGCCGCCTCTTGCGGGGACTTGGTCGTGTCCCAGTGAGCCGCGACGTAGCGGTTGCCCGTGATGCCGTTAGCCGCGGCCGAGCACAACCACAGGATCGGAGGAGCCATCACGCCGGGCGGGATCAAATCCTTGCGGTCGAAGCCCGACTCGGCAGGGACCATCGGCGTATCGGACGGGCCGCCGGGGACCACGACATTGACCGTCACGCCGGTGCCGGCGAACTCCTGCGCGTGTCCCGCAGCCATGGCCTCGAGGCCGGCCTTGCTGGGACCGTAGGGATGGAAGCCGCCGCGCAGCATGGTGAAGAAACTGGTCGTGATATTGACGATGCGGCCCCAGCGCTGATCGAGCAGATGCCCGATCGCAGCACGTGTCATGTTCCAGGCGCCGGTCAGGTTTACAGAGAGGAACCGCTGCCACGTCTGGGGCGTGATTTCCCGGATGCCCACCAGCTTGACCATGTGATCGGTACGAATCGCGCCCATTCCGAGCGCTCCGTTGTTCACGACGATGTGCAGGCCGCCCAGCTTGCCGATGGTCGCAGCGACCGCGCGCTCGCAGGCTGCGTAGTCGGAGACGTCGGTCCCCATCACGAGCAAGCGCTTGCCTTCTTCGGCTGTCACGGCGCGCCCGAGGACAGCGAGTCCGCTCTCGTTCACGTCGAGCGCTGCGACGCTCGCGCCCTCCGCCAGCAGTGCGCGCGCGAGTACAGTACCGAAGCCGCCGGCCGCGCCGGTCACCATCGCCACCCTGCCCTTCAACATGCCTCCCGCCATCGTTTGTCTCCGCGCCCCAGGGAGGCTAGCCCGCCAGCGCCCGCTTCACGAAGTCGAGGCGATCCTGCCCCCAGAACAGCTCGCCATCGACCGCGTAGGTCGGTGCTCCGAACACCTGGCGATCGATCGCCTCCTGTGTGTACGCATCGTACGCCGCCTTTGCCTCGCGTTCCTGCGCCCGTAGTTCGACGTCGTCCAGGCCGGCGGCTGCCGCAATCTGGCCCAGGGTCGCGGCATCCGCGCAGTTGCGCTCCTGCATCCAACACGCCTGCATGATGCCGTAGGCCAGCTGCATCGCGGCATCGGCGCCGCGCTTCTGATCGGCGGCGATGATCATGCAACAGGCCGCCTCGGTCGCGTAGGGGAAATACTTCGGCTCGAGATTGAGTTGCACCCCGAGATGCTCGCGCCAGCGCCGCAATTCAGTCAAGCGGTATGCCTGCCGCTGCGCTGCGCGCTGCTTCAGCGGCAATCCGCCCGAGACCGGGAAGATGCGGCCGTAGTCGACCGGCTTGACCTTGACCCTGGCTTCGAAGCGGGCAAGCATGCCTGCGAAGCGCAAGTGCCCCAGATAGGTCCAGGGCGACATGGGCGAGAAGTAGTAGTCGACGGTCTTGGACATTGGCGGCTCATCTGAGGCGGGAGCCGCCATCTTCCCACAGGCCGGGCGCTTTCCCAAGATCGGGCGCCGCCTGCTGTGCTAGCGCCGGTTCAGCTCTTGGGCAGGCGTTCGACCGCGAGCTTGAGCAGCGCGGTCACTTCGTCCGGCTGCACCGGGCGCACCGCCGCGGTTTTGAGGCCGTTCATTTCGATGTAGCGGTTGCCAGCTAGTGTTCCCGCGACGCCCGGAACGAAGAAAGACGCGTCGCCAACGCCGGGCAGAACCTGAGCCTTGCGTATCCCGCTGCCCTCGGCGAGAGTAACGCGTTGCTCGAAGCGCTTGCGATCCCACGACTGGGCGTGCACCAGCAGCAGAAAGCGGCGCCCCGTTTCCCCCTTCATCTCGTATACGCACATCGGTACGCCCAGGGGATCGCGCTCCGCGCGTCCCTCGAGCGGCATGTGCCCGAGCACGGGTGCGAGGTCGGATGCTTTGAGCAGGCACGGACTCAAGTCGGCGGCTGCGGCAACACTGCAAGCCAACCACACGACGGGAAACAAGAGAACTTTCAGCACAGCCGCGTCTCCCGACGCAAACGCGGATCACACATTTCGCTGTGGCCCCTCAACGCGCATTGGGCTTGACGGCGAGCACCTTGGCCTTCTCTTCTTCCGGCAGATACCAGTCGTACAGGTCGATGCGCCTGCGCGTATCTTTTTCGCCGACTTCGATAATGAGCAGCTGATGGTCCTGGCACTGCCCCGCCACGGCGCGATCGGGCGTGGTCAGCACGCACTGGCTGAAAGCGCTGTACGCGCCGCGCAACGGCGTCTCGCCCGGTTCGTCTTCCACGCCAGGGCCATGCGGCACGGCGAACACGATGTAGCGTCCCGGGGTGACATCGATCCGATAGCTGCGCTGACCGGCAGCGGTCTCGACGCGGTACTGCCTTCCCGTGGTCTGGTCGACGGCGATGACGGTCAATTCCGGGATGGCATCTCCCGGGAACGCGAGACCGCCCGTGATGGTTCCGGCGCACGCCGGGCCGCAGACGAGTAAGACGACCGACAAGGTCGTGAAACTGCGCAACACCCCTGCCCGTTTGCAAACCATGGTTTGCCTCCTTCGGTGCGACCAGCGGCACTGCGCACTTGAAGCGAGTTGCTGGGCCCATCGCCGTGCGCACGGTTTCATCAGGATATCGGTTTCGGGACACCAAAGTTGAATTGATCACCGGCATCCACGCCGCGCTAACCAGACGACGTTTAACAGTGGTGGACGCCGAGGTCTGCGCCGCTCTCAATCCACGGCTTCTTGAAGCGACCAACGCGGTGATCATGCTCGCGTCTTGCGCCAACCAACGACGTCAGCAGCGCTTCGTTTCTGCTATAGTTCGCGCCCTCTCCCGGCCGCCATCCAGGCACGCATCAGAGCATCCTGGGTATACGCCGCCGCTGCCAGACACCATGGACTCCGCGCCCCACGCCCTCGAGGCAGTCGCACAGCCGCTTCCTGCCCTCAGTCGCGATGCGGCTGGCCGTCCCCATGTCGACTACCGCGCTGTGGCCGTGCTGGCTGCGCCGCTGTTTCTCAACAGCAGCATCCAGGCTGTCCTGAACCTCACCGACACGTGGTTCCTCGGACGCATCTCGACTGACGCGACGGCCGCGGTCGGAGCGGTATATTGGTTCGTGATCGTCTTTGTGTTGCTGTTCGGCGGCGTCGCCATGGCCGTGCAGACCCTGGTTGCGCAGGCCTACGGCGCGGGCGACCGCGTGCGCGCTGCGCGAATCACGTGGGCCGGCCTGTGGGCTGTGCTACTGGTGAGCCCGCTTTTTCTGCTGGTCTCCCTCTGCGGGAAGCCGCTGGTCGCGTCGTTCAGCCTCGCGCCCGAGATCGAGACACTCGCGCTGCAATTCTGGTTTCCGCGGCTGCTCGGCGCGATCGGCGGCGTCGCGTTGTGGACTGTGTCCAGCTTCTTCAACGGCATCGGCCGCACGAAAGTGACGCTGGCGATGATGCTCACCGTGGCAACGGTGAACGCGCTCCTGAATCAGGTGTTCATCTTCGAGCTGGGGCTGGGCGTCGCAGGCTCCGCATGGGCCACCGGGGCTGCACAGCTCGTCGGGGTGGCTGTCGGCATGAGCATGTTCCTGAGCCGCGACCTGTGCCGCGACTTCTCCTCGCACCTCTGCTGGCGCCCCGACTCCGCGGAGGTCCGACGCGCGCTCGGGCTGGGGGTTCCCATGGGGTTGCTGCCGGCGGTGGACCTCATCGGCATCGCGCTGTTTCAGATGATGCAGGCGAGCCTCGGTGCGGCGGCCGGCGCGGCGACCCAGATCGTGATGATGATGACGTCGATCGCGTACATGCCGGCGATCGGGCTCGCACTGGCCGGGACCACGCTGGTGGGCCAGTCGATCGGCGCCGGGGAGCGCGGCTGGGCGACACGCGTCGGCAACGCCGCGATCGGGCTGACGGTCGCCTATATGGGACTGGTCAGCGTCGCGCTCGCGCTCGCAGGGCCCTGGCTGCTGCCGTTATTCGTGTCGAACTCGGACCCGCACGCGCAGCAGGTGCTGCACCTCGCGTATACGCTGCTGTGGATCGCCGCCGCCTACCAGATCTTCGACGGATTCAACCTGGGCGCGAGCTTCTGCCTGCGCGGCGCTGGCGACGTGCGCGTGCCTGCGCTCATGGTGTTGCTGCTGTCATGGCTGTGCTTCGTGCCGCTTGCGCACATGCTGAGCTTCGCGCCGGGCCAGGGCTGGGTGCACTTCCTTCCTCAGTTCGGCCTGGGCGCGGCTGGCGGGTGGAGCGCCCTGCTGCTGTATACCTTCGCGCTCGCGTCCGCGATGTTCCTGCGCTGGCGCTCGGGCGCCTGGCGGCGCATCGACCTGAAGTGACTTGACAACACCTGGTGACGGGTCAGCGCCAGCACTCCCGCATATCGCTTTGCGCGAGATGACAGGGAACGCCTGAAGTGGTGCAATAGCGCCTAGCCGCCATGCACGCGCCCGCCCTGCGCCACCCGCATCTCCTGGTCCTCTGGCTCTCTGCCCTGGCTCTCTGCCTGGGCGCGATGCCAGCGCGCTCAGTGGAGACTGTCGCGCCTGCTGT
>DATJZQ010000174.1:0-51866 GCA_035499005.1 Burkholderiales bacterium | reverse complement strand
TACCGGGTTATCTCACGCTGGCGCGCGACGCAGAGCATAGCTACGAGGACTACATCAAGGCTCGGACGATCAAGCCGCTGCGTCCGAACCAGATGAGCTACTGGCAGAACTATCCCAAGTTCCACGTGAGCCTGATGAAGGCGTGGTGGGGTAACGCGGCTACGAAGGACAACAACTGGTGCTTCGACTGGCTGCCCAAGCTGGATAAGTCCCACGACGTGCTGCAGGTATTCGAGGACATGTACCAGGGGAAGGTGAACGGATACTTCTGCCAGGGCTTCAACCCGCTCGCTGCCTTCCCGGACAAGCGCAAGCTGGGCGAGGCGCTGTCCAAGCTCAAGTATCTGGTCATCATCGACCCGCTCGCGACCGAGACCTCCGAGTTCTGGCGCAGCTTCGGCGAGTACAACAAGGTCGATTCGTCCAGGGTCCAGACGGAGGTGTTCCGGCTGCCGTCCACTTGCTTCGCGGAGGAGGATGGCTCACTGGTCAACAGCGGCCGGTGGCTGCAGTGGCACTGGAAAGGCGCCGACCCTCCTGCTGAGGCCAAGGGCGACAACGAGATCATCGGCGGCCTGTTCCTGAAGGTGCGCGACCTGTACAAGAAGGAGGGCGGCGCGTTCCCGGACCCCGTTGTGAACCTGACATGGCCATATGTCATCGCCGATGCGCCGTCGGCAGAAGAGCTGGCGAAGGAATACAACGGCAAGGCGCTGGCCGATGTCATGGATCCGAAGGACCCGAAGAAGCAGACGGTGCTGGTCATGGCCGGCGATCAGTTGGACGGCTTCGGGCAGCTCCAGGACGATGGCACGACCTCTTCGGGCTGCTGGCTGTTCACCGGCGCCTGGACCAGCAAAGGCAACATGATGGCCCGCCGCGACAACTCGGACCCGAGCGGCCTGGGCAGCACCTTGGGCTGGGCGTTTGCCTGGCCGGCAAACCGACGTATTTTGTACAACCGCGCCTCCTGCGACCCCGCGGGCAAGCCATGGGACCCGAAGCGCAAGGTAATCGCGTGGAACGGACAGAAGTGGGCCGGTGTGGACGTGCCTGACATGAGGCCGGACGCTGCGCCCGACGAGGGGGTAGGCCCGTTCATCATGAATCCCGAGGGCGTGGCTCGCTTCTTCGCCGTGAATCAGATGGTCGAAGGGCCGTTCCCCGAGCATTACGAGCCGTTCGAGTCTCCGCTGCCGAGCAACCCGCTGCATCCTGACAACCCGCTCGCCCGCAACAATCCGGGCTGCCGCGTGTTCAAGGATGACCGGGAGAACTTCGGCGAAGCGAAGGACTTTCCCTACGTCGCCACAACGTACCGGCTCACGGAGCACTTCCACTACTGGACCAAGCACGCGCTCATCAACTCGATCCTGCAGCCGGAGCAGTTTGTCGAAATCGGCGAGGAGCTGGCCAAGGAGAAGGGCGTGAGGCCCGGCGACAAGATCAGAGTGCGTTCCAAGCGCGGCGAGATCGTGGCTGTGGCGGTGGTGACCAAGCGCATCCGGTCGCTCGACGTGGAGGGTAAGCGGGTGCACACCGTTGGCATCCCGATTCACTGGGGCTTCAAGGGGCAGACCAAACCCGGCTACCTCGCCAACACGCTGACGCCGTTCGTCGGCGACGCTGACGCCAATACGCCGGAGTTCAAGGCGTTCCTGGTCAACGTCGAGAGGGTCTAGACCATGGCACTGCAATCTCTCGACATCGAGCGCCGCTCCGCCACCACCACGCAGCCGCCCGATCAGCGCCAGGCGATCGAGCTCGCCAAGCTGATCGACATCAGCAAGTGCATCGGCTGCAAGGCGTGCCAGAGTGCGTGCATGGAATGGAACGATCTGCGCGACGCGGTCGGGACCAATACAGGAACGTACGACAACCCGCGCGACCTCACCGAGAACTCCTGGACGGTGATGAAGTTTTTCGAGGTCGAGCCGGATGGCAAGCTCGAGTGGCTGATCCGCAAAGACGGCTGCATGCACTGCGCAGATCCGGGTTGCCTGAAGGCGTGCCCGTCTCCCGGCGCGATCGTGCAGTATTCGAACGGCATCGTCGATTTCCATGAAGAGAACTGCATCGGGTGCGGCTACTGCGTGACGGGCTGCCCGTTTAACGTCCCGCGCATCTCCAAGAAGGACGGGAAGGCCTACAAGTGCACCCTGTGCTCGGACCGGGTCGCGGTTGGGCTGGAGCCGGCCTGCATCAAGACCTGCCCGACCGGGGCGCTGGTGTTCGGCTCCAAGCAGGACATGATCGAGCACGCCGACGAGCGCATCGCCGACCTCAAGGAACGCGGCTTCCAGCAGGCCGGCCTGTACGATCCGCCAGGCGTCGGCGGCACGCACGTGATGTACGTGCTGCAGCACGCCGACAAGCCCGAGCTGTACGGGTTGCCCAAAGATCCGAAGGTGAGCCCGTGGGTGAGCCTGTGGAAAGGCGCGGCCAAGCCCATCGCGCTTCTGGCGCTTGGACTGGCCGCGGTAGGCACGTTCTTCCACTACGTGAAGGTCGGGCCCAACGAGGTCGAGGAAGACGAGAAGGAGCGCAAATGAACAAGGCCAACATGATCGAGCGCTACGAGTCCTCCGACCGTATCAACCACTGGCTGGTGGCCATCACCTTCGTGCTGCTCGCGTTGTCCGGACTGGCGCTGTTCCATCCCTCCATGTTCTTCTTGACGAACCTTTTCGGGGGCGGACCGTGGACGCGCATCCTGCATCCGTTCATCGGCCTGGTGATGTTTGCAGCGTTCGCCGGGCTGGCGCTGCGCTTCTGGCGCCAGAACTATCTCGATAAGAACGACGAGCAGTGGCTGAAGCAATGGCAGGACGTTATCAACAACCGCGAGGATAAGCTGCCGGAGGTGGGGCGCTACAACGCGGGACAGAAAGTGCTGTTCTGGTTGATGGTCGGGTGCCTCACCGTGCTGCTGTTGAGCGGCATCGTCATCTGGCGCCCTTACTTCGCGCCCGTCTTCAACATCACGGTCATCCGCATTGCGGTCGTGCTGCATGCGCTCGCCGCGTTCCTGCTGATTCTCGGCATCATCGTGCACGTGTACGCGGCGATCTGGGTCAAGGGCAGCGTGCGCGCGATGATGCGCGGCTATGTCACGCCCGCCTGGGCGAAGAAGCATCACCCCGGCTGGTACAAGCAAGTGACGGGCGGGAGCAATCCGAAGTAACGATTGCCACGGCCCGTCATCCCGGCGCAAGCCGGGATCCAGAGTGACTCCTCTCCCCCTGCGGGAAGGCGCAAAACACTAGCTCCCGGGGGAGGGCTGGGGTGAGGGGACTGCGGGCTGACGAGTTCCCCAAGCTCAAATGTCTTCAGACATCATCCAAGACGGCTCCATCGGCGGCCAGATCCCCGACATTCCGGCGTTTCGCCCGGTGCAGGCCGACGTGTTCACCGAGCGCGAGGAGCGCCTGACCGCGCTCGCCGCCGGACATGCGCTTGCGCAGTACCTGCGCTTCGCCGCAAACCTGTCGAGAGCGCAGGCCGATGTGCTTCGCTCGCTTCCCGTCCCATCGCTGCCGGACGAGCGCACGCTCTTGCACTGTCGCGAGCACGGGCTCCCCGCGCTCTCCGTAGACGGTCACCGGCGTGCCGCGCTCTGGCGAGATGCGCTCGCGCAGATCGTCGCCAGGCTGGGTCCTGACGCACTTCCGACCGAGGCGGTGGAAGTCCTCGAGCGCTTGCGCATCAAACGCGCCGAGGATCTGGAACAGGCGGCCGGGGATCTGCTGGAAGGCGCCTACTCCGAACTCGACGCGGCCGAGGCGCCGTTCATCGCGGCTGCGCTGCAGGTGTACTGGGTCAAGATGGCATTGCAGCTCGGCGAGCGCGCGACCGTAATGCCGGCGCAGATCGGCCTGTGCCCGGTCTGCGGGTCGCACCCGGTTGCCAGCGTGATCCGCATAGGAGGCGCGCAGCAGGGCCTGCGGTACCTGCTGTGCTCGCTCTGCGCGTCCGAGTGGCACATGGTGCGCGTCAAGTGCTCGGCGTGCGGATCGACCAAAGGCATTTCGTACTTCAACATCGAAGCAGCGAGCGAAGCTGTCAAGGCCGAGTGCTGCGACGAGTGCAAGACCTATCTCAAGATCTTCTATCTGGAGAAGGATACCTCGCTGGTGCCTGCCGCCGACGATCTCGCGTCGCTCGCTCTCGACATGCTGGTCGACCAGGAAGGCTACAACCGGATCGGCCCGAACTTGCTGTTTCTCCCGGGCTCGCCCTGAGCGGGCTCAAGAGCTGTCGCTTGCCGGCGCCGACCGGGGTACCGCGAGTGACGTACCAGGCGGCGAGGGCGGTACAATCGGTCGCCTGCACGGAGCCGCTGCGTTGGACAAACCCCATCCTTCATCCCTCCTCAGCCCGCGGGCCGGTGTGGCAGCGCTGCCTTCGGTCGATCGAGTGCTTGGGCTTGCGTTCACTCCTTGGCTGATCGAAGACCACGGACGTCTCGCGGTAAGCCACGCAGTGCGCGCGCTGCTCGCCGACAAGCGCCGCGCGATCCTCGACGGCGCTTTGCCATCGGCGGTCTGGCCGGATGGCGAGCAATGGATTGCTGTCGAGTTGCGCCGGCGACTGGAAGCGGCGGCGCAGCCGCACCTGCGGCGCGTGTTCAATCTCACCGGCACAGTACTGCACACCAATCTCGGGCGCGCGCTCATGCCCGAAGAGGCGGTCCAGGCCGTGGCGACGGCGATGCGCTCGGCCGTGAATCTCGAATACGATCTCGTGTCCGGCACGCGCGGCGATCGCGATGACCTGGTCGAAGCCGCGCTGTGCGAGCTGACCGGCGCGGAAGCTGCGACGGTGGTGAACAACAATGCCGCTGCAGTGCTGCTGACCCTCAACACGCTCGCGCAACGCAAGGAGGTCGTCGTGTCGCGCGGCGAGCTGATCGAGATCGGCGGGGCGTTTCGCCTGCCCGAGATCATGGCGCGCGCCGGGGCCAAGCTGGTCGAGGTCGGCACCACCAACCGCACGCACCTGCGCGACTACCAGCAGGCTCTCGGAGCGAAAACGGCGCTGATCGCCAAGGTCCACACCAGCAACTACGCGATTCAGGGCTTCACCGCGTCGGTGCCGGAAGCGGATCTCGCAGCGCTTGCGCACCGGCAGGGGGTGCTGATGATGGTGGACCTCGGCAGCGGTTCACTCACCGACCTCGCGCAGTACGGTCTGCCCAGGGAGCCAACACCTGCGCAGTCCATCCAGGCAGGTGCAGACATCGTCGCGTTCAGCGGCGACAAGCTGCTGGGCGGACCGCAGGCCGGAATCGTGATCGGCCGCCAAGAGCTCGTGGCGCGGATCCGCAAGAACCCGCTCAAACGTGCGCTGCGCGTCGATAAGATGACGCTGGCAGCGCTCGACGCGGTGCTGCGCTTGTACCGGAACCCCGAAACACTGGCGCAGCGGCTTCCGGTGTTGCGCCTGCTTGCGCGGCCGCCCGCCGAAATCGAGGCGCTCGCGCGCAGGCTCCTGGAGCCGCTGCAGCGGGCGCTGGAAGGGCGAGCGTCCGTCGATGTGCGCGAGTGCCGCAGTCAGATCGGGAGCGGCTCGCTGCCGATCGATCTGCTCCCCAGCGCCGCTCTCGTCGTGTCCCCGCTTGCGGTCGGCCGCGGTTCGGGCACCGCGCTGAAAGCCTTGGATCAACGTCTGCGCGAACTTCCGATTCCAGTGCTGGGGCGCGTCGCCGAGCAGGCCTTGTGGCTCGACTTGCGCTGCCTGGAGGACGAAGCCGCGTTCGCGGCGCAGCTTGCCGCCCTCTCGCTCGAGGCCCCTCACCCTACCCCTCTCCCGCGAGGGGAGAGGGAATCTTAGATCAGCGTGTCCGTGAGGCGGCACATGTTCTGCAGCCAGCGTCTTGCCGGGCTGCGCTGCCGCCAGCCGGACAGCGTGATCGCGTCGCTGTCTGCGATGTGACGGTCCTGGATGCTGCGCAGCACTCCCACTACCCGAGGGTCATAGACAAGCAGGCTCACCTCGCTGTTCAGCGCGAACGAGCGGATATCCAGATTGCTCGAGCCGATCAGCGCCGCCGATTCGTCGATGGCGGTGTACTTGGCGTGCAGGAACGCGCCGCGGTACAGATAGATCCGGACGCCGGCCGCCAGCAGATCCTCGTAATACGACTGCTGCGCGAACTGAACCACCGGCTTGTTCGAATGGCGTGAGGCGATCAGATTGACCTCGACGCCGCGCGCGGCGACGGTGCGCATGGCGGTCAGGAAGGTCGCATCGGGCACGAAATACGGCGTGGTCAGGTCCACGCGCCGGCGTGCGCCGAAGATCAGGCTCACCAGGACCTGCTGCGTGTTCCCCTCCTGGTGCCCGGGGCCGCTGGGCAGAACCTGAGCGGCGCAGCTTCCCCCCAACCGCGGCGGCGGAAACAGAGCACGATCGGTGATCTCCTCGCCGGTTTCCTCATAGCGGTCGGCGAGAAGAACGGCCTGAAGCTGATGCACGACAGGCCCGACCACGCGCACCACCAGCTCCTCGTTGGTCAGCCCGCGGTTGGCTGTGTCGTCCGCGATGTTTTGCGAGCCGACGTAGCCGATCAGACCGTCGATCACGGCGATCTTGCGGTGGTTGCGCAAGTCCAGGCGCGCGCCGCCCGACCGCAGCGGACGCAACGGCAGCAGTGCTACCACCTCGACGCCAGCCGCGCGCAGCTGCGGCGCGACCTTGCGCAACGCATGACGCGAGCCGACGCTGTCGAGCAGCAGGCGGCAGCGCACGCCTCGGCGGGCGGCTTGCTCGATCACCTGTGCTGCGCGCAATCCCGTGCGGTCGTCCGCAAAGATGTAGTACAGCAGATGCACGCTGTGCTGCGCAGCTTGAATGTCTTGCAGCAAGCGCTCGAGCGATGCCTGATAGTTATCCAGCAGCTCGATGCGATTGCCGCCCGCGAGGTCGAAGCTGCCGAGGTTGCGTGCAAGACGGGCTGCCTCCGCGATCTCGACCGGCATCGGCACCTGTGCCGTGTCGGACAGGTCCTTGGGGGTCGCCTGCAGCAACTGGATGACGCGCGCCTGTTTTGCCAGGCGGCGGCGCGGAATGTACGCGCGCCCGATCAGCGCATACAGCACCAAACCCAGCGCGGGCAGAAAGAAGATCAGCAGCAGCCACGCTCGCGCAGAGGCTGGCGAGCGCCGCTGCGGCACATAGACCAGCATGGCGATACGGACCAGCCATTCGCTGATCACATACGCGGTACCCCAAGTCAGCATCGGAGATCTCCCTGAAGCATGCGTGCGGACGATGGCGCGCGGTAAACTAGAAATCGTTCTCGAACGCACCGCTGTTGGCCGCTCGGCGGCGCTCATCATAGCGCGCGGCGGCCCGCGCAAGCGCTCCTCTTGTAGCGAATGATCGTCGGCACCGCAGGCCACATCGACCACGGCAAGACCTCGCTGGTGAAAGCGCTCACCGGCGTGGACACTGACCGTCTGCCGGAAGAGAAGGCCCGCGGGATCACGTTGGATCTGGGTTACGCCTACACGCCGTTGCCCGGCGGCGACGTGCTCGGTTTCGTGGATGTCCCTGGCCACGAGAGGCTCGTGCACAACATGCTTGCCGGCGCCACCGGCATCGACTTCGCGCTGTTGGTGGTCGCTGCAGACGACGGTCCGATGCCCCAGACCCGCGAGCACATGCAGATCCTGGATCTGCTCGGGCTGCACCGCGGGGCAGTCGCGCTCACCAAGATCGACGCGGTGAGCGCGGAGCGCGCGGCGCAGGCCGAAACAGAGACCCAGGCCCTGCTCGCTGCCTCCGCTTTGGCCGGCGCACCGGTGTTTCCGGTGTCGAGCGTCACGCGCGAAGGCGTCGACGCTCTGCGCAGCCACTTGGAGCACGAGGCGGCACGCCTGCCGCCGCGGTCACGCCAAGGCCATTTTCGGCTGGCGATCGACCGCTGCTTCACGTTGGCCGGCGCCGGCACGGTGGTGACGGGAACGGTCTTCTCGGGACAGGTGGCAGTGGCGGACACGCTGGTGCTGTCGCCGCCGGGATGCGAGGTGCGCGTGCGCTCGATCCATGCACAAAACCGGCCGGCCGTCATGGGCGGCGCCGGGCAGCGCTGCGCACTCAATCTGGCGGGAGACCGATTCGACAAGAACCGTGTGCAGCGCGGCCACTGGGTGCTCGCTCGCCCTGTGCATGCACCTACACAGCGTCTCGACGTGGAGTTGACGCTGCTCGCCTCCGAGGGGCGGCCCCTTGCGCATTGGACGCCAGTGCATTTTCACTTGGGCGCGGCGGAGGCGATGGGTCGAGTGGCGTTGCTCGAGGAGCAAGTGCTGCAGCCGGGGCGGACTGGCCTTGCCCAGCTGGTGCTGGATCGGACAGTCGGCGCTTTGCATGGCGACCGTTTCGTTGTGCGTGATCAGTCGGCCGTGCGAACAGTTGGCGGAGGCAGGGTGCTCGATCCGTTTCCGCCGACACGCGGGCGCCGTGGGGCGGCGCGCCTCGCGCTGCTGCGCGGCTGGGCGCGCGGGACACCCGAGGACGGGCTGCGCGCAGCGCTGGAGCACAGTCCATATGGCACAGACGTGACGCGATTCGCTCGGACTTGGAACTTGGTAGCGTCGCAGATGCAGACGCTGGTACAGCAGACGGATGCGCGCTTGGCGGGGCCGCCCGATGCGCTGCTGGCGATTTCCGGCGCGGCCTGGTCTCAGCTTCTGGAGCGAGCTCTGGCGGCGCTGGCGGCCGAGCATGAGCGCGCGGCGGACATGGTCGGTGTCAGCCGTGAGCGTCTGCGGCGTCTCGGCGCGCCCGCATTGCCGCAGGCGGTGTTCGATGCCGCGGTCGAGGAATTACTGTCGCAGGGCCGTATCGCGCAGACCGGGCCCTGGCTGCACGCGCCGCATCACCACGTCAGGCTGACGGCGGGGGAGGACAGGCTGTGGGAAAGGGTTGGTCCGTTATTGCAGCGGGTGCCGTTTCAGCCGCCGCGGGTGCGTGACCTCGCTCGAACGCTGCCGCTCGAGGAGGACGCAATGCGCCAGCTGCTCAAGCGCGTCGCTCGCACGGGCGAGGTCTATCCGGTGGCGCACGACCATTACTTCGCTCGGAGCGCGGTAGCCGCGCTGGCCGACATCGTGCGCGAGCTTGGCGGACGGAATGGCGGCATCAACGCGGCTGAATTTCGCGACCGCATCGGCACCGGTCGCAAGCTCGCCATTCAAATTCTGGAATTCTTCGACCGCGCAGGTTTCACGCGGCGGGTGAAAGATACCCACGTCTTGCGCCAGCCGGCGCTGTTCCGCTGACGCCGCCCCAGCGGAAGAAGGTCGGGGCGGCGGGTACTGCTGGTAAGTTGGCGTGAGGGGTACTGTGGCGTTCAGTCTTTGGCGCCGACAGTCAGCTCCTGCTTGCAGCTGTGGTAGAACACCGCGGCCAATACCTCGAACTCCGGGCGATCCTTGCCATCCTTGACCCACACATCGGCCGCCTTCCAGCCGCCGAAGGCGACCTCCTCGTACAGGCGGCGCTGCTCCAGATCGAGCGTGTCGAGTACATAAATCGCGTCGCCCGGAATCTCGGCGTCGCCCATGAACATCTTCTTGAGCGGCGCTTCCGGTATGTACTTGAACACGGCGGGTGCGCCGAGGAACCGCGCCTGAGCGCCCCACGCTGCGCGAACGCCGATGGTCTGGCAATAGCGCATCGCGGCCAGCGCCGGCGTTTCATCCATCTGCGGATCGTTGTCGTGGGCGAATGCGGCGCAGGAAAGCGCCAAGAGCAGTGCGATTGAAATGGCTCTCATGATATGGCTCCTACAAGCGCCGCCAGCGCACTGGCGGACGGATAGCGATCCGTCCAGGTGTCTGGGAATCCTGACCTCGCCTGCTCCAGGATCTCGCACACATTGCTATTTCCAATCCGTGCCGTGTCGGCTGCTTTTAACACTGGTTGAACGAAGGTGGACCGAAAAAGGTCATGCCTGTCAAGCAGCATTAAGCGTTCCCGCAGCGTGGTGTTTTGACACTCCTCGCACATATGCCGGCGCGAAGCCCGTCAGGCGGACAGTGTCGGTGCGTGAAGGAAGTCCCGAGCCGGGGTGCCGCGGCGCTCGGGATGTGGCAAATGCTACAGACTGCAGAGAAGAAGATGCAGCCGCGCCAGGAGCGGGGAAAGGGAAAAAATTACAGTCAGGCCGCTTCGGCGTGGCAGGGGAACGGGCCGCGCACGGCCATGCGCCGCGGTCCGGTTCCGGAAAGAATCCGGTCGACCACGAACTCGAGCGCGTTCGCGAGCTGTTCTGAATCCATCTTGATCAGCACGCGCTGTTCGAGATCCACTTCGTATGTGGAGTCGTCACCGGCAACGCGGAACCGATGTCTGCCGTCAGCGTAGGCGTGCTGTACCTCAGCGTCGGGAATCTCGATACTCAGGAACAGAGATATCCAAATCGGCGTGAGACTCTCGTCGAGTAGATCCATCTGCATGAGCTCTGCACTCATCGGCGTTTCCGGCTTCACATAAGTTGGACAAGACGCGACTGATGGTGTGCAGGAAGCGTTCCCATGGCGCAAGCTTTGACTTCGATGCGACGATGTTTTTACCTGCATTCACCGTTTTGGCTCACGTCTGTAACGCATGTCTGCCGCGGGTTAAAATCCGCTGCGCCCGGCAATGCGCGGGAAGAGAAGCGTTCCCCGGTGGGGCGGCTGGACTTCAAATCCAGCAAGGGTCGTCAATCGATTCTTGGTGGGTTCGACTCCCACTCTCTTCCGCCCAACGCGTGCAGGGTGTTTCGGCGGCTCCACGACTGCGCTGAGGCTTTCAGCGCCTGCCGGCCGTGCTAGGATGGCGCGTCGACGAATACGCTCTGTGCTCCGATGAACGATCACGCGCGATGGCTTGCGACCTGCAGTGAAGTGCAGCTCGAGCGCTGGGAAGGCGGTCAGCCGACCCCGGCGCGCGACAGCGTGGCGGAGGAAACGCCGTTGGCGTTGATCTACAACGGCCTTCAGCACGTGGTGATGATGGCTTCGCCGGCGGATCTGGAAGACTTCGCGCTCGGTTTCAGCTTGAGCGAGGGCGTGATTGAGACGCCCGCGGAGCTTCACGCGTTCGAGACAGACCGGGTGGGTGATGGCATCGCGCTTTACATGGATGTCGATGCAACGCGCGCTCGGGCGTTGGAGGCGCAACGGCGCAATCTCGCCGGCCGCACCGGGTGCGGCCTGTGCGGCGCCGAGACGATCGAGCAGGCAGTCAGGCACCCTGCGGCCGTGGCGAGCGGAGTGCGCGTCACCGCCAGCGCGCTGCAAGACGCGCTCGCGCGCCTCGCGCAACGCCAACAGCTGAACGCCAAGACCGGCTCTGTGCACGCTGCCGCGTGGGCTACGCCAGAGGGTGAAGTCGTCGTGGTGCGCGAGGACGTCGGACGGCACAACGCCCTGGACAAGATGATCGGCGCTCTGGCGCGCGAGGGACGCTCGTTCGAGCGCGGCTTCGCGCTCATCACCAGCCGCGCCAGTTTCGAGATGGCGCAGAAAGCGGCCACAGTCGGCATCACGCTGCTTGCCGCCATCTCTGCGCCTACAGGTCTCGCCATCCGCTTGGCGCAGGAGACAGGGTTGACGCTGATCGGCTTTGCCCGCGGCCGCAGCTTCAACGTATACGCCAACCCGCAGCGCGTGAGCGCTGCTTGAGACTTCGTTCCGGGCGGAGACCACGCAATGCAAGAGCGGGTGAAGGCGGAGCGGATCGGCGAGCAGATCCGGACCGGCAGCAAGCCCAGCGTGCGGGAGGCCGTTTTCCGCCTTCTGCGCGGATTCGGCATGACGACGGTGTTCGGCAACCCCGGCTCCACCGAGCTGCGCATGTTCCGCGACTGGCCGTCGGATTTCAGCTACGTGCTCGGTCTGCAGGAGAGCGTCGTCGTAGCGATGGCGGACGGCTACGCGCAGGTCACGCGCCGGCCCGCACTGGTGAACCTGCATTCGGCTGGCGGCGTCGGGCATGCGCTGGGCAGCGTCTTCACCGCCTACCGCAACCAGACGCCGCTCGTCATCATCGCCGGCCAGCAGACGCGCGCCATGCTGCCCACAGACCCGTTCCTGAGCGCCCGCTACGCGACCGAATTCCCGCGCCCGTATGTGAAGTGGAGCATCGAGCCGGCGCGCGGGGAGGACGTGCCGGCGGCGATCGCCCAGGCCGTCTATACCGCCGAGCAACGCCCGTGCGGCCCAGTGTTTGTTTCGGTGCCCGAGGATGACTGGGATGTGCAGACCGAGGCGCTCGAGCCCCGCCAGGTGAACGTTCAGTTCGCGCCCGATCCGGGTGCGCTCGACCGCTTGGCCGACGCGCTGAATTCCAGCCGCCATCCTGCGCTGGTAGTCGGCGCCGCCGTGGATCAGGACGGTGCCTGGCCGCTCGCGATCCAGCTTGCGGAACGCTTGAACGCGGCGGTATGGGAAAGCCCGATGTCGGGGCGGCGCAGCTTCCCTGAAGACCATCCGCTGTTCGCCGGATTCCTCCCACCGCTGCGCCAACCGCTCGCTGACCGTCTGGCGCCATATGACGTCGTGCTGGTGATCGGTGCGCCGGTGTTCACCTACCACGTTCATACCGGCGGCAGCTTCGCCCCTGCTGGAACGCGGCTGTTTCACTTGACCGATGATCCGGAGCAGGCGGCGCGCGCGCCGGTCGGCACCAGCATCCTGTGCACGATCCAGCTGGGAATCGAGCAGCTGCTCGCGCAGACCTCTCAGGTGCAGCGCGCGGCGCCGAGGACGCGACAGCGCGGGCCGGCACCTGCGGCGCTGGATCCGATCAGCGGCGAGTTCGCGATGCATACTGTCGCCGCGACGATGCCGGAGAATGCGGTGCTGGTAGAGGAGGCGCCCTCGCATCGCAATGCGCTGCACGACTGCGTCCCGATTCGCACGAGCGGCGGGTTCTATGCCTGCGCCAGCGGCGGCCTGGGCTGGGCGCTGCCGGCAGCGGTTGGAATCGCGCTCGCCGACGCTTCGCGCAAGGTGGTTGCGGTGCTGGGAGACGGCTCGAGCCTGTACACGATCCAGGGCCTCTGGAGCGCCGCTCAGCTGCGCCTGCCCGTGACCTTCGTTGTCCTGAACAACAGCGGTTACGCGGCGGTCAAGTCGCTAGGCGCACGCATGGGCGTTGCCGAGATGCCGGGCAGCGATGTCCCGGGTGTCGATTTCATCGACGTCGCGCGGGGCTTTGGGTGCCGCAGCTCGCGCGTGGATCGCGCCGCGCAGCTCGCGCCCGCCCTCGCACAGGCGCACGCGTCGAGCGAGCCGTGGCTCATCGAGGTCCTGATGGACCGCGCGATTCAGAAGCTGTACTGAGCGCCGACAGCGTGTAAAGCCGCGCGCCAGGCGCGCGGCAGCGGCGCAGTCAATTCAAAGTCGGAGCGCCTTCCTTCGAGCCGGGCAGCTCCAGGCTGGGCAGCTTGAGCGTGAAGCCCCACTCGGCT
This sequence comes from Burkholderiales bacterium, assembly GCA_035499005.1. GTDB lineage: Bacteria > Pseudomonadota > Gammaproteobacteria > Burkholderiales > SHXO01 > SHXO01. Next base: position 38,398 of record DATJZQ010000174.1, on the reverse strand, counting down.
TTCTCCACGGCCCCTTGCAGCAGCTTCATCAAGCCGTGCAGCAGCGGCGCATCCAGCGTCAGGAAGATGCCCTGGCCTTCCGCGGGAAGCATGCCGAGAACCATGCGCCCGTCCTCCGTCTTGCGCCGCTGCAGGCGCGCAACCAGGACGGGATGGTCGCCCAAGGGGCGCGCACGGTCGGTCTCCTCGTAGGCTTTGGAGAAGCTCGCCTGACGCAAGGCTTTCTCGTGCTGGAACTCGAACAAGGCGCGTTTGGTGAGCGGATCCGCCGCGCGTGCCGCGATCTGCGGCTCGGACTCGGCGAAGCTCACCAGCAGCGGCCACAGCCGCATGACGCAGCGGCGAGTGAGCCAGAGCAACGCCTCTTGACTGCTGGCGGTCGACACCCGCATCAACAGGCGATCCTGCTCCGCGTCGTATTCGATTTTGACTTGATGCAGACGCATACGGCGCCTCAATCATACTCTGGGCAGCGCCGCTGGCACACCAGTCTCCTGTCGGCGACCGGGCGCTGATCGAGTATCACAACGGCCGTTGCTTAAGGCGCTTGAGCTCGGCGAGCACCGGCATTTCCTCCAGCGCCTCGGGAGTGAGCCTGCTCCAATCCACGCCGGCCGGTGTCGGGAGTGGCTGCGCGATCTCTATCAGTTCTGTCGGCGTCGCGATGATCGAGACCGGCGCGTCGTGCGGCGCAGTGGGAAAGCGCTGCAGAATCTGCAGCGCGTGCACGGTGGTGGCGACAGGCACGGCGGGGTGACCGAGCTCGCGCAGGATGGCGTACTCGAGGTCTGCGTAGCCGTGACCCTTGCCCAGGCGCGAGCCGTCGCGCGTGACCGCAACGCTGCCCATGACGATCGCGTCGATCCGCGGCAGCTTGTCGAGCGGTATCGGCTCGCCCCAGTGCCCACCCATCTTCATGCTCGCGGCATCCCAGTAGTGCTGCTGCGGAATCCGCGCAGGATCCAGCCGGTAGAACTCGCCGTGCAGCCGGGGCGTCGGGGTGATGACGACGATACGGCGGTCGAGCAGGCCCTTGCGCACGTAGCGCTGCGGAGAGTCCGGGTTTACCTTGACGCACTTCGCGCTGGCGAAGAGCGGGTGCCCGAGCAGCAGGGCCGCGGCGCGGTCGGCGCCGTCGAAGTTGGGAATGCGGCCCTTCAAAGGGAACGGAAAGCGCGCGGCTTTACACGCCACCAGCCCCTTCCAGACGGCGCTGCGAGCCTCCGCCTTGTCGGAGAAAATCTGCTGCAGCTCCGCCGCCAGCCGGCGCGGCGGCATCCATGAACGGGGCCGATTCACGGTTTCTCAGGTCGAGCCGGAATCGCCAGACTTCGTTTCGCCAGCCGCCTCGCGTGCCCGTCACCGAAGACGGTCACGGCACACGCGAGACTCGATCAGGACTGGCTAGGCGTAGGCCGGGAAGGGCGCGAACTCCCCGCGCAGCACGGCGCGCGTGTCGCTCGCGCCAAGCCAGCCCTGCATTGCGGTCGCATACACGCGCCGGAAGTCGGTCGTGTAAACGAGATTGTCTCCGGCGTCCAGCTTGTCGAGGCTGGGCACCTCTCCGTAATGCCCACCTTTGACCGGCTTGCCCACGAGGAACATCGTGTTGGCCGCTCCGTGGTCGGTGCCCAGGCTGGTGTTTTCCGGCACGCGGCGTCCGAACTCGGAGAAGATCAGCATCGTCACGTCGTCGGCACGGCCGATGCGCTCCATGTCGCGCATGAAGCCGTACACGGCATCGGACGTGTAGGTCAGCAGGCGCTGATGGAGGTCGGCCTGCTGCACATGCGTGTCGAACGCGTTGTTGCGGAAGGCGACGTAGTACAAGCGCGCCGGCATGCCGGCTTCGATGAGCGCCGCGACCTTGGGCAGGTTGAGCGGCACGAGGCCGTAGTCGATCGGCGAGCGGTAATTCGCCCACGCGCGGCGCACGAGGGCCGAGGCGTCCTGCGCGCTGCGGGCGACGTCCAGCAGGTAGCGGCGAGACGCGCTCATCCCCGGCTCGATTTCAGCGACCTTGTCCAGCATCGGTTTCTCGTCGTACAGCGTATTGCGCGCGAACCGCTCCGGGTCGTCGAACACCACCGGCGTATGCAGCCGGCTTTGCACCGCCAGCGACTGCGTCGTGTCCACGTTGACGACATAGTTGGGCGTGGCGTCCGGGTCGATGGCGTCCGCGAGGCGTCCCACCCAGCCGTACTCCTCGCCGCTATTGGGGGCCGCGGTGTGCCAGTAAGCCATCGAGGTGAAGTGCGAGAAGGAAGGGTTGTCGTAGCCGCAGCCATGCACGATCGCCAGCCTGCCCTCTTTGTACAGGCGCTCGAAGCCCACCATCCCAGGACTCAATCCGAAGTGCTGGTCGAGCTTGCGCACCTTGTTCGGTTTGATGCCGATACGCGGGCGCAGCCGGTAATACGTATCGTCGCCGTAGGGCACGACCGTGTTGAGCCCGTCATTGCCGCCGGACATCTCGAAGATGACCAGAATCCGGTTCGGATCGCGCGGCTCGCCCGCATTCGCGAGCGCCGCTTGACCAAACAGCAGCGGCAGGCCAAGCCCGCGCGTCATCTGCAGGCTCAAGCCGCCCAGTGCGCCGCGCAGCAGCTCGCGGCGAGTGGTCGAAGGGTTGCGTTCAGTCGATGGCTTCATGCTTGATCTCCCATCTGTTGCGAATCACGAATCACGAGTCACGAATTGCGGCATCATCACCCCAGTTGATACTCGGGCGCGCTCATCATCAGATGCAGCAGCATGCGCAGCGGGTCTTCCATGTACGTCGCCGCATCGCGCAGATTGTCCGTCCCGAGCTCCATCCTGAGGAATTCGATGTAGCGCGTGCGCGCCCCGGCGTCCAACGGCACGCGCAGAAAACGGTAAGCGAAGTAGTCGACCGCCTCGGCGCTGGTCTTGCAGCCGGCGCTCTCGACCATCGCGCTGAGATCGAGGCGTGCGACAGTGCGTGGGATCGGCTTCACCTTCTCGACCGCCATCTGCCAGCCGCGGTAGCTGGCGTAGCGCGTGTTGAAGTCCTCGTCGCGGTCGGCCATCGCGTTCGACACGGCCATCATTTCCGCTTCGCCGTCTTTGCCCGCCGGCTTGGTCGCGGACGAGATGTCGAGGCCAGCGCGGATCCGCTCGTGCACGGCGCGGATCTCGTTGCCCGCTGGATAGACGGGGTAACGGTCCTGTGGGATGTAGGTAATGTCGGGAAACACCACGTCCAGAGCGAAATTGCCGCGCTCGATCAGCAGCCCTGGCGTGATCCAGCTTCGCCCCTGTGCCCAACCCGCAACCGTAGGCGGATGAAACAGGTGCTGGCCGAGCGAGCCGGCGGTTTCGTTGAAGTCCGGCACGCCGGGAACTTCGCGCAGGCCGAGTTTCTTGTACGTCGAGATCACCAGCTCGACCGGGCTCTTGATGCGGGTCGCGTAGGAGGCCGGGCTGTAGAAATCCTTCGACAGGAACATCGTCTCGAGCAGCGGCGCGATCTCGTACTGGTTGGCGCGCAGGACATCGCCCAGAGCCTTGCGGGTTGCGGGGGAGGGATCCTGACGCACGAAGTAACGGTACAGCTTGCCGGCGATGAACTCGGCGGTGACCGGCTGCTTCAAAATGATGTCGACGACGGCGACGCCATCGAATGTGCCGCTCTGGCCCAGGACCGTCTTCGTGCCTGCGTCATGCTTGTCCGGATTGGCCTGGAACGTGAGGTCGTGAAAGTTCCAGCCTGTGAAAGCGCGCGCGGCCTCGCGGATGTCGTGCTCGGAGTAGTTCCCCACGCCCATGGTGAACAGCTCCATGATCTCGCGCGCGAAGTTCTCGTTGGGGGCACCCTTCACGTTCACCCCCGCGTCGAGGAAAGCGAGCATGGCCGGACCCTGAGCGACGCCGATCAGCAGCGTGCGGAAGTTGCCCATGCCCTCGCTCTCGAACAGCTCGAGCTGCTGCAGCATCTTGCGGTAGTCGCGCACTTTATCTTCGTTCGTCGCGAAATGGCCGTGCCAGAACAGCGCCATCTTTTCCTGCAGAGGGCGGTCGCTCGCGAGCATGCGGTTGGCCCACCAGTACGCGACCCGGTCCGTCTCCAGCCGGCTTGCGCGCAGCCAGTAGAAGAACTTGTTCACTACCGGCTGCATGCGGCGGTTGCCAGCCGGCTTGATCTTCACGCCGAGCGCCTCGCCTTGCCGCTTGGCGTCGTCGGTCGTGGCCGGCCGGCTGGGAGGGAAGGGATCCAGGCCCGGGTCGAAAATATCCGAGGGCTCGAACGCTTCCAGCCCGGCTGCGTCGCTCGCCTCACGGCGCACCAGCTGGCGCACGGCTTCCTGCGGCGTCATCGCCGCCAGCGCCTGGATCTCGTCGGGCGTGCCGCCGAAACCAGCGCGCTCCAGCAGGTGCGCAGCGCGCTGATAGCTCCAATCCTGCGGCCCGATGGGCGAAAGGTCGTCGGTCCAGCTTGCGGGTCCGGCGCCGTCCGCGGGCTGAGCCGCATTCAGCGGCAAGCTCGCTGCGGCCATGCCGATGGCAGCCAGCGCGCCGAGCCAGGTGAGGCGGGACAGTGTAGGCATCGTGCAGATCTCCCTCCGCGGTCGCATCCGAATCAGGGGAAGTCACGCTACCAGAATCGGCGACCGGTCGGAATACGGATATTCTTGAATCGCGCCCGCGCCGACTCCGACGGGCGACAGGACACTTCAGGGCAACAGCGCGGCAAGCTGCGGCGGCGCCGGCGTGCGCAGCAGAAGATTCCTGAGCTCCCAGGCCTGCTCCGGATCGATCTTTTCGAAATAGTGGATCTCCCCTGAAACCAGCGCCGCCAGCGCTACACCGTCGCGAAACGCGACGCGATTCGAGTAGAGCGCCGCGACCTTCGGGCCGGGCAGCAGGATGCCCGCCAGGTTGAGCGGGTCCGCGCCGCTTACTGTGCTCAGTTTGCCGGTCTTGTCTTCGTTGCGTGTGGAGCGCAGCACGCCCACGGCCTCGGGCAGGGCGAACTGCTCGCCGGAGAAGCCGGCCACGAAGCGGCCGCCGCGGATCTCGCCGCGCGCCTCGAGACGGCGCAGCGCCATCAGCAGCTCACGCCAGGGCGGCAGCCATTCGGCCTCGCGCGCGAGCAGCCGCCAGAACACCACGCCGTAGCGCTTGAGCAGCGTCCGCGCGAGCTGCTCGAGCGTTTCGCGCCGCAGGGCGGGACCAGGCTCGTCTGCCTGCGCCGGGCGCCGGATCAGCGCCCAGCGTCCCGCGTCTTCCACCCCGAGCAGCGCGGTGCGCCGCCGCTTCCCGCCCGCCATCGGCTTGCGCCGCTCGGAGGGCAATAGCAGCGCGCGCAGTCCGCTGAACCCGTCCGAGTTCACCAGTCCGACCGCGACCAGCTCACCCAGCGCGTCCTCGACGAAGGTGCGGGGCAGGTCGAGCCCACGCGCAATGTCGTCGAAGAACGATGCCCCTTCGCGGCCGAGAAAATCCGCCACCGCCTGGGCACGCGAGCTCAAGCGCGGACTCTCGGCGCCAGCGGGGCTCGCCAGCGCGGTCCACGCTGGCAGGTTCCTGCGCGTGATGAGGGTGATGGGCGTACTGCGCACCGGGCTCGGGCCCTGCGCCCGGTCGGATGCCAAGCGCGGCGCCTGCAGGCGCGTCCACACGATCCGGCCGGCGAGGCACAGGTCGTCCAGCCAGGCCGGGTCGTAGGCCGACACCCGCGCCGGCAGGATCTCGCTCTCCCAGCCTGCGGCGGCCGCTTCGAATCCCTCCAGCTGAGAGACGATGGCGGCCACGGCGTCCGGACCCTCCATGCGCTCCTCCGGCGCCGCGTGCTGCCAGTCGAGCAAGAACCGCATGAAGTCGGCCGCCCCCACCGGCTCGATCTCCTTGCGCAGGCGCCCGATCGTGTAACGGTTGATGCGCGCCAGCAGCCGGCGCTCGCACCATTCATCCTCGGCGGCCCCCGCGCTGTAGCGGCCGCGCATGGCGAAGCCCTCGGTCTCCAGCGCCAGCAGCGCGGCGTCGACTTCGGGCAGCGGCACTTGCACCGACTCGGCCAGTGCGCGCGCGGTGGTCGGGCCGAGACCCTCGAGACGCCCGCGCATGATCTCGACCAGCGCACGCTCCGGCGTCCACGTCTTCGCGGCGTATTCCTGCGGGATTTGAACGGCGGGCTGAAGCACGGCGCCGGGGCACGCGGCGAAGAACTCCGGAGCGCGCTCCGCGGCGATCCACACGGCCGCGTCGACAGGCGAACCGGCAGCTTGCAAGCGTGTGGCTCGGCCCGCGGCCACCAGCGCGCTCAGCATGGGCTCCCAGCCGCCGTTGACGCGCGCCTCGACCGCGGTGATGTAGCTGAGCCACAGCAGCGCGTCATGCAGCTCGTCTGCGCTGTCGGCCTGGGGCCAGGCCTCTTCGCGTACGCGCGCGACGGCGTCGGGATCGAGGCGGCCGATGTCGGCAGCGCTGTCGGGGTCGAGCCAGCGGCGGCTGACCACGGCCTGTGTGCGCCGCTCCTCGAGCGGCGCATCGTCGAGGTACGCGTAGGGTCTCGCGCTGAGGATCTCGAGCGCCAGCGGCGAGGGCGTGGTGAGGTCGCGCCCGGTGACGCGAACCTCACCGCTTTCGAGGCGGCGCAGCAGGTTCTCGAGGCCATCGATGTCCATCGCCTGGTGCAGACAGTCGGCGATGGTTTGCTGCACCAGCGGGTGGTCGGGGATCTCACGATCACCCACCAGATTCTCCTGACAGGCGAGCTGGTCCGGGAAGATGGCGGCGATCAGGTCTTCGGCCTCCATGCGCTGCAGCTGGGGCGGCACTTTGCTTCCACCCTTGAAGCGCAGCAAGGCGAGCGCGATCGACGCGTTCCAGCGCCAGCGCGTCATGAACATGGGCGCATCGAGCAGCGCCTGCAGCAGCAGGCCCCGCACGCTCTTCGCGTTCAGATAGCGCGCGACCTCTTCGAGCTGGAAGCTGTGCGCGGCCGTCAGCGAGAGAATGATCGCGTCCTCGGTCGCCGCCGCCTGCAGCTCGAAGTTGAACTTGCGGCAGAAGCGTTTTCTCAGGCTCAGGCCCCACGCGCGGTTGATGCGGCTGCCGTAAGGCGAATGAATGATGAACTGCGTGCCGCCGGTCTCGTCGAAGAAACGCTCGAACACCAGGTCGCGCTGGGTCGGGAGCAGGCCGAGCGCCGCTTTCGCCGCGGAGAAATAGTCGACGACCTGGACTGCTGCTTCCTCAGCCACTCCGACCTGATCGGCCAGATACCGCAGGGCGAGATCCGGATTCGACAGGCGCGCCTCGACGTCTTCCCGCAGCCGCGACACCGCCGAGGACACTTCGTCGGTGCGCGCCGGCGCCTCGCCCAGCCAGAATGGAATGGTGGGCGGTAACCCTTGCGCATCCTCTACGCGCACCCGGCCCGCTTCCACGCGCAGGATGCGGTACGAGGTGTTGCCGAGCTGGAAGATGTCGCCGGCCATACTCTCGACGGCGAAGTCCTCGTTCACCGTGCCGACGATCTGCTCCTGCGGGGCGAGAACGACGTTGTAGTCGGCGTTGTCGGGGATGGTGCCGCCGGAGGTGATGGCGGTGAGGCGCAGCCCCTGGCGCGGGCGCAGCTTCCGGTTCACCGCGTCGCGATGCACGAGCGCGTGGCGGCGGCCGCGCCGCGTCGAGTAGCCTTCGGCCAGCATCTGGACTACCGCAGCGTACGCCTCGCGCGTCAGGGCGCGGTAGGGCCAGGCGCGACGCAGGAGCTGGTAGAGCGCCTCGTCATCCCATTCGCCGCACGCGAGCTCCGCGGCAATCTGCTGGGCGAGCACGTCGAGCGGCTGCTCCGGCACATGCAGCCGGTCGAGCTCCTCGCGCCGCACCGCGTCCAGCAGAGCCGTGCACTCCACCAGATCGTCGCGCGACAGCGGAAACAGTCGCCCCTTGGGCAGCCCGCCAACGGCGTGGCCCGAGCGCCCGACGCGCTGCAGCAGAGCGGAGATGGAGCGCGGTGTCGCGATCTGGCACACGAGGTCCACGTGGCCGATGTCGATGCCGAGCTCGAGCGAGCTGGTGGCGACGAGCGCCTTCAACTCGCCGCGCTTGAGGCGCTGCTCGGCGTCGAGGCGCTGCTCGCGCGCCAGGCTGCCGTGATGCGACGTCACCTGCTTGTCGCCGAGGCGCTCCGTGAGCGCGCGGGCCACGCGCTCGGCCAGGCGGCGCGTGTTGACGAACACGAGCGTCGAGCGGTGCTCCTTGATCAGGCCAGTAAGCCGGTCGTAGACCTCGCCCCAGACCTCGCCCGACATGACGGCTTCGAGGGGTGCATCCGGCACTTCGATGGCGAGATCGCGCCTGCGCACGTGACCGGTGTCGACAATCACGCAGCCCGGTTCGGCGGCCATCGCGTCGCCGTCATGCTCGAACAAGTCCTGCGCGGGCCGGCCGCCCAGGCCGACCAGGAAACGCGCGACTTCCTCGATCGGCTTCTGGGTCGCCGACAGGCCTACGCGCACCAGGCGGTGGCCCGTGACGTGCTCGAGCCGCTCGAGCGACAACGCGAGATGGGAACCGCGCTTGTTGGGCGCGAGCGCATGGATCTCGTCAACGATCACGGTGCGCGTGCTGGCAAGCGCCTTGCGCCCGGATTCGCTGGTGAGAAGGATGTAGAGCGATTCCGGCGTGGTCACCAGGATATGCGGTGCCTTGCGCCGCATCCGGTCGCGCTCGCCTTGCGGCGTGTCGCCGGTGCGCACCAGCGTGCGGATCTCGACTTCAGGGAAGCCGAGCGCGGCCAGCTCCTGACGAATGCCGGCCAGCGGTTCCTCGAGGTTGCGGTGGACGTCGTTGGACAGCGCCTTGAGCGGCGACACATAGACGATCTGCGTCTCGTCGCGCAGGGGGTGGCGCACACCTTGACGCACCAGCGCGTCGATGGCCGCGAGGAACGCAGCCAGCGTTTTGCCTGAGCCGGTTGGCGCCGCGATCAGCACGTGCTGTCCCGACTGGATCACGGGCCAGGCCTGCAACTGCGGTTCAGTCGGCGCGCTGTAAGTGCGTTGAAACCAGTTGGCGACAGCGGGATGGAAGTGCTCGAGCGGGTTCATGAGCGCAATTGTGCCAGCCTGTACCGGCTCAGGAGATGAGCCACCCGCGCTTCACTGTCTTGCTAATGCGACTAGGCGCCGTCGCGCTCGGAGGTTACGGTTGTGCTGCGACGAGCGGGACGAACATCTCTTCGTCGCTGAGGCCGGCGTGCACCCCGATGTGGCGGTAGCGCTGCTCGCCCGGAAGCCAGTCCTTGACAGTCCAGTTGTCCTTCGTCACCAACGTGTAGTCGCCCACGCGCTCCTTGAGCTTCGGGTGCGGCGTCCCGGGGCCGAACCAACCCTGCTCGATCAGCGTTTCGCTGCGATAGAGGCGCACCTGACCAGCCAGCTCGCCGCGCACGTAGCGCTCGAACTCGTCGGTCCGGTCCGGTCGAACGTAGCAGTATGCTGCCCGCCGCTCGCCGCACAGCGGCAGGCGCAGCGCCGCCTGCAGGCTCGGGTGGTCGCCGAGCTCGATCTGCCGCTCCGGCGGCGAGTCGATGAAGCCGTGGTCGGCCGTGACGAGAATCGTCGCGTCCAGGCCTGCCGCCGCGCTCAGGAACGCGCCGAACGCCGCATCGAAACGGCGTACCACCTGCGCCGCACGCAGGCTGTTCGCCCCGTGCTCGTGGGCGATCGAATCGAAATCGGCGTAGTAGGCGTAGATATAGAGCTGGCCGTCCGCCGCACGCAGGCAGCTCAGGACGGACGCAAACAGCTGCTCCAGCGAGCCGTAGCCACGGCGTTCGGCGGTGCCCGAATGCAGGCGGTTGAAGGTGGAGTCGACGATGCGCTCCGGCGACACCACGAAGGAGCGGACCGGCAATCGGTCGAACAGCGAGCGATGGCCGAAGAAGCGCGCCGGATCGACGCCGAGCGCGGTCAACGGCCGATCGGCTTGGCGCGTTCGCAAAGGGAGGACAGCTCCGACGGCTTCCACCTCGGGAAAGTACATGTGCCAGCCCGTGACAGCGTGCTGAGCGGGCGCCAGCCCCGTGAGCAGGGCGGTGATGGCGGTCGCGGTCGTGGGCGGAAAGACCGACGTGAGCGGGGCACGCAGGTACTGGCACAGGGCGCTGCGAGGGTGGTCGCGGATGAGCTGGCGGTATCCCAGCCCGTCCACCACGATCAGCACCGTGCGTTTGCGGCTCGCGAGCAGCGCCTGCAGCTGCGCGTCTCTCAGGCCGGGATAGGCCGGCGCGGGCGCGCCGAAAGTGACCGCAATGCTGGTGATGAGATTGAGGATGCTGTTGCCGTCATAATCGGGCAAGCTTTCCCCAGTTGCCAGGGCAGTGTCCACGGACGCATGCTAATCAGAACCACGAGTCCGGGCAAAGCCTCCCGGAACACGGTGTGGGGCAGGAGACCGTATGCCAGCTGAAGATCCGTTCGAGCCGCTGCGGCGGCAGATGGTGGCGGAAATCGCGGCCGAGACCGGCCTTCTGGCAAGCCAGCTGGGCCGCGCCAGCCTGGCCGAACGCGTGATCGAGGTCATGGGTCGCGTGCCTCGCCACACGTTCGTTCCCGCCGAGGTCCAGCCCTTCGCCTACCTCAACTCGCCGCTGCCGATCGGGCATGGCAAGACCATTTCCCAGCCGTTCATCGTCGCTCTGATGACCGACCTGCTCGAAGTGCACCCGGACAGCGTCGTGCTCGAGATCGGAACCGGCTTTGGCTACCAGGCGGCGATTCTGGCGGAGCTGGCGGGGCGGGTGTACAGCATGGAGATCATCGAGGCGATCGCGGCTCAGGGCAAGAAGCGCCTGACCGGACTTGGCTACAAGAACGTCACCCTGCGCGTGGGCAACGGCGCGCTGGGCTGGGCCGAGCACGCTCCCTATGACCGTATCATGGTCACCGCGGCGCCCGATCTGATTCCAGCCTCGCTGCTCCAGCAGCTCAAGCCTGGAGGCAGGATGGTGCTCCCGACCGGCATCCCCGACCGGCAGCAGCTGATGCTGGTGGAAAAGAGCGCGCAGGGCCGCATTTCTACCCGCGAGATCCTCGCGGTGCGTTTCTCGGAGTTGGAGGAACCCACCGGCCTGGCCGGACGCGGTTGAATGCTGTCATGGCACGCAGCAAGTTCTCGGCTGGAGCGGTGGTGGTCAGACCGGCGACACAGGGCTGGCGCTATCTGCTGCTGCGCGTGTTCCGCACGTGGGATTTCCCCAAAGGCGGCCTGGAGGCGGGCGAGGCGCCGCTGCAGGCGGCCGTCCGCGAAGTTGAAGAGGAGACCGGGCTCACCGCGCTCGATTTTCGCTGGGGCGAGTCGTACCGGGAAACCGAGCGCTACAGCGCGGGCAAGGTGGCTCGCTACTACGTGGCGGCCAGTGCGGCGGGCGACGTGCGCCTGCCCATCAATCCCGAGCTGGGCCACCCCGAGCACCACGAGTTTCGCTGGGTGGCCTACCCCGAAGCCCGACGCCTGCTTCCGCCGCGCTTACAGCCCATCCTGGAGTGGGTGCATGAGCTGATCGAAACTCCGGAGGCAACGCGGCGCTGACCTGGCGGGTTTTGCACGGCTACTTGCGCGACGACCCACTACTTGCGAGAAGACTTGGTGGAGTCGACCTGCCCGGTGTCCGCGTTGACCTCTACGGTTGCGCTTCGCCCGTCGCTGGTGGCGAGCTCGTAAGTATAGTAAGGCGTGCCCTTGAAGCTGAGAGCGATATCGAGCTGCATCTTGCTCACCTCGGACACCGATGGGTATGCACCGACCGCAGTAAAGCGCGCCGATTTCTCGGGAACCTTCACGCGCCCGGTGAGCTTCTTGTAGTCCTTGTTGCCGAGCTTGCGCACCGGCGCGCCCACGTTTCCCTCCGTGCAGCGCATCGCCCAGACATAATTGTTGGGAGCGAGCACGTCGATCTCGAAACCGAACGGTTGGCGGTTGGACGTGAGCTCCCAACGCGTTATCACGCCCTCTTGTTTTTGAGCCACGGCCTGCAGGCAATCCTCCAGCGCCGGGTACATGGTGTCGGGCTCGACCGCCAGGGCCGCGGCGCAGCTCAAGTTCAGGGCGACGGCGAGGGCCGTTGCGGCGCGGGTCAGCTTCGGTCGGTGCATAGGTGCTCTCCTCCTCGGTTGGTCTAGGGAAGCTCTGATCAAGTCTCGCATGCGCGACCGAGGCAATTTGGGCCGAGGGCAAGACGGCGAGGACGCCGTGTAGCCGGCCTACACAAGGAGGAGCCGACGCAGTCATCGGCCCAAATCGCCCGGTCCCACAAGAGAGACGACATATTATCGGGTTGCGTCAGATGCGGCGCCTGCTGTGTTGCGCTCCTTGCAAAGGTACCTACCTTAGCTGCGTCGCGACGCCTTGCAGTCATCCGCACCTGACGCAACGCGCGTTGTGAGACTTGATCAGAGCTTCCCTAGGAAGCTCTGATCTATTCTCGCGATCGGGCGCCGTCTCTACGCGGCTACGAGCCGGCGGACAGGTTCGCATCATTCCCCGGAGCGCGCAACGCCCGCAGGCCGGACAGGTAAGATAGCGCGATGCCGTTCTCCTACTTCGACCGCTTGTCGCCGGCGCGCAAGGTAGTCTACCTGCGCAGCGACGCCGTGGAGAAGATCGAGCTGCCGCCGGGAGCGCCGGTCGACCACCTCGTGCCGCTGCTCGAGCGCGCGCTGAAGGCGGAGCGCCGGGCAGAGGTGGAGCAGGTGAGCCAGGCGCTGCTGTCCAATCTCACTGCCCGTCTGCGCGTGCCCCCGGTGCGGGTGAAGGTTCTGACCGTTCGCCCCAGCGGCAATTGGGGCGAGCTGCACGGGCTGTACGAGCCCGAAGAGCAGGGCAGGCTGCCGCTGGTCACGGTGTGGATGCGCACCGTGGCGCGCCGGCAGGTCGTGGCGTTCCGCACCTTTCTGCGCACGCTTCTGCACGAGCTCTGCCACCACCTCGACTACGAGCTGTACCGGTTTCCCGAGACGTTTCATACCGAAGGTTTCTACAAGCGCGAGTCGAATCTGCTCGCGCAGCTGGCCGGCCCCTCGCCGCGCCAGGCTGCCGTCGCATTCCCGCGCAAGGCCGAGCGCCACGAGTAAGCGCGCGCGGCGGGTGTGAACTTCGCGCTGGGCCACAATGCGACCAGCGCCGGGGGAATGAGTTCCGTCAGCGTCCACTCAAGCGATCCTATGTCGACAGGCGGTTCCATGCGGGCGGTGCTGTACGCGCTGTCCGCCAACTTCGGGATCTTCGTGGCCAAGGCGACGGCCGCATGGATCACCGGCTCCTCATCGATGCTGGCGGAGGCGATACACTCGTTCGCCGACTGCGGCAATCAAGGATTGCTTCTGCGCGGCATGCGCGAAGCCCAGCGGTCCCCGAACCCGGAACATCCGCTCGGTCACGGCATGGTGGTTTATTTCTGGGCTTTCCTGGTTGCGGTGCTCTTGTTCGTCATCGGCGGCGCCTTCTCCGTGTACGAGGGGCTGCACAAGCTCGCTAATCCGCAGGCGTTGTCCTGGCCGGGCGCCGCGATAGCGGTGCTGATCATCGCGGTGTTCCTCGAGAGCTTCTCGCTGGCGGGGTGCTTGCGAGAAGTCCGGCAGGTGTCGTATGGGCGCTCGCTGTGGCGCTTCTTCCGCCAGTCGCGCAACAGTGAGCTGATCGTGGTCCTCGCCGAGGACATCGCTGCGCTCGCGGGCCTGCTCGTTGCCCTGTCAGCCATTACGCTCAGCCTGGTGACCGACAACCCCCTGTTCGACGCGCTGGGCAGCATCGTGGTCGGCGCGATTCTGATCCTGGTCGCGCTGCTGCTCACGATCGAGATCAAGGCCCTCATCACCGGGCAAAGCGCAGACCCGAAAGTCGAGGAGCAAATCCGCCGCTTCGTGCTCGATCGTCCGGAGGTGGCGGAGGTCTTCAGCCTGCTGACCCTGCAGCTGGGCGACGGGATCCTGGTGGCGGCGAAGGCGCACATGCGGGAGTCGCAGTCCGCGTCAGCTCTCATCGATGACGTGAACCGCCTCGAAGCCGACCTGCGCCGGGCGTTTCCACAGATCCGCTGGCTGTTCTTCGAGCCTGACGTTGAAGCTTGAGCTGCGGGGCCGACCGTACGCGGCCGGTACCGTCCTCGCATCCGCCCGGCTGTCTCGGGCGCGACGATTCCGCACCGCTATTCCCGCCGGCGCGGATATTGCCTAGAATGCGGACACACGGGCTACGTGCCGTGGTGCCCGCCCGTAGATTGCAACTTGAGCAAGAGCGCAGATGCAGGAGTAGTGCGGTGGCTTTGATTCTGTCGTTGGACATGGCGGGAATGCCCAACCGCTGGCTTGTCCTGGAACAGGCCATTACCTATCACGCCCGCGACATGGTCGCCTGGTCGCTGGGCGATATCGTCTGCACCTATCGCGGCGGCATGTCGCGCCTGACCGGCCTGCGCTCGAGCCTGTCCACGAAGAGCATCGTCGCCATCAAGGGATCGTCCGAGTTCGTGCGCGGACAAACGGCGGAGCCGCACCTCACCAACGCTGCGCTCTACCGCCGGGACCGGCACCTGTGCGGCTACTGCGGCGGGCGGTTCCGCGAGAGCGACCTGTCGCGGGATCATGTCATCCCCCTGCATCTCGGCGGCAGGGACCGTTGGATGAACGTGGTCACGGCCTGCCGCTCGTGCAACACGCTCAAGGGTGGGCGCACCCCGGAGGCCGCGCGTATGCCGCTGATCTACGCGCCGTACGTACCCAACCGTCACGAGCACCTGATCCTGCAGAACCGCCGCATCCTGCACGACCAGATGGAGTACCTCATGGCGCGCGTGCCCAAGCACAGCCGCCTCCACCTCGTCTGATCTGACGCGTTAGAGCGCGGCCGGCCGGGCGCTTGAATTCCAACTGGCCGCCCCCATGAGTGTGCTTTCCCACCAGCGTGCCGGAATGCCGCGCCGGCGGTCGAACCCGCTCCGCCGCGATGGCGCACGCCGCCGATGAAATACAAAGACTACTATCGAATACTGGGCGTCGAACGCTCGGCCAACGAAGAGGTCATCAAGAAGGCCTACCGTAAGCTTGCGCGCAAATATCATCCCGACGTGTCCAAGGAGAAGGACGCGGAGGAGAAGTTCAAGGAGGTATCGGAGGCCTACGAGGTCTTGAAGGACGCGGACAAGCGCAAGGCCTACGACACCATGGGCTTCTACCAGCCGGGCCAGGAGTTTCGCCCGCCGCCCGACTGGGAACAGCAGTTTCGCGGCGGTGGCGCGCAGGACATGGAAGACCTCGACCTGTTCGAGCTGCTGTCCGGGCTGGGAATCGGCCGGGGCGGCTTTCGCGCACGCGGCGGCGGTGCCGGGCTGCGCATGCCCGGCCAGGATTACGAGGTGACGGCACACCTGAACGTCGAGGATGTTGCGCGTGGCACCGAGCTCGAGGTCCCCATGACCGTCAGTGAAGTCTCCGGTGACGGCCAGTTGCACCGCACGACCAGGACCGTGAAGGTCCGCATCCCGAAGGGGGCGACTCAAGGACAGCGCCTGCGCGTGCCGGGCAAAGGCGGCGCGGGTCACGGCGGAGGGCCCGACGGCGATCTGTACGTCAACATCGAGCTCAAACCCCACGACCTGTTTCGCGTGACCGGCCACGACCTGTATCTCGAGGTGCCCGTGGCGCCCTGGGAGGCTGCGCTCGGGGCCGAAGTTCAGATCCCGACGCTCGACGGGCGCGTCAGCGTCAAGGTCCCGGCCGCCTCACGCGCGGGGCAGAAGCTGCGTGTGCGCGGCAAGGGCCTGCCACGGCCCGGCGGCGGCGAGGGTGATCTGTATGCGGTGCTGCAGATCGTGACGCCGTCGGTCCTGAGCGAGCGCGAGAAAGAGTTGTATCGCGAGCTGCAGCAGGCGTCATCGTTCAATCCGAGGGGCCACTTCGGCTGACGCGAGCGGGCTTCGACTAACTGGGCGCGGAGCGAGCATGTCCACTGACCGATACGAGCAGACGCTGCTGACCGAACAGCTGGAAGTGGCCCTGGAAGAGCTGGCGCGGGCCTCCGGCCTGATGCCCCAGGAGATCGTCGAGCTGGTCGAGTACGGCGTCTTTCAGCCGGTCGCCGGCAGCGCGGAGGCGGCCTCCATGTCCACCTGGCGTTTCTCGGCGCGGACCATCACGCTGGGCCGGCGAGCCCGCCGGCTGAAGGCCGATTTCGACCTCAATCTCTCCGGACTGGCGCTGGCGCTGACCTACCTCGAACGGATCGAAGAGCTGGAAGCCGAGCTCGAGCGCCTGCGCTGCCAGATGCTCGACTGACCGGCTCGGCTTGCGCGCCGGCGGCCGCGGCGTCTTCACTTCATGCCGAGCGAGAACACGCCTTCCAGATCGATGCGCGAATAGGCGCGGAAGGCGATCAACGTCTCGGTACGGTCGATCCCCTCGATGCGCTGCATGCGATTGGTCACGATGTCAGCCAGATCTTCGTTGCTGCGCACGCGCACCATGGCGACCAGGTCGTAGCGTCCCGCCACCGAGTAGACCTCGGAGATCCCTTCGGTCGAGGCGAGCTTGTCGGCAACCTCGCTGACCCGGGCACGGGCTACATTGAGCAGCACGATTGCGGTGACCATAGGCGGGCTTCCTCTGTGCTGTGATTGACTGCCCCACCTTACCACGCAAGCCCGCCCGCGCGCCGCCGGGGCCGGACCTGACCAATCGCTTGACAACTCAAACATACAGGTCTTATAAGTCGCCTTCTAAATCATCTGGCGGATAGCGCATGAAGGTGGTCTGCATCGGTGGCGGGCCGGCCGGGCTGTACTGCTCCATCCTGCTGAAGGCGGCCGACCCGCGGCACGACATCACCGTGCTCGAGCGCAACCGTCCCGACGACACGTTCGGCTGGGGCGTGGTGTTCTCGGACGCGACCTTGGACAACTTCCGGCAAGCCGACCCGGCGAGCCACGCCGAGATCGTGCGCAGCTTCCACCACTGGGATGACATCGACGTGTTCTTCAAGGGTGCGAAGATCACGTCGAGCGGCCATGGCTTCTGCGGCATCGCGCGCAAGAAGCTGCTCAACATCCTGCAGGCGCGGGCGGCTGCGATGGGCGTCCAGCAGCTGTTCCAGACCGAGGCGGCAGACGAGGCCGCGTACGCTGACGCCGATCTCGTCATCGCTGCAGACGGCGTCAACAGCACGATGCGGCGCAAATACGCCGAACACTTCAAGCCCGAGATCGATGTGCGCAAATGCCGCTACATCTGGCTCGGCTCACACCAGCCCCTGCAGGCTTTCACTTTCGCGTTCGAGCACACGCCCTGGGGCTGGTTCCAGCTGCACGCCTACCGCTTCGACCATGACACCAGCACCTTCATCGTCGAGACGCGCGAGGAGACCTGGTTGGCCGCCGGCCTGGACCGCGCCGACCCGGACGGCTCGGTCGCTTTCTGCGAAGCGCTGTTCGGCGGCTATCTGGGCGGACATCGCCTGCTCACCAACTCGCGCCATCTGCGCGGGTCTGCCTGGCTCAACTTCAACCGCGTGCTGTGCGAGAAGTGGCATCACCGCAACGTCGTGCTGATCGGCGACGCCGCGCATACCGCCCATTTCTCGATCGGCTCGGGGACCAAGCTTGCCATGGAGGATGCGATCGCCCTGGTGAGGGCGCTGAGCGAGCAGCGCGCCATCGACCCGGCCCTCGAGCAGTACCAGCGCGAGCGCAGCACCGAGGCCCTGCGCCTGCAGAGCGCTGCGCGCAACCGTATGGAGTGGTTCGAGAACGTCGCGCGCTACGCCCATCTCGATCCGCTGCAGTTCTCCTATGCGCTGTTGACCGGCAGCCAGCGCATCGGGCACGACAACCTGCGGTTGCGTGACCGCGGCTACGTGGATCGCGTGGAGACCTGGCTGGCTGAGCACAGCGGCCTGCCGGCAAAACCCGTCCCGCCCATGTTCACGCCCTTCCGCCTGCGCGCGCTCACGCTCGCAAACCGAGTGGTGGTCTCGCCCATGGCGATGTACTCGTGCCGCGACGGCCTGCCCGACGATTTCTATCTGGTGCACCTGGGTTCGCGCGCTCTGGGCGGGGCCGGGCTGGTGTTCACAGAGATGACGTGTGTCGCGCCCGACGCCCGCATCAGCCCGGGCTGCGCCGGGCTGTGGAACGACGAGCAGGCCCTTGCCTGGAAGCGCGTGGTGGACTTCGTGCACACCAGAAGCAGCGCGAAGATCGGGCTGCAGCTCGGTCACGCTGGTCCCAAAGGCTCCACCCAGCTTGGCTGGGAGGAAATCGACGAGCCCCTGGCGCAGGGCAACTGGCCGCTTATCGCGCCGTCTCCCCTTGCATATGGCCCGACCAACCAGGTCCCGCGCGCCATGACCCGCGCGGATATGGACCGCGTGCGGGACGAGTTCGTGCGTGCGGCGCAATGGGGCGCAGCATGCGGCTTCGACATCCTGGAGCTGCACTGCGCGCACGGCTACCTGCTGTCGAGCTTCATCTGTCCGCTCACCAATCGGCGGGCCGACGAATACGGCGGCGCGCTCGCCAACCGCCTGCGCTATCCGCTGGAGGTGTTCCGCGCGGTGCGAGCGGTCTGGCCGGACGAGCGGCCGATGTCGGTGCGCATCTCGGCGCACGACTGGGCGCCCGGCGGCAACACGCCCGACGACGCGGTCGACATCGCGCGGCAGTTTCGAGCCGCTGGCGCCGACCTGATCGACGTGTCCTCGGGCCAGACCACGCGCCTCGCCCGGCCGGTCTACGGGCGCATGTACCAGACGCCGTTCTCCGACCGCATCCGCAACGAGGTGGGTATCGCGACCATGGCCGTGGGGAATATCTTCGAGGCGGATCACGTGAACAGCATCATCGCGGCCGGCCGCGCGGACCTGTGTGCGCTGGCGCGGCCGCATCTCGCCGATCCGTTCTGGACCCTCCACGCGGCGGCACAATTGGGCTACAGCGCCGCGCCCTGGCCGCCGCAATATCTGAACGGGAAGGAGCAGCTCGAACGGAATCTCGCGCGCGCAGCGCAGATGGCGATCAATGTCTGACGGGCAACTCAGCGGCAAGCATGCGGTCGTGACGGGCGGCGGGCGTGGCATCGGCGCCGCGATCGCCCGCGCGCTGGCGCAGCACGGCGCAACTTTGACCCTGATGGGGCGGGACCGCGCGCGCCTCGAGTCTCGCGGGCGCGAACTGGCGGCGCAGGCAGTGACCGCGGACGTTGCCGACGCCGATTCCGTTGCCGCGGCCTTTGAGCGGGCAACGGCAGCATCCGGACCTGTCCATATCCTGGTGAACAATGCGGGCGTGGCGGCAAGCGCCCCGTTTGTCCGTACCGACCTCGGTCTATGGAAGCAGATGCTCGAGGTCAACCTTACGGGCGCCTACCTCTGCTGCAAGCAAGTGCTGCCGGGCATGCTCGATAGCGGATTTGGGCGCATCGTCAATGTTGCCAGCACGGCCGGCTTGACCGGCTACCCCTTTGTAACGGCGTACTGCGCCGCCAAGCACGGCGTCGTCGGCCTCACGCGTGCTCTGGCGCTCGAGACGGCGCGCAGCAACGTGACCGTGAATGCCGTCTGTCCGGGGTACACGGAGACGGATCTGCTCGGTGATGCGATCGCCAACATCGTTCGCACAACCGGCAAGAGTGCCGATGAGGCGCGTGCAGCGCTTCTGAGCCGCAACCCTCAGCGGCGCATGATGCGGCCCGAGGAGGTCGCCAATGCCGCGCTGTGGCTGTGCCTGCCGGGTTCGGAGGCGATCACGGGCCAGGCTATCGCTGTAGCGGGGGGCGAGCTGCTGTGAGAGCCACGAAAACACGTGCGCTCCCGAACCGGGTGACCACTGCGGTCGATCTGGAAACGCGCTTGACGGACGAGCACCATCAAGCGCTCAAACTCTGGCTGCGCCTGCTGTCCTGCACGAATCTGGTGGAGGCGGCAATCCGCAGCCGGCTGCGCGCCGAGTTCGGGATCACGCTGGCCCGTTTCGACCTCATGGCCCAGCTCGAGCGCAATCCGGCGGGCCTCAAGATGAGCGAGCTGTCGCGGCGGCTGATGGTGAGCGGCGGCAATATCACCGGCCTGACGGATCAACTCGAGAAGGAAGGACTGGTGGCGCGTGCGGCGACGCCTGAGGACCGGCGAGTCTACTCGGTGAAGCTCACACCCGCGGGCCGGACCTTGTTCGCGCGCATGGCGACCTCTCACGAGCGCTGGGTGATCGGGCTGTTCTCGGCCCTCAACTCGGCGGAGCGGTCACAAGTCTACCGTCAGCTCGCCAAGCTCAAACTGCACGTCGCCGCAGCTGGCGACTAGGAGGGAATCCGATATGAGCGCAAGCGCCGACAGCGATCGTGGGGAGCCAAACACGGCCGACCTGAACGCGTACAAGGGGCGGCATTTCTTGTGGGCCGTGAGCGCGCGCGTGGGGGTGCTCACGCTCAATCGGCCGGAGAAGAAGAACCCGCTCACCTTCGAGTCCTACGCCGAGCTGCGCGATCTGTTCCGCCGCCTGCAGCACGCGCCCGAGGTGCGCTGCGTCGTGTTGACCGGCGCAGCGGACAACTTCTGCTCTGGCGGTGACGTGCACGAGATCATCGGGCCATTGACCCAGCGCGCGATGCCAGGGCTGCTGGAGTTCACGCGCATGACGGGCGACGTGGTGAAAGCCATGCGCGCGTGCCCGCAGCTCATCGTCGCCGCCGTCGACGGCGTGTGCGCCGGCGCCGGCGCGCTGCTGGCGCTGGCGTCGGACCTGCGCCTCGGCACCGCGCGCAGCCGGACGGCCTTTCTGTTCGTGCGCGTCGGGCTGTCCGGCGCAGACATGGGGGCCTGCGCGCTGCTGCCTCGCGTCATTGGTCAGGGGCGCGCCTGCGAGCTGCTGGTCACCGGCCGTGCCATGAGCGGGGACGAAGCCCTGCAGTGGGGCTTCTTCAACCGTTTGTGCGCGCCGGAAGCGTTGTTGACCGACGCTCAGACGCTCGCGGCGGAGATCGCGAGCGGCCCCACGCTGGCTCATGCCATGACCAAGAAGTGTCTGCATCAGGAGTGGAGCATGGGGCTCGATGAAGCGGTCGAGGCCGAAGCCCAGGCCCAGGCGATCTGCATGCAGACCGAAGACTTCAAGCGCGCCTACCGCGCTTTCGCTGTGAAGCAAAAACCCGTGTTCCAAGGCGACTAGAGCGATGCCGCGCCCTGCTCACGCTTCGCTCACTTACAGCAGCTATCTGCAGCTCGACGCGCTGCTCGCTTGCCAGCGCCTGCAAAGCGCGAAAGCACGCAAGCCGGCGCACGATGAGATGCTGTTCATCATCACCCATCAGACCTATGAGCTGTGGTTCAAGCAGATTCTGCACGAGCTCGACGCCGTGCTTGCGATCATGGGGCAGCCGGTGGTGCCGGAGCGCGAGCTGGGCCGGGTGCTCCACTATCTGGAACGCGTGAGCGCTATCCAGCGCGTTCTGGTCGAGCAGATCGGCATCCTGGAGACGATGACACCGCTCGACTTTCTCGACTTTCGCGATCTGCTCGCGCCCTCTTCGGGCTTCCAGAGCGTGCAGTTCCGGCACATCGAGAACAAGCTGGGTCTCCAGCGCACCCAGCGCGTCGGCTACAACGCGATGCCTTACGAAGCGGCGCTGCCCGCCGCGGCGCGGCGCAAGATGAGAGCCGCCGAGGGCAAAGTCAGTCTCTTTACCCTGCTCGAGCAGTGGCTCATGCGCATGCCGTTTCTGCGCTTCCGCGACTACGACTTCTGGCAGGCCTATCGCCACAATGTGCAGGCGATGCTGGCGGCGGACCGCGCCGCGATCGAGCGCAACGAGCTCATGACCCGCGAGGCCAAGGCGATTCAGCTGCGCGAGCTGGACAAGACGCGCGACAACTTCGACACGGTGTTCGACGCCGACCGCTACCAAACTTTGGTCGAAAGCGGCCAGCGGCGCTTGTCCTACCCGGCGTTCGTCTCGGCTCTGATGATCAGCCTGTACCGCGACGAGCCGATGTTTCATACCCCGTTCCGCCTGCTGACCGCGGTCGTGGCGGTGGATGAGAACCTGAGTCTGTGGCGCTACCGGCACGCCCTGATGGTGAATCGCATGATCGGCAGCAAGATCGGCACCGGCGGCTCGTCCGGTCAGGATTATCTGCAGCGGACGGTCGAGGCGCACCGCATCTTCACCGACTACTTCAACCTGTCCACGTATCTGGTGCCGCGCTCGATGTTGCCGCCGCTGCCGCAGGCGCTGCAGCGCGAGCTGGGTTTTCACTGGCATGCAGCTTAGCTCCGGCTTACGGCTTGGCTCCCACTTCAGCCGCTTCTTCACGGACAGCGGCGACTGGTTGCATTGCACGGCACACAGCCATCACCCGTGGCCGGATGCGACGCGCGCAGCGCAGCTCGCGTACTGGGACGACGCCGTGCGCTTCACCGACCGCAAGTGGGACAGGATCTTCGGCGAGGTGCTGCCCGAAGCGCAGCGGCATGTTGCGCATCACCTGCGTCTGCCGCGCGCGGAGCAGATCGCCTTCGCGCCGAATACGCACGAGTTCGTCGTGCGCCTCTACTCCTGCCTCGACTGGCGGCGCGTGCAGCGGGTCGTGACCACCGCCCACGAGTTCCACAGCTTCGAGCGGCAGACGCGCCGGTTGGAAGAAACCGGCCGGCTGTCGGTGACGCGGGTTGCGGCCGAACCGTACGAGACCTTTGTCGAGCGCTTCTGCGCTCAGCTTGTCAACGAGCCTGACCTGGTGTGGCTGTCGCAGGTGTTTTTCGATTCTGGTTTCCTCGTCGCGGATCTCGAGCGCATCGTGCGCGCGTGCCCGGAGAGCGCGCTGGTGGTCCTCGACGGCTACCATGCTTTCGGCGCGCTTCCTGTGGACCTCGCCGCCATCGCGAATCGCGCGTTTTACCTGGCCGGAGGCTACAAGTACGCGATGGCGGGGGAGGGCGCGTGCTTTCTGGCAGTACCAACAGGGAGCACACTGCGCCCGCTTGCGACCGGCTGGTTCGCGGATTTCGATGGCCTGGTCGCCAGCCAGACCGGAGCCGTTGGCTACGGTGAGGGAGGCATGCGCTTCTTCGGCGCCACTTTCGATCCGTCGGGACTGTACCGCTTCAACGCCGTCATGCGCTGGCTGGCCGAGCTCGGGGTCGAATTCGCCGATGTGCATGCGCACGTGCAACGGCTGCAGCGGCAGTTCCTCGACGCCATGAGTGCCAGGCCGTTACCTGCCCTTCCGTTGGATCGCCTCACGCCGCCTCGGGGCGTGCGGCGCGGCAATTTCCTGACGTTCGCGCTGCCGTGGGCCAGCGAGGCCGAAACCGCGCTGACCAAACATCATGTGAGCGTCGACCGCCGCCGCGATCGGCTGCGCTTCGGTTTCGGTATCTACCACGATGAAGGCTTCATCGACAGCCTCGTCGAACGAGTGCGCGAAGCGCTCGCCGGAGTGCATGAGCGATAAGGCGTACACCGCGCACGTCGACACATTCGCGCGCGACCATCTGCCTCCGCGCGACCAGTGGCCGGAGCTGGTTTTCGACACAGCCGAGCTGCGCTACCCGGATCGTCTGAACTGCGTCGTCGAGCTCCTGGACAGGGCGGTGGTGGCCGGGCGGGGGGAGTACACCGCGATCCGCTCGCCCGCCGCGACATTGACCTACGCGCAGCTGCTGACGCTCGTCAATCGCATCGCCCATGTGCTGAGCGAAGAGCTGGCTCTCGTGCCGGGGAGCCGGGTGCTGTTGCGTGGTCCGAACAATCCGATGATGGCTGCGTGCTGGCTGGCGGTGGTCAAAGCCGGCTGCATCGCGGTGGCGACCATGCCGCTGCTGCGGGCGAAGGAGCTGAAACCGATCATCGAGAAGGCCCAGTGCAGCGCCGCACTGTGCGACGCCAGCCTGCGCGACGAGATGGAGCTTGCGCGCGCGCAATGCCCCGGCCTTGCCTCCACGCTCTATTTCAACGTCGACGCGCCGGGGTCTCTGGATCGGCTTGCGGCGGGCAAGCCGGAACGGTTCGCGGCCGTGGACACGGCGGCCGAAGACGTGTGCATCATCGCCTTCACCTCCGGCACCACCGGCGTGCCCAAGGGCACCATGCATTTTCACCGCGACGTGATGGCGATCTGCGATTGCTTCCCGCGCTCGTGCCTCCATCCGGGGGCGGACGACATCTTCTGCGGCACGCCGCCGCTGGCGTTCACGTTCGGGCTGGGCGGGCTCCTGCTGTTCCCCTTGCGCTTTGGCGCATCGACATTGCTGCTGGAAAAGCTCACGCCCACCGGCCTGCTCTCTGCGATCGAGCAATACCGCGCGACGATCTGCTTCACCGCGCCCACCTTCTATCGCCAGATGGCGGGCGTGGCGTTCGACTACGACATCGCGAGCCTGGCGAAATGCGTGTCCGCCGGCGAAGCGCTGCCTTTGCCCACGCGCGAGCTGTGGGAGAAGGAAACCGGGCTTCGCTTGATCGACGGCATCGGCGCAACCGAGCTGCTGCATATCTTCATCTCCGCGGCGGGGGAGGACATCCGGCCAGGCGCCACCGGCAAACCCATACCGGGGTACAGCGCCTGTGTGCTCGACGATCACGGTAATCTCGCGCCGGCCGGAGTGGTCGGCCGCCTCGCGGTGAAAGGTCCGACCGGCTGCCGCTATCTAGCGGACGAGCGCCAGAAGAACTATGTTCAGCGAGGCTGGAACCTCACCGGCGACGCTTACCTGATGGATGAGGACGGCTATTTCTGGTATCAGGCGCGTACCGACGACATGATCATCTCCGCTGGCTACAACATCGCGGGGCCCGAAGTGGAGTCCGCATTGCTGCTGCACCCTGCTGTCGCCGAGTGCGGCGTGGTGGGAGCGACGGACGCGGAGCGCGGCCAGATCGTCAAGGCCTTCGTCGTCCTCAAAAAAGACTTCGTGCCTGGACCTGAACTCGCGCGCGAGCTGCAGGAGTTTGTCAAGCAGACCATTGCGCCATACAAGTATCCGCGCGCCGTGGAATTTCTCGATGCGCTGCCCCGAACCGAAACGGGCAAGCTGCAGCGCTTCAAGCTGCGCGGGTGACGCACAAATCGCAATGCCAACTCATAGGGAGACTCCCATGCAGATACTGCAGCCACTGGGCTGGGCCCGTCCGCGCGGTTACTCGAACGGTATCCTCGCCCGCGGCCAGGTCGTGTTCGTCGCCGGCCAGATCGGCTGGGACGCTCAGTGCCGCTTTCAGACCAGCGATCTGGCCGGCCAAGTGCGGCAGGCGCTCGAGAACATCGTGGCCGTGCTGGCTGAGGCCGGGGCGCGGCCCGAACACATCGCTCGCATGACCTGGTACGTGACGGACAAGCGCGAGTACATCGCGGCCTATGGCGCCATCGGGGCGATCTATCGCCAAGTGATCGGTCCCCACTATCCAGCGATGACGGCAGTGCAGGTCGCCGCGCTGCTGGAGGACCAGGCCAAGGTCGAGATCGAGGCGACCGCGGTCATCCCCGACTGATCTGAGGAAGCTCAGGCCAGAGCTTCCCCAGACGCAAGTCGTTGTTTCCCCCCGCCATTGAAATGGCCGCAACGGCCCCGATATCGCCTCAATGGCGGTCGGGTGCGCTTCAAGCAGGTCTCGCGTAACCGCTAATCGCCGCGCACCCCGAGGAAGAAAATGACAGGACGCAATTCGGGAAACTGGATGTGGGAGCAGGCGCTCGAGCTGCTCGAGGAGGCGACCCGCCTGCAGCGGCAGTTCTTCGAGCCGCGCGCGCCAGGCTCGGGCGCTCCGTGCTGGGAGCCGCCGGTCGACGTGATCGAAGCGGACGGCCAGCATTGGATCCTGGTCGCCCTTCCGGGTGTCTCGCCGCAGCGCGTGAACGCGGTGATCGACGGGCCCGCTCTGATCGTGCAAGGCGAGCGGCCGATGCCGGCGAAGTCCTATCCCGGTGCGATCCGCCGTCTGGAAATTCCGTACGGCCGTTTCGAGCGGCGCATCCCGATTCCATCTGGCCGGTTCGAGCTGCGCGAGCAGCGCTTCGAGAACGGCTGCCTGGTGATCGGTCTGCGTCGCATCGTCTGAGGAGAGGCTTCGATGAGCATGGAGATGGAACGTAAGCAGAGCCAGCCCGAACCGGGGGCCGCCGCCGGCGCGCCTTCTTCTGCGCCCGGCAATGGCGCCGTGCTGTCCATTCCCGCTGACGCGCTGATCATCGTTCCCGTGCGCAACATGGTGCTGTTCCCGGGCATGATCCTGCCGCTTAGCATCGGGCGCGAGAGCTCGATCGCCGCGGCACAGCAGGCGGTGCGCGGCGAGCGTCCGATCGGGCTGCTCCTGCAGCGCGACCGGTCCCACGAGAACCCGGGCCCGGACGACGTTCACCGCGCCGGCACGGTGGCGCAAGTGCTGCGCTACGTGACGACGCCGGACGGCGGGCATCACCTCATCTGCCAGGGGCAGGAGCGCTTCGTGGTGCAGGAGTTCCTTCCCGGCTATCCATTCCTCGTCGCTCGCGTCGAGCGCATTACCGACGGTGGGCAGGCGACCCAGGGCATCGAGGCGCGCTTCATCCAGCTCAAGCGGCGCGCTGCGGAAGCGCTCGAGCTCCTGCCGCAGACGCCGCCGGAGCTCGCTTCCGCCGTGCAGGGCATCACTTCCCCCGGCGCGCTGGCGGACATGGTCGCGGGTTTCATGGACATCAATCCGGCCGAGAAGCAGCAGATTCTCGAGACCTTCAACGTCGAACAGCGCCTGGACCGGGTGCTGGAACTGCTCGCGAGCCGCATCGAGGTGCTCAAGATCTCGAAGGAGATCGACGACCGCACCAAGGCGAGCGTCGATCAGCGCCAGCGCGAGTTCATGCTACGTGAGCAGATGAAGACCATCCAGAAGGAGCTCGGTGAGGGCGAGGAGGGCAGCGGCGCCGAGATCGCCGAGCTCGAGAAAGCGCTCGCCGACGCCGGCATGCCGGAGGAGGTCGAGGCGCACGTGCGCAAGGAGTTGAAGCGCCTGTCGCGCATGTCCGAGCAGTCGGCGGAGTACTCGATGGCGCGCACGTATGTCGACTGGCTGATCGAGCTACCCTGGAAGATCGAGGCGGAGGAAAAGATCGACCTCGCGGAGGCGCGGCGCATTCTGGACGAGGATCACTTCGGCCTCGACAAGATCAAGAAGCGCATCCTCGAGTTTCTCGCGGTGCGCAAGCTGAATCCGGGCGGCCACAGCCCGATCCTGTGCTTCGTCGGCCCGCCGGGAGTGGGCAAGACCTCCCTCGGCCAGAGCATCGCCAAGGCGCTCGCGCGCAAGTTCGTGCGCGTGGCACTGGGTGGCGTGCACGATGAGGCCGAGATCCGAGGCCATCGCCGCACGTACGTCGGCGCCCTGCCGGGGAACATCATCCAGGCCATCAAGAAGGCCGGCAGCCGCGACTGCGTGATGATGCTGGACGAGATCGACAAGCTCGGCCAGGGCTTTCACGGGGATCCGTCATCGGCGCTCCTGGAGGTGCTCGATCCGGAGCAGAACTCCACGTTCCGCGACGCGTACCTCGGCGTCCCGTTCGATCTGTCGCGCGTGACGTTCATTACCACCGCGAACGTGCTCGACACAATTCCAGGCCCGCTGCGCGACCGCATGGAAGTGATCCAGCTCCCCGGCTACACGGAGGAGGAGAAGCTGCAGATCGCCAAGAAGTACCTGGTGAAGCGCCAGCTCGAGCGCAACGGGCTGGCGGCGGAGAAGCTCGAGATCACCGACGCTGCGTTGCGGAGCGTGATCCACGATTACACGCGGGAGGCGGGCGTACGCAACCTCGAGCGCGAGATCGGCTCGATCGTCCGCAGCGCCGCCGTGAAGATCGCCGAGGGCAGCCTGGATCGGGTGCGAGTCGATCAAGCGGAGCTGCAGGACATACTCGGCCCGTCGCGCTTCGAGGGCGAAGTCGCGCAACGTACCAGCGTTCCTGGCGTCGCCACGGGTCTGGCGTGGACGCCGGTCGGCGGCGACATCCTGTTCATCGAGGCGAGCCGCACGCCGGGCAACGGCAGGCTCATCCTCACCGGACAGCTGGGCGACGTGATGAAGGAGAGCGCACAAGCAGCGCTGACGCTCGTGAAATCGAGAAGCGAGGGCATGGGCGTCGACGCGGCCGCGCTGGAGAAGTCCGATATCCACGTGCACGTTCCTGCGGGTGCGATCCCGAAAGACGGGCCGAGCGCGGGTGTGGCGATGTTCATGGCGCTCGCATCGCTGTTGACCAATCGTGTGGTGCGAAACGATACAGCGATGACCGGCGAGATCAGCCTGCGTGGATTGGTTCTCCCGGTGGGGGGCATCAAGGAGAAGGTGCTGGCGGCGATGCGAGCCGGACTCACCACCGTCATGCTGCCCAACCGCAACCAAAAGGACCTACAGGACGTCCCCGAGGAGGCGCGCCGCAAGCTCGAGTTCGTCTTCCTGGAGACGGTCGATGACGCCCTCAAAGCTGCGCTGGTCGGTCGGCCCGAGCGAGAGCCGTTGCTGGCCGACTAGCGTCGAGTTCCCTCTCCCCCGGGAGAGGGCGGAGTGTGAGGGCAACGGGGTGATCGGTGTGAATTTCTCACACCCGCCCCGGTAATGCGTCAACGAGCTGAACCGTCCGGCAGCCGTAAAGTGGTATCAACAGAAAACGCTTTACGGACGGGACCGGATCATGACAACCAAGACCTTCGCCAACCTGCTGATCGGAGCGCTGCTCGTGGCGAGCGCTTCCGCTCACGCCGCCGAGAGCAACATCCAGGTCGCGATGGAAGACGGCAAGACCCGGGCGCACTTCACCGTCGGCGATTCACGCTGCGTGCTGATCGACGACCAGATCCGTTGCACGCGCGTTGCCAAGTAACCGTTAAGGCGAAACGACGCACAGTTTTTTCCTCCTCCCCTGAGCCCTTCGGCCTGCCCTTTCCGGCAGGCCTTTTTTCCTTCAATCCGCTCGCGCCCAGGCTTGGTTTCAGGGCGGAGGCATGTCGGTCGATTTTACAATCTGGGTCCGCTTACCTCCGGCCTGAGCGCCATGTATTTGATAAAGATGACGAATCCGGCTCCGGTACGGTTCTGGCTTTGTTAAATCCACTAAGCAACGGGAGACCGGGATATGGACGCCAGAATCTTCGTGGCTGCGCTGAGCAGCCTGCTTGCCTTTCCTGCGGTGGCGGCCCCAGTCACATTCTTCAGTACTGGCGACCCCGACGGAAAAATGGCGACCGCGTCGCGCCCGGAAAGTCCGGGAAAGTTCGAGATCGAATCCGGCGACGACTTCGTCATCAGTTCACCAATGTTGATCACCAGTGCGACGTTCACCGGCCTGCTGCAGAACGCGGATGTCACCAACATCGGTGAGGTGCGCGTAGAGATCTATCGCGTGTTTCCGAACGATTCGGACGTCACTCGCACGACCGGGTCGCCCACGTTCTCAACAGACAGGGTCCCGACTCGCGTGAATTCGCCGTCCGATGTGGAGTTCGCCGATCGCGATACCGCAAGCGGAAATCTCATTTTCGGCACCAATAACATGGGTACCTTCACCGCCGACAACTCCGTGCAGCCGGGCGGAATCCACCCTAAGCCAGGCCAGACCACCGGCGGCAATGGACCGGTGACGGGGGCGGAGATCGAGTTCGACGTCGATTTCACAACCCCTTTCTTTTTGGATGTGGGTCATTATTTCTTCGTACCGCAAGTTGAAGTAACCGACCCTAGCGGAAATTTCTTTTGGTTGTCAGCTCCCAAACCCATCACCGGCGGGACAGGTCCCTTTCTCCCCGACCTGCAAACGTGGACCCGCGACGAGTTTCTCGATCCGGACTGGCTGCGCGTCGGCACCGACATCGTTGGTGGCGATCCGGCTCCGACCTTCAACGCCGCGTTCTCGCTGATTGGCGAGGGCGCTCCCGAACCGGACAGCCTGGCTCTGCTGGGCATAGCGCTGGCGGGAATCGCTGTGGCAAGAGGGCGAAACCAGACCTGATCAGACGAAAAACCGGCGTCGCACCGACACCGAGCAACCTCGCCCGTGTGGCGGGGTTTTTTGTGCCGACGAGTGGCTCCGCGCGGCACGGTTTCGCGCAAGTGCTTGAGTTACAATCCGCGCGTCGATCAGCTCGTCCACCAGTGGCGCACCTCGCGCTCGCAGTCGCGCTCGGACCAGCGGTCGCTCGATAAGAACCACGAGGAGAGCTCGGCATGGAAGAGCAGCTCAAGACTGCTGCACTCGAATACCACCGGCTGCCCACGCCGGGCAAGATCTCGGTTGTCCCGACCAAGGGTCTCATCAACCAGCGCGACCTGGCACTCGCCTACTCACCGGGCGTTGCGTATGCGTGCAAGGTGATCGAGGCGAACCCGGCCGAAGCCGCAACGCTGACATCGCGTGCCAATCTGGTCGGCGTCATCACCAACGGTACGGCGGTGCTCGGGCTGGGCAATATCGGACCGCTCGCGGGCAAGCCGGTCATGGAAGGCAAGGGCTGCCTGTTCAAGAAGTTCGCCGGCATCGACGTGTTCGATATCGAATTGAACGAGCGCGACCCCGACAAGCTGGTCGATATCATCGCCGCGCTCGAACCCACGCTGGGCGGCATCAACCTCGAGGACATCAAGGCGCCGGAGTGCTTTTACGTCGAGCAGAAGCTGCGCGAGCGCTTGCAGATCCCGGTATTCCACGACGATCAGCATGGCACCGCCATCATCGTGGGCGCCGCCGTTACCAACGGCCTGAAGGTAGTCGGCAAGCGCTTCGATAAAGTGAAGGTGGTCTGTTCCGGAGCCGGCGCCTCTGCCATTGCGTGCCTGGATCTGCTCGTGCGACTGGGACTCAGCCGCGAGAACGTGATCGTGTGCGACAGCAAGGGCGTGATCTACCAGGGGCGCGAGCCGAACATGGAGCCCAACAAGGCGCGCTACGCCCGTAAGACCGATGCGCGCACGCTCGCCGATGTGATGCCAGGCGCGGATATTTTTCTGGGCCTGTCCACCGCGGGGGCCCTCAAGGCAGAAGCGATCAAGAAAATGGCTGATCGGCCCCTGATCCTGGCGCTCGCTAACCCCACGCCCGAGATCATGCCGGAGGAGGCCAAGGCGGTCCGCCCCGATTCGATCATCGCCACCGGGCGTTCCGACTATCCCAACCAGGTCAACAACGTCCTCTGCTTTCCCTTCATCTTCCGCGGTGCGCTGGACGTAGGCGCGACTCGCATAACAGACGAGATGAAGCTCGCGTGCGTCAAGGCCATCGCCGAGCTCGCCCAGGCCGAGCAGTCGGATGTCGTGGCGCTGGCGTACGAGGGCGAAGAGCTCAGCTTCGGTCCCGAGTACATCATCCCGAAGCCGTTCGACCCGCGCCTGATCATCAAAATTGCGCCGGCGGTGGCCAAGGCGGCCATGGACAGCGGCGCCGCCACCCGTCCCATCGCGGACTTCGACGCCTATCGGGATCGCTTGACCCAGTTCGTGTACCACTCGGGCCTCGCCATGAAGCCCGTGTTCGCGCTGGCCAAGCAGCACCCACGCCGCGTCATCTTCGCCGAAGGCGAGGACGAGCGCGTGCTGCGCGCCGTGCAGCAGGTGGTGGACGAGAAGCTGGCCCAGCCGATCCTCATCGGCCGTCCCGAGGTCGTGGAGATGCGCATCAAGAAATACGGCCTGCGCATCCAGCCGGGGCACGAATTCGAGATCGTCAACCCGGAGAGTGACCCACGCTACCGCGAGGTGTGGACCGAGTACTACCGCATCATGAAGCGCAGGGGGGTGTCACCCGACGACGCGCGCGTCAATGTGCGGCAGTCGACGACGCTGATCGGCGCGATGCTGCTGCAGCGGGGCGACGGCGACGCCATGCTGTGCGGCACTTTCGGCCGGCACAAGGATCACCTGCGCCACGTTGCTAACGTCATCGGGCTCGAGCGCGGCGCTTCCATCTTCGCCGCCATGAATGTCCTACTCCTGCCCAAGCGCACGCTGTTCATCTGCGACACCTACGTGAATGAAGATCCGACGGCGGAACAGCTCGCCGAGATGACCGTGATGGCGGCAGCGGAGGTACGTCAATTCGGATTGACGCCCAAGGTCGCACTCATGTCGCACTCGAACTTCGGCACTGACGACTCGGCTTCGGCCGCGAAAATGAGCCGGGCGCTCGAGCTGATCCAGAAGCGCTCGCCGGATCTCGAGGTGGACGGCGAGATGCACGGCGACGCGGCGCTGTCCGAGGAGATCCGCAGCCGCGTCCAGCCCGACTCGCGGCTGAAGGGCGAAGCCAACCTGCTGATCATGCCGAACCTGGACGCCGCCAACATCTCGTTCAACCTGCTCAAGATGACGGGCGGAGAGGGTCTGACCATCGGTCCCATCCTGCTGGGGGCGGCCAAGCCAGTGCACATCCTCACGCCGACCGCGACCGTCCGGCGGCTGGTCAACATGACCGCGCTGGCGGTGGTGGACGCTAACGCGCACAGATAGTGCGAGACGGCGCGCTTTTCCCTCACCCCAGCCCCTCCCCCCGGCGGGAGAGGGGTCCGCATCAATTGCGCTCGTCGTTCTGCGCGGCCGCGAGCTTCTGACGCTGGGCTGCCACCGCTTCGCGCGTGCTGTGCACGCTCTCGGCGCCGTTCCACCACTCTCCCGCGAGCGCCTGGATCAGGTTTCTACTCCCCGAGCCGACGGCTCGAATGACGTCGGCTTCGAGCGCGCTCCTGTCGGCCAGAAGGCGCTGCAGAGCAGCGAGCGACGTCTGCATGGCGCGCACGTCGGGGTGATCTTGCAGGCCCGCATTGCGGAACAAGGCGTCGAAGCGTTGCGAGATCTCCGCGACCTGGGCCGACATTTCAGCCGAGCTTTCCGCCGCGCCGTACACGAACTCGGGCACCGCGACGATTCGTATTGCCGTTTTTTCCTCCTGCGCCTGGAGCTTCGCGAGGCCGTCATCGAGCTCGCTCAACCGCCGGGCGAGCTCGCCGCGCTCGCGGGCCGACAGCTTGGCGGACACGGGAACGAGCGCCTGCAGCGCCGCCGTGGCATGAGTCCAGGGCTCTGTCAGGTCTCGCTCGGTCATGGCTTGCACCTGCGCCGCCGCGCGCTCCGGGCACGCGACTGCGAGCACCAGCAGCGCGCCGGCCAGGTTCGAGAACGCTCTCATCTTGCCCACTCCTCACTCCCGTGGGACGAAGCGCGCGACCTCTTGGTCGATCGCGCCGAAGATCGATTGCCCGCTCGCATCGATCATCTCGATGCGGACCCTGTCGCCAAAGCGCAGGAACGGCGTCGCGGGCTTGCCGGTTGCCAGAGTCTCCAGCATACGCTTCTCGGCCAGACAAGCTGAGCCCGCGCTGCGGTCGACGTTCGAGACGGTGCCCGATCCAACGATGGAGCCGGCCTCCAGCTCGCGCGTGCGCGCCGCGTGCGCGATCAGCGTGGGGAAGTCGAACGTCATATCGGCGCCGGCGTTCGGCTGACCGAACAGGTGACCGTTGATGTGCACGGTGAGCGGGAGCTTGAGCTTCGCGCCGTCCCATGCATTGCCCAGCTCGTCGGGCGTCACCGCCACCGGCGAGAAGGCGGTGGCAGGCTTGCCGTGGAAGAAGCCGAAGCCCTTGGCCAGCTCGTCGGGGATCAGGTTGCGCAGGCTCACATCGTTTGCGAGCATGAGGAGCTTGATGTGCCGCGACGCCTTGGCCGGCTTGATCCCCATCGGCACGTCGTCGACGATCACCGCGACCTCGCCCTCGAGGTCGATGCCCCAGTCCTCGTTCTCTGCGAGGATCGGGTCGCACGGTCCGATGAAGCTGTCCGAGCCGCCCTGGTACATGAGCGGGTCGGTCCAGAACGAGGCGGGCATCTGCGCGCCGCGCGCTTTGCGCACCAGCTCGACGTGATTGACGTAAGCGGAGCCGTCTGCCCACTGATAGGCACGCGGCAGCGGAGCGTGGCAGCGCGCCGGGTCGAAGACAAACGTGTCGGCCGCTTTGCCGGCGTTGAGGGTGGCGGACAGGTGCGCGAGCTTCGGCGCTTTGTGCTGCCAGTCTTCCAGCAGCGACTGCAATGTGGGCGCGATGGCCGAAGCCACCACAGCGCTCTTGAGGTCGTGGCCGACGACGATCAGGACACCGTCGCGCCCGCTAGTTTTGAGGGTGGCAAGTTTCATGGTTGCAACACGACGCCCGTTGCCGATTTCGGCATTCTAGAACCTATCTCATCATCGGTCGCGTGATGCGTTGCGGGGCTCATGCCGCGACGGCCTGCGGATCCGTGACGCCGTGCAGGTAGATGTCGGTGACGATTTTTGCCATGTCGCGGTAGGCGAGGGGTCCGTCGGGCCGCAGCCAGGTGAAGGTCCAGTTGATCATGCCGAACAGGATCATGGCGAGCGGCAGGCGCAGGGCCTTGCGGCGAAACCTCGGCTGCAGCCGCGCGATCGCCTGCGCAAAGGCCTCGACCACCTCACGCTCCTTTGCCACCACCCGGGTTCGCTCCGCTTGGCGCAGGAACTTGACGTCCTGCACCAGCACGATGTGCTGAGCCTGTGAATGCTCGTATTCCTGCATGAAACGCTCGACCAGCGCTGCGAAATGCCGTGCGGGCGGCAGGCCGCGTGCGCGCACTTCTGCGACGATGCCGATCAGCGTGTCGAGGTAGCTGTCGGCGGCATCGAACAGCAGGTGCTCCTTGTCGCGGTAGTAGTGGTACAGAAGCGCCTTGGATACACCGCAGGCGCGAGCGAGGTCCGCCATCGATGCGCCCCGGAAACCCTGGTCCGCGAACAGGCGCGCCGCGGCTCTCTGAATGGCGCCGCGTTGCGCGTCGAACGTGGGGGCTTTGCCGCGTGGCACGCTCGTCAGCGCTCGTCGTAGCTGATCACGACGCGGTCGGTCAGCGGGTGCGCCTGGCAAGTCAGCACGTAACCGGCGGCGACATCGCGCGGGTCGAGGCCGTAGTTCTTGTCCATGCGCACCTTGCCGGACAGCAGCCGGGCGCGGCACGTGCAGCACACCCCGTTCTTGCAGGCGAAAGGCAGGTCGAAGCCGGCCTGCAGCGCGGCGTCGAGGATCGAGGGATGGGCCGGCCGGAACTCGAGCTCGCGTTGCACACCGTCCGAGATCAGCGTCACCATCGACTCGGGCGCATCCCCCGGCTCGACGCGATGGTCGGAAACGATGTCGGGCACCCCGAATCGCTCCGAGTGGATGCGCTCCCCGGGAATACCGGAGGCGCGCAGCGCCGCTTCCACCTCGTCGATCATCGCGCCCGGGCCGCACACGAAAGCCTCGTCGATGGTGTCGGCCGGCAGCAGGGTGCCGAGGAAGGCCTTCGCCTTCGCGCCGTCCAGCCGGCCGTTGAACAGGTCGATCTCCTGCTGCTCGCGGCTGAACAGGTTGAAGCGCGTGAAGCGCGCGAGATAGCGGTCCTTGAGGTCCTCGAGCTCCTCGTGGAACATAACGCTCGCCTGACGGCGATTGCCGTACAGCAGCGTGACGCGGCTGCCCGGTTCGCGCGCCAGCGCAGTCTTGACGAGGGACAGAATCGGGGTGATGCCCGCGCCGGCGGCAAACGCCGCATAGTGCTTGGCGTGAGCGGGATCAAGCCGCGTGTGAAAGCGGCCGTCGGGCGTGAGCACGTCGAGCGCGGCACCGGCCTCGAGCTGCGCATTGGCCCAGGTGGAGAACTTGCCGCCCGGCACGCGTTTGATCGCGACCCGGAGCCGGCCATCGTCCACGCCGGCGCAGATCGAATAGGAGCGGCGCACCTCGGTGCCGTCGATGCGCGTCCTCAGCGTGATGTGCTGACCCTGAACGAACGCATACTCCGTCGCGAGCGCGGGCGGCACCTCGAAGTCCAGGCTGACGGCGTCGGAAGTCTCGCGCTTCAGCTGCGCGATGCACAGCGTGTGGAATCGCGGGGTCACGAGCGGCGAGCCACGAAGACCCCCTCGACAGGGGAGGGACCCCTCACCCTATCCCTCTCCCGCAAGGGGAGAGGGAATCGTTTGGCGATGTTCACCAGTCTTCAGATCGGTTTGAAATATTCGAACGGTTCCCTGCACTGCGTGCAGCGATAGAGGGCCTTGCACGCGGTGGCGCCGAACTCGGACAGCCGCACCGTGTCGGCCGCGTCGCAGCGCGGGCATCTCGGTGCCGGCGGAACGAAGCGGAGCGGTTGCGTCGACTCGCGCCCGGCGGCGTGCGGTGGAGCGATGCCGTGCGCTCGAAGCTTCGCACGGGCTTCTGGCGTGAGCCAATCCGTGGTCCATGCCGGGGACAGGCGCGTCTCGACCGAGACGGCGGCGCAGCCGGCATCCTGCAGCGCCGTGCGGATCGCAGCCTCGATCATCTGCGTGGCGGGACAGCCGGAGTAGGTGGGTGTGACGACTACGGTCACAGTCTCCTCGGCTGCGCGCACTTCGCGGACGATGCCGAGCTCGCACACTGAAACCGCCGGCAGCTCCGGATCGGGGATCTCCTGCAGCACGTGCCAGGCTTGCGCTTCTGTCAGCACGACCTCACCATTGCGCGCCCGGATAGGTGCGTTGAAGGTATTGCATCTCGGTGAGCAGGTGTCCCAGGTACTCGCTGTGCAGCCCGAGCTTGCCGCGCGAGCGGAACGCGGTGCGCGCGGGGACGGCGAGTGTCGCCTCCATCAGCACCGGCCGTACCGTGCTTTCCCAGGCGGGCTCGAGCGCGGACCAGGCTACGCCCAGACCAACCGCGGCAATCTCGTGATCCACCGGGTTCTCGGTGAACAGTTCGGCGGTGTAAGGCCACAGGTAGTCGAGCGCCGACTGCATGCGCAGGTGGGACTCGTCGGTCCCATCACTCAGGCGGACCACCCAGTCGGCGCTGTGCTTCACGTGGTAGCGCGTCTCCTTGAGGCTCTTCTCTGCGATCGCCGCCAGCTGCCGGTCGCGCGAGCTTCCGAGCGCCTGCCATAGCTCGCGCGTGAAGGCGCTCACCAGGAAGTTACGCAGCACGGTGCGGCCGAAGTCGCCGTTCGGCAGTTCCACCAGCGTGACGTTGCGGAATTGGTGATCGCCGCGCAGAAACGCGAGCTGATCCTCGTCGCGGCTCGCGCCCTCCAGCGTGCCCGCATGAGTGAGCAGCAGGCGCGACTGCCCGATGAGATCGAGCGCGATATTGGCGAGCGCGAGCTCCTCCTCCAGCACGGGCGCGTGGCCGGTCCACTCCGACAGGCGCTGCCCCAGGATCAGCGCGTTGTCGCCCAGCCGCAGCACGTATTCGACATGCGCGCTGTACGCTTTCTCTTCGCCATTCACCTCTTCACCTCTACTACATGTGATCCACTTCATCCGGGAGCTTGTAGAACGTCGGATGCCGGTAGATCTTGTCGTCCGCCGGATCGAACATCTCCGGCTTGGCGTCCGGGTCGGAGGCGTGGATGTGATCGGCCCGCACCACCCA
The DNA here is from genome assembly GCA_035499005.1 of Burkholderiales bacterium. Classification (GTDB taxonomy): domain Bacteria; phylum Pseudomonadota; class Gammaproteobacteria; order Burkholderiales; family SHXO01; genus SHXO01. The sequence goes on along the minus strand of DATJZQ010000174.1, from coordinate 966 downwards.
GATGCTGACTCCCTCCTGGCGGCGCGTATACACATCGCGCGCGCATTGCAACGCCAGCGCGGAGTCCGGCGCGTGCACGCTGCCGCAATGCTTGTGGTCGAGCCCGTTGCGGCTGCGGATGAACACTTCCCACAGCGGCCATTCCTTTTTGTCCATGTCGAACCCCGTGATTCGTGATTCGTGACTCGTGACTCGTGAGACGTGGCGACCGGAAGTCAGGCTGCAGCCGCGTCCATCGTGAGCTGCTGCTTGCGCGAATACGCGAGCGCTGCCTCGCGCACCCAGGCGCCGTCCTCCCATGCCTTGACGCGCGCCGCGAGGCGCTCGCGATTGCACTGGCCCTGACCGTTCACCACGTTCCAGAATTCGGTCCAGTCGATTTCGCCGTGATCGTAGTGGCCGCGCGCTTCGTTCCATTTCAAGTCGGGATCGGGAAGAGTCACGCCGAGCACTTTGGCCTGCGCTACGGCTGCGTCGATAAATTTCTGACGCAGGTCGTCGTTGGAGATGCGCTTGATGCCCCACCTGGCGCTTTGCTCCCCGTGCTGCGACTCGCTGTCGTGAGGACCGAACATCATCAGCACTGGCCACCACCAGCGATCGGTCGCGTCCTGCACCATCTCGCGCTGCGCATCCGTGCCGCGCATGAGCGCGAGCAACAGGTCGAAGCCCTGTCGCTGATGAAAGCTCTCCTCCTTGCACACGCGCACCATGGCACGCGCGTAGGGACCGTAGGAGCAGCGGCACAGCGGGATCTGGTTCATGATCGCCGCCCCGTCCACCAGCCAGCCGATGACACCGATGTCCGCCCACGTCAGGGTGGGGTAGTTGAAGATCGAGGAGTACTTGGCCTTTCCAGCGTGGAGCGCGGCGATCATTTCGTCGCGCGAGACACCGAGCGTCTCGGCCGCCGCGTATAGATACAGCCCATGGCCGCCCTCGTCCTGCACCTTCGCGAGCAGGATC
>DATJZQ010000173.1:0-34348 GCA_035499005.1 Burkholderiales bacterium | reverse complement strand
TCACCCACACCCCAACCCTCTCCCGTCGAGGGAGAGGGAGCCCGTGGTGCAGCACCCGTCGAGGGAGAGGGAGCCCGTTATGCAACTCCCGTCGAGGGAGAGGGGGCACGCGACGTCTCCTGGCTGCGCGGGCTCGCGCTGTCGCTGCGCATGCTGGTGCGCGACGCGCGCGCTGGCGAGCTGCGGGTGCTGGTTGTAGGCCTGCTCATCGCGGTGAGCAGCCTGACCACGGTCGCGTTCTTCGCCGACCGCGTGCGCCAGGCGCTGAGCCTCGAAGCCAGCCAGCTGCTCGGCGCCGATCTCGTCGTCGTGTCGGACCATCCGCTCGACCCAGCCTTGGCGCAGGAAGCGGCGCGTCGCGGCTTGAACAGCGTCGAGACGGTGCGCTTCCCCAGCATGACGCTGCGCGAAGGCCGCTCGCAGCTCTCCGAGATCAAGGCCGTCGGGCTCGGCTATCCCTTGAAGGGACGGCTTACGATCGACGACGGCCGCAACGCCGTGGACAGGCCCGCCGGCACCATCCCCGCGCCCGGCACCGTCTGGGTGGACGAGCGCCTGCTCGCTCGTCTGGACATGCGCGTTGGCGACAGCCTTGCACTCGGCACGCGGATGTTCCGCGTGGCCGCTCGCCTCACCGAGGAACCCGAAACCACGGTTGGCTTCCTGAATCTCGGACCACGGCTCATCATGAACCTGGCCGATCTGCCGTCGACGGGGCTGATCCAAGTCGGCAGCAGGGTGACTTACCGTCTCGGAGTGGCGGGCGCGGCACCGGCGGTTCAAGCATTCCGCGGGTTCGCACAGTCGCGCAGCGGGCCTGGGCAGAGGGTGGAGGACGTGCGCGACGCACGCCCCGAGATACGCTCCGCGCTCGAGCGTGCGGAAAAGTTTCTCGGCCTGTCCGCGCTGCTGTCCGTGCTGCTCGCTGCCGTCGCGGTCGCGCTTGCCGCTCGCCGCTACCTCAGGCGTCACCTCGACGGCTGCGCCATCATGCGCTGCCTCGGCGCGAGCCAGAGACTCATCCTGCGCCTGTACGTTCAGCAATTCGTCGCGCTCGGATTTGCCGCCAGCGCCGCTGGCTGCGCGCTGGGTTTCGCCGGGCAGGCGGTGCTTTCCGTGCTCCTTCAGCCGCTCGTCGGCGTGGATCTGCCGCTGCCCGGTCTCGTCCCTGTCTTGCAGGGTTTCGTCGCCGGCTTCGTGCTGTTGCTCGGCTTCGCGATTCCGCCGCTGGTCGCCCTGCGCAAAGTGCCCACGCTCAGGGTGCTGCGGCGCGACCTTGGGCTGCCCGATACCGCTGGCCTGGCCGGTTACGGCGTGGGCGTCGCGGCGCTGGCGGCGCTGATCCTGTGGGAGGCACAGGATCCGAAAGTCGGCGTCTATGTGCTGGGTGGTGGCGTGGGCACCATGGCAGTGAGTGCAGTGGTGACGTGGGCCTTGATGCGTGCGTTTGCCTGGACCGGAGCGCGCGGCGGATTCGCGTGGCGCTTCGGCCTTGCCAATCTACGGCGCCGGCCGCTCGCGACCATCACGCAGGTGGTCGCTCTGGGCGTGGGCATCATGGCGCTCGTGCTCCTCACTCTGGTGCGCGGCGACCTGCTCGCAACGTGGCAGAAAGGCCTGCCGCCGGACGCCCCGAACCGCTTCCTGGTGAACATCCAGCCCGACCAGCTCGCCGCGCTGCAAGCCTTCTTCCGCGACAAGGGGCTGCAGGCGCCGGAATTGTTCCCGATGGTGCGCGGCAGGCTGGTAGCGCGCAACGGCATGCCGGTGTCCTCTGCCGACTACCCCGACGACCGCGCCAAGCGGCTGATCGATCGCGAGTTCAATCTGTCGTGGGCGCTGCGCATGCAGCCGGACAACGTCCTCGTGGCCGGACATTGGTGGAGCGAGGCCGACCGCGGGCAGGCGCTGTTCTCGGTCGAGGAGGGCATCGCTCACACGCTGGGCATCAAGATGGGCGACAAGCTCACTTACGATGTCGCGGGCAGCGAGCTCGAGGGAAGCGTCGCGTCGCTGCGCAAGGTCGAGTGGGACTCGTTCCGCGTCAACTTCTTCGTCGTGGCGCCGCCCGGCGTGCTGGACGCCTATCCGGCCAGCTACGTCACCAGCTTTCACCTCGCGCCGGATCGCTCGGAGCTGATGGACCAGCTCGTGCGGCAGTTCCCCAATTTTCTGGTGATCGACGTCGCGGCGGTGCTCGGTCAAGTCCAGCGCATCATGGATCAGGTGGTGAAGGCCGTCGAGTTCGTGTTCCTGTTCGGTCTGGTTGCCGGTTTGGTAGTGCTGTTCGCGGCCATCAGCGCAACGCACGACGAACGCGTGTTCGACGCCGCGATCATGCGCACCGTGGGCGCGACCGGCCGCCAGATGTTGTCTGCCCACGCCGCGGAGTTCGCGGCTATCGGCGCACTGGCAGGCCTGTTGGCTGCGATTGGCGCCTCCCTGCTCGGCTGGGTTCTCGCGGCCAAAGTGCTGTCCCTGCCTTACAGTTTGAGTCTCTGGGTTTGGCTGGTTGGGCTGGTCGGAGGCACGGCGGGAGTGCTCCTGTCCGGGTTACTCGGCACCCGGCGCGTTATTCGCACGCCGCCGATGGAGATTTTCCGCGAGGCAGGTTAACTGCCGTGATTCGTAAGAGGCCGTGACTCGTGATTCGTGACTGGTCAGTCGCAAACGCCCAAAAGGGCGGTCACGAATCACGGCCTGGCAGTTCACGAGTCACGTGCACTCGGCTCGCGGGCACGCCGCGTGCTACAATTCTCAGCTTTTTTCGCTGTCTGCACGCATGCGCCCGGTACGCAACATCGCCATCATCGCCCACGTCGACCACGGCAAGACTACTCTGGTCGACAAGCTGCTGCGGCAGGCCGGCGTGTTCGCCGCTCACCAGCACCTGCAGGAGCGGGTGATGGACAGCAACGATCTCGAGCGCGAGCGCGGCATCACGATCCTCGCCAAGAACGCGGCGTTCGACTACGCGGGGGTGCACGTCAACCTGGTCGACACACCAGGCCACCGCGATTTCGGCGGTGAGGTGGAGCGCGCGCTGTCGATGGTCGATGGCGTGCTGGTCCTGGTGGATGCTGTCGAAGGCCCCATGCCGCAGACGCGCTTCGTCACACGCAAGGCGCTGGCGCAGGGCTTGAAGCCGATCGTCGTGATCAACAAGATCGACCGCCCGAATGCGCGCCCCGACTGGGTGGTGAGCCACACGCTCGACCTCTTCGACCGGCTCGGCGCCAGCGAGCAGCAGCTCGATTTTCCCGTGGTCTACGCGTCCGCGCTGCTCGGTTATGCGACCCTCGACCTGCGCACGCCGGGCAGCGACATGCGCCCGCTGTTCGAAACCATCCTGCAGCACGTGCCGCCGCCGGCAGGCCACCCGGATGGGCCGTTGCAGCTGCAGATCAGCGCGCTCGACTATTCGAGCTACGTCGGCCAGATCGGCATCGGCCGCATCCGGCGCGGGCGCCTCAGGCCGGGACAGTCGGTGCTGATATTCGGCGCGGGAGGCGACCCGACTCCCGCGCGCGTCGCTCAGGTGTATGGCTTCCAGGGTCTCGACCGGGTGCCGCAGCCGGAGGCGGTGGCCGGGGATATCGTGCTGCTGCAGGGGATCGAGGGCCTCACGATCGGCTGCACGCTGACCGATCCCGAGCATCCCGAACCGCTGCCGATGCTGGCGGTGGACGAGCCCACGCTGAGCATGAATTTCCAGGTCAACACTTCGCCGTTTGCGGGGCGCGAGGGCAAGTTCGTGACCAGCCGCCAGCTTCGCGAGCGCCTGCAGAGGGAGCTGCTGTCCAACGTCGCGCTGCGCGTGGAAGACACGGCCGACGCGGACGTGTTCCTGGTGTCCGGACGCGGCGAGCTGCACCTGACCATCCTGCTCGAGAACATGCGGCGCGAGGGCTATGAGCTCGCCGTGTCGCGCCCGCGCGTGCTGATGCGCGAAGTGAACGGTGAGCGGCGCGAGCCCTATGAGCTGGTGACGATTGACGTCGACGCGGAGCACCAGGGAGCGGTCATGGAAGCGCTGGGCCGGCGCCGCGGTGAGTTCACCGACATGCAGCCAGACGCCAAGGGGCGCGTGCGCCTCGAGTACCGCATCCCCGCGCGCGGACTGATCGGGTTCCAGACCGAGTTCCTGAATCTCACGCGCGGAAGCGGTGTGCTGAGCCACGTTTTCGACGACTACGGTCCGGTGAAGCCCGACATGCCCGAGCGCCGCAATGGTGTGCTGGTGTCGGCGGAGGAGGGCACCGCCGTCCCCTACGCTCTGTTCAATCTCGAGCCGCGCGGGCGGATGTTCGTGCACCCAGGCGACCCCGTGTACGAGGGCATGGTGATCGGCATCCACAGCCGCGACAACGATCTCGTGGTGAATCCGATCAAGACCAAGAAGCTCACCAACATCCGCGCCGCGGGCAAGGACGAGAACGTGATCCTGACCCCGGCCATCGAGCTCACGCTGGAGTCGGCCATCGAGTTCATCGCCGACGACGAGCTGGTCGAGATCACGCCTGCCTCGATCCGCATCCGCAAGCGCCACCTGACCGAGCACGAGCGCAAGCGCGCCGCGCGCGTCGAGGTCACGGCCTAAGCACACCCGCCTCGTCCTGGCTCCCGGAGGTTTATACTCCGCCCATGGAGCTTGGCTACCTGTTGATGCTGGCCGCGCTTGGTGTCACCGCGGCTGCGTTGCTGGCCATCGTGTGGGTCGCTCGCCGCCTCGGCGTCGTTCTATACCAACAGCAGGAACTGCCCACTCTGCTGGCGCGGGCGCTGGAAGAAAAGCACCTCGCGATGATCAAGGACGTGAACAGCGGCCTCAACGCTCAATCCGATCGCCTCACCGCGAGCCAGAGCGAGGCGTCGGAGCGCCTGCGCGGCGCGGTGTCGCAGGAGTTCAATAGCGCGCGCGACGCCATGCTGGTGCTGCAGCTGTCGCAGACCGAGGAGCTGTCCACCACGCGCGAAGCCATGAGCCAGAAACTCGGTGCGCTCGCGGCGGAGCTGCAGATGAAGCACGATGCTCTGCGCGGCGAGCTGCTCGCGAAGGTGCTAGAGCGTCTCGCCGAGCAGGCGCGCGCAGACCAGGAGCTGATCCAGACCACGCTGCGCAATGTCGCGCAGCACCTTGCCGGCGCCATCGATGCGTTGACCAAGACCACCGACGCCCGCCTCGAGCATATCAGCGGCCGCGTCAACGAGCGGCTGGAAGAGGGCTTCAAGAAGACCAACGAGACCTTCGCGAGCGTCATGGCGCGGCTTGCGACCATCGACGAAGCTCAGAAGAAGATCGACGGCCTCACCACCAACGTGGTGAGCCTGCAGGAGCTGCTCGGCGACAAGCGCTCGCGCGGCGCATTCGGCGAGGTGCAGCTCGAAGCGCTCATCACCAATCTCCTGCCGCCCACCGCCTATGTGTTCCAGTACACGCTGTCCAACGGCACCCGGACCGACTGCGTGCTCATGCTGCCGGAACCCACCGGCATGGTGGCGCTCGATTCCAAGTTTCCCCTCGAGAACTACCATCGCATGTTCGAGCCGGAGATCTCCGAGATCGAGCGGCTCGGCGCGAAGCGTCAGTTCCGGGCCGACATGCGCCGGCACATCGAGGACATCAGCAGCAAATACATCATCCCCGGCGAGACCTCCGACGGAGCGGTGATGTTTGTGCCGGCCGAAGCCGTGTTTGCCGAGATTCACGCGCACCACGCCGAGGTGGTGGATTACGCCATGCAGCGGCGCGTGTGGATCGTGTCGCCGACCACGATGATGGCGGTGCTCAACACCGCGCGCGCGGTGCTGAAGGACGTGGAAACGCGCCGGCAGGTGCACATCATCAAGGACGAGCTCGCCAAGCTGGGCAGGGAGTTCGGGCGCTTCGACCAGCGCATGAAGCGGCTGGCCGATCATATCCGCCAGGCGCACCAGGACGCCGAGGAGGTGCGCGTCACGAGCGACAAGATCTCGCGCCGCTTCTCGCAGATCGAGCGGGTGGAGCTCGATCATCTGGAGAGTGTCACGCGTATGGAGCAGGCCCTGCGCGAGCCGGAGCCGCGCGCGGTACCGGGGCAGGGCGGCTAGGCCGTTACCGATCCCCGCGTCAGCAGTATGTGGAGCCGGCTCAAGGCATGGCGCCGCAGCCGCATCCTCGCCAGCGCCCAACTCGACGAGCGGGCCTGGCGGCTGGCGATGCAGCGCTTCGCGTACGTGCGTGCGTTCTCCGCAGACGAACGGGAGCGCCTCCGCCAGCTCACCGTCCTGTTCATGCACGACAAGCGCTTCTCCAGCGCGCATGGCTTGCGCCTCACCGATGACATGCGGCTCCACGTAGCCGTGCAGGCCTGTGCGCTGATCCTCAATCTGGGGCTCGAGTACTACCGGGGCTGGCGGGAGATCGTGGTCTACCCGGCCGGCTTCGTGCCGCGACACCAGCATGTGGATGATGCCGGCGTCGTGCACGAAGGCGACGAGGTGTATGCGGGCGAAGCCTGGCTGCGCGGGCCGGTGATTCTTTCATGGGCCGACATCGCTGAGAGCGACTATCCGGACGGCGTCAACGTCGTCATCCACGAATTCGCACACAAGCTGGACATGCTCAACGGCAGCGCAAACGGGTATCCGCCCCTGCACCGGGGCATGGACCGGCGCACCTGGAGCGAAGCCTTCAGCGCTGCGTACGAGGACCTTTGCGCGCGAGTCGATGCGGGCGAGGACACCATCATCGACCCTTACGCGTCGGAGAGCCCCGGCGAATTCTTTGCCGTGTTGAGCGAAGCGTTTTTCGAGCTTCCCGATGTAGTGGAGACCGAGTACCCGCGCGTCTACGCGCAGCTCGCGCAGTTCTACCGCCAGGACCCGCTGGCGAGGCTTGATGGTCCGCGCCGCGCGATCGCCCCACGTGTCGGCACGGGCACGGCCGGCCAGGCCGATCCCGCTGCGGTCGGCGGACGGCCAGGCCCGGGGGGGCGAAGATGAGGAGGGCGTTGCGCCGTCGCCTGCTGCTCGCGCTATGCCTCGCGGTCCTCCCGCCGAGCGTCTGCGCGGACCCGCAGGTGATGGAGGTGATCACGCTGGGCTACCGGCAGGCCGACGACGTGATTCCACTCCTGCGGCCTGTGCTCGCACCGGGTGGAGCGCTGACCGGCGCCAGCAACCAGCTGATCGTTCGGACCACGCCCGCCAACCTGGCGGAGCTGAAAAAGGTGCTGACAGTCATGGACTCGAAGCCGAGGCAGCTCATGGTTTCGGTGCGTCAGTCAGCCGCGGCGGATGTCTCGCGGAGCGCAGCATCGTTGTCTGGAAACGTGAGCGCAGGGAACGCGCAAGTGACCGTACCTCGGCCGCCAGGCGCCCAGCGCGATCCGGGAGTCGCAGTGCAGAGCGGAAACACGCAAATCGAGGCTCGCGGCATCAGCAGCAGCGGGACGCAGGAGGCTGGCGTGACGCAGACACTCCAGGTCCTCGAGGGCACCAGCGCGTTCATCCGCACCGGTCAGACGGTCCCCGTCGCGGGCACACAGGTGCGCGGCGGCGGCCAGGTCCCGCAGAAACACTCAGTTCGTGGAGGCGGCCAGCGGGTTCTACGTGACCCCGCGCGTGAACGCAGACCGCGTAACGCTGGAGATCAGCACGCAACGCGACCGCGTGCGCAACCCCAACACAGGGACAGTCGAGCTCCAGCGGGTGGACACCATCGTGTCGGGGCGCCTCGGCGAGTGGATCGAAATCGGGGGATCGACCTCGCAAGCCGCGCGGACCCGGAGCGACGCGCTGGCCAGCGCCGGCAGCGCAGCGCGCGACCGGCGCAGCGTGATGTTGAAGGTCGAGGAAATCAAGTGAATGGGTGAATGGGTGAATGGGTGAATGGGTGAATGAGTGAATGGGTCAGCGGGTGAATCAGTAATAAACCTTTGCTCTTGCTCCTTCACTCCTTCACTCATTCACTCCTTCACTGGGTTTCTCGCCCCCTTCCGGCCCGTAGAACACCACCCACAGCATCAAATCGTCGCCGAAATCCTCGAAGCGGTGCACGACACCGGCCGGGACGAAGAGCACATCGCCCGGACCGAAGGGGTGGCGCACATCGCCGTTGACGAACCACCCCTTGCCCTGTGCCACGACGTAGATTTCGTCGCGCGTGTGAGGCTGCTGCGGATCGGTGCGATGCGGGGCGAACAGCTTGAGCAGCAGGCTGCCATGCTCGTACACCGCCGCGGAGCGGGGAGTCGTCCCGACCGGTGGCAATAGCGCAGCGGTGCGCGCCAACGCCCAGCGCCGGGGCGCCGCGGTATCGGCCAGGTGATTGTGTTCGAACTCGCGCATGAACCCTCCGATTTTCAGTGACGGCCGTTCAAGGCCTCCCAGCGGAAACAGCCGACGACGTGGTCGTTGACCATCCCGACGGCCTGCATGAAGGCATAGCAGATCGTGCTGCCGACGAATTTGAAACCGAGCGCCTTGAGATCCTTGCTCAACGCGTCGGACACCGGCGTCGAGGCCGGCACCTGGGCCGCTGCCTTCCAGGCGTTGCGTATCGCCTTGCCCGAGACGAAGCCCCATACATAGGCATCGAAGGTGCCGAATGCGGCCTGCACGTCTAGGAAGGCGCGCGCGTTCAGGACCGCGGACTCGATTTTGAGCCGGTTGCGCACGATCCCAGGGTCGGCAAGCAAGGCGCGCATCCGCCGCGCGTCGAAACGCGCCACACGGAGGGGGTCGAAGCCGTCGAAGGCCTTTCGGTACCCCTCCCGCTTCTTGAGGATGGTCGACCAGCTGAGGCCTGCCTGCGCGCCCTCCAGGATCAGGAACTCGAACAGCCGCCGGTCGTCGTGGACCGGCACCCCCCACTCCGCATCGTGGTAAGCGCTTTCCAGCGGGCCCGAATCAGCCCACCCGCAGCGTTTCGTCAACCTCAGGTCCTCACGAAGGCCAAGGGCTTACAGCACCCCGTTCCGAGGCGGTCGCTGTGGCCGCTAAATGTTGCCGCGCGCGATCCGATAAACAGTGCTCGACTCGCGCCGTCACCTAGCGGCGGCACAGGCGGTTCAGCTGGCCCGCAAAGAGGCCAGTCTTCCCGGACGGCGTTCATGCAAAAGGATAACAGGCAACGCCCAGAGCCTGGCCGCCTCAGGCGCCGAGTCTTCTCCCTCGGCTTGAGCATTCTGTTCGCCGCCATCGCGCTGACCCTGGTGGTGGCCATGACCTGGTCGATCTGGCGTCAGCGCGAGCAAACCCTGCAGCAGGCAGGCCGCGACGGGCTCAATCTGGCGTGGACGCTCGGCGAGCGTGTGGATCGAGCGTTCGGGGCCGCCGACCGGCTTCTGGCTCAGCATAAGGCCGAGGCGCGGGTTCTCACTCCCAGGATAGCTTCGGGTCCTCCCCAGGTCCCACTCGAGCCCGAGCTGAACTCCATCGAGCTCTACGACGCGGACGGTCGTCCGCTCATCTCCAGCGCCGGGGCGGACGGGACGCAGCGATCCGCGGGGGCGCGGGATTTCTTCGTCGCCCTGCGCGAACATCCCGAGCTGCCAAGCTTCATTGGCGTGCCCGAGCAGCGCAACGGCACCTGGCTGATTCCAGTCGCGCGCCCTGTGAGCAGCGCAGACGGCAGCTTCGGCGGTGTTCGGGTCGCGACCATTGATGCGCGGCGTCTGCGCGACGCGTTTCAACGCCTCGAGCTGGATCCGCGTACGGTGCTGTGCGTCGCCCGCATCGATGGCCGCATCCTCTTCCGCCACCCCTACCTCGAACGGGCGTTCGGCGCGGACACGTCAGCGACGCCGGTGCACCAGGCCAAGACCGGGGTGAACGGCGTAGCGAGGGCGGTCAGCGCGCTGGATGGCGTCGAACGCCTGTATGCGTACACGCGCCTGGCGTCCTTTCCGGTCACGGTGACAGTAGGGGTGCCCGTCGACAGCGCGCTTGCCGGGTGGCGCGGGGAAGCGTTCAAGAAAGCCGCCTTCACGACGGCGGCGCTCTTGTTCACCGCCCTGCTGTTCGGGCTGCTGCTGCGCCAGCTGTCCCGGATCGAGCGCAGCGAGGCGCGCTTCCAGGCGATCTTCCGCAACAGCCCGGTGGCCACCGCCATCTTCACGCTCGACGAAGGCGTGCTGCTGGATGGGAACCAGGCTTTCTTCGACTTGTTCGGCCGGACGCGCGACTCGGTCCTGGGCAAGTCGTCCGTGGACATTGGGCTCTGGCCCAGCGCAGAGCACCGCGCGCTGGGGCTGCGCGAGGTGATGGAGCGGGGCACCGTGCGCCAGCGCGAGGCGCCTTTCCGCCGCGCCTCGGGCGAATTGGGCTTCGGCCTGTTCTCGGCGCAGGTGGTCGAGACCGATGGGCACAAGCGCGTGTTGCTGATGATCCAGGACATCACCGAGCGGCGCGCTGCACACGCACAGGTCGAGCGCATGTCGGAGCGCCTGCTGCTCGCCACCCAGTCCGCCAATCTCGGCATCTGGGACTGGGACGTTCAGCGCAACGTGCTGGACTGGGACCAGGCGATGTGCCGCATCTACGGGATGGAGGCGGCGACCTGCAGCTTCGACGCGTGGGCCTCTGCCTTGCACCCCGACGATCGCGCAAAGGCGATGGCCGATATCGACCGCACGGTGCAGACCGGCGAAACCTACGACACCGAATTCCGCATCCGGCGCCCGGACGGTGAGGTGCGCCACGTCAAGGCGTATGGTCGCGCGCAGAAGGACAGCGCGGGCCGGGTGGTTCGGATCACGGGCATCAACTTGGATGTCACGGAGCAGCGGCGCGCCGAGGAGAGCGTGCGGCGCAGCCAGGCGTTGTTCTCGGCAACGGTCAACACGACGGACGATGGCATCGCTGCCGTCGACCGCGACCTGCGGATCACCATGGTGAACGACGCGCTGCGCGGTGCGTTCCAGAGGTACCTTGGAATCGAGCTTACCGTGGGGATGGACGCGGTCTGCCTGGCCTCGCCCGAGCGCCACGAGAAGGTGCGCCGCATCCTCACGCGGGTGTTGAGGGGCGAGCGGCAGCGCGCGGAAAGCGTATTCCGAGCGCCGAGCGGAGAAGTTCGCTACCTGGACGAGCGCTACAACCCGATATTCGACGCCGAAGGCCGCGTAACGGGGGCCTCGGTGTTCGTGCGCGACGTGACGGTGCGCCGTCACGCCGAGCAGACCGTCCAGGCCATCGTCAAGGGAACCTCCGCGGCTCTCGGCGAGCAGTTTTTCCGCTCGCTGGTCGTCGAGCTCGCAGCCGCGCTCAACACGCGCTACGCCCTGGTGGGCGAGCTGACCGGGGGAAGCCCCGAGCGCATCAAGACCGTCGCCGTGTGCGCCGACGGCCAGATCGTCGACAACTTCGACTTCCTGCCTGAGACCCCGCCTGGCGATCTGCTGGCAACGGATCCGTCCTTCTCGCTTCGCGACCTGCAAGAGGGCGTTGCGTCGAAGCCGCTGCAAGAGCGCATGAACGTGCAGAGCTATCTCGGCGTGCCGCTGACCGCTGCATCGGGCCGCGCGTTGGGGGTGCTGGCGGTGATGCACGACAAGCCGCTGCGCCGCTCCGGCGAAGGACAGATCATCTTGAACATCTTTGCCGCCCGGGCAGGCGCCGAGCTCGAACGGCTGCAGGCGGAGAGCGAGCGGCGGCGCACGCAGGAGGGCCTGCGTCTGGCGCAGCAGATCGGCAACGTCGGCAGCTGGGAGCTCGATCTCGTCGACGGGACGCTGTCATGGTCGGAGCAGATGTATCGCATCACGGGGCAGGATCCGCAGCGCTTTCCGCTCGAGCGCGAGAGCTGGCTCGGGCTGGTGCAGCCCGACGACCGCCCGCGGCTGCTGGCTACCATCGAAGATGCGGTGGCCGGCCGGCGAGCCTACACGATCGATCACCCTATCCAGCTTCCGGATGGATCGCTGCGCTACGTCCATGAACGCGCCGAGGTGGTGCGCGACGCGGAAGGCCGGCCCGTGCGCCTGGTCGGCACCATGCAGGACATCACCGAGCGCAAGCAGGCGGAAGAAGCTTTGCGCCGCAGCGAACGGCGATTCCGGCATCTGGTCGAGAGCACCGAGGTGGTGCCGTGGTCAGCCGATCCGGGAACGCTGCGCTTCACCTATGTCGGGCCGCAGGCGGTGAAAGTCCTGGGCTACGCGCTGGAGCAGTGGTACGAGGACGGGTTCTGGCTGAAGCGCATGCATCCCGACGACCGCGGCTGGGTGCTGCGCAAAGCACAGCTCGCGCTGGAGCAGGGGCGCGACACCGAGCTCGAGTATCGGATGTTCACGGCGGGTGGTCGGACCGTCTGGCTGCGGCACATCTTCAGCGTGGTGGCCGACGACGGCGGTCAGGCCTCGCTGCAGGGATTCCTGTTCGACATCACCAACCGCAAACGCGCGGAGGACCAGCTCCGCCTGGCAGGCGAGGTGTTCCAGAGCAGCGGTGAGGCGATCGTCATCACGGACGCCGCGATGCGCATCGTGTCGGTCAACCCCGCTTTCAGCACCGTGACGGGCTACAGCGCAGACGAGGCGGTGGGTCAGACCCCGTACAGCCTGAGCACCGGCATCCGCAGTCAGGAGCGTGACGGAGAGATCTGGGCCCGGGTGTGGGAGGACGGCTACTGGCAGGGCGAGGTGTGGGATCGGCGGCGCAACGGCGACGTCTATCCCAAATGGTTGACTGTGAGCGTCGTGCGCGACGCGAACGGGCGACCGGTCAACTACATCGAGATCTTCTCCGATGTGTCCGAGCGCAAGGAGCGCGAGGAGCGCGTGCAGCACCTCGCGCATCACGACTTCCTGACCGATCTGCCGAATCGCGTGCTGCTCAACGACCGCACCACGCAGGCCATCTCGCTCGCGGAGCGCAACGGCTCGCAGGTCGCAGTGATGTTCCTCGACCTGGACCGCTTCAAGAACGTGAACGATTCGCTCGGTCACACGATCGGCGACAAACTGCTGCAGGAGGTGGCTCGCCGTCTGCGCAGCAGCATGCGCGCGAGCGACACCGTCAGCCGTCTCGGAGGTGATGAGTTCGTGATCCTGATCCCGGATATGGCCGACGCCGCCGACGTCGCACGCACCGCGCAAAAGGTGCTGGACGCCGTCTCGCAGCCCTACTCGATCGACGGGCACGAACTGGTGACGACACCGAGCGTGGGCATCAGCGTGTACCCCAACGATGGCCGGGACGTCGAGACGCTCCTGAAGAACGCCGACGCGGCCATGTATCACGCCAAGGAATCGGGCCGCAACAACTATCAATTCTTCACGCAGGACATGAATACGCGGGCGCTGGAGCGCCTGTCACTCGAGCGTAGCTTGCGCCGTGCCGTGGAACGCGGCGAGCTGCGGCTGCACTATCAGCCGCAATACGACGTGCGCACTGGCGAGATCGTGGGCGTCGAGGCGCTCATCCGCTGGGAGCACCCCGACCTGGGCCTCATTCCGCCCGGCAAATTCATGGTGTTCGCCGAGGACACCGGGTTGATTCTTCCGGTGGGCGAATGGGTGCTGCGCGAGGCCTGCCGGCAGAACCGCGCATGGCAGGTACAAGGCCTGCCGCCGGTGCGTGTGGCGGTCAACATCTCGGCGCTGCAGTTCCGCAACTCGGGGTTCGCGCTCAGGGTGCAGGCCGCGCTGAAGGATGCCGGTCTGGATTCGCGCTGGCTGGGACTGGAAGTGACGGAGAGCGTGCTCATGCAGGAACAGGACGCGGACCGCGTCACCGACTCGCTAGAGCAACTTAAGTCTCTGGGCCTCGAGCTCGCCATCGACGACTTCGGCACCGGCTACTCGTCGCTCTCTTACCTCAAGCGCTTCCCGATCGACAAGCTGAAGATCGACCAGTCCTTCGTGCGCGACATCACTTCCGACAAAGACGATGCCGCCATCACGAGCGCCATCATCGGCCTCACGCGCAACCTGGGGATGCGGACCATTGCGGAAGGGGTGGAAACGCGCGAGCAGCTCGAGTTCCTGCAGGAGCACGGCTGCGACGAGGCGCAGGGGTTCTTATTCAGCCGCCCGCTCTCGCCGGAGGAGTGCACCGCCGTGCTGACCACGAGGGTAGGTCCCAAGCTGCGCCTGGCCTAGAAGGTCATTTCCCTCCCCCGCTTGCGCGGGAGGGTCAGGGTGGGGGAGGGTTAGACTCGGGCTCCCTACTTCCGCAAAATCCAAAGAACGAGCGTGATCACCACCGAAATGATCAGTCCCGTGGTGAGCGGAAAGTAGAAGCTGAAGCCGTCCCTCTCGTAGCGGATGTCACCCGGCAGCCGGCCGAAACCGAGCTTGCGCAGCCAGGGCCACAGCACGCCGGCCACGATGAGCACGACCCCCAGCACGATGAGAAAGCGGCGCACGGGCAGGCGGTTTCTTCAAGGCAGGTGACACACCGCTTCGACGTTGTTTCCGTCCGGGTCGAACACGAAAGCGCCGTAGTAGTTGGGGTGATAGTGGGGCCGCAAGCCGGGCGCTCCGTTGTTTCTCGCGCCGGCGGCCAGCGCTGCGCGATGGAACGCGTCCACCGTCGGCCGGTCCGCGCTCGCGAACGCGACGTGCAGAGGCGGGCTGGTCGCCTTGCCCTGCGCGATCCAGAAATCGGGCTTGCCGTCCTTGCCGAAGCCGCCCACTTCGCCGAACTCCATCAATAGCGCGTAACCGAGCGGCTGCAGCGCCGAGACGTAGAATTGTTTGCTCCTCTTGTAGTCGCTGACCTGCAGCGTGATGTGATCCAGCATGTCGGTCTCCTGAGGTGTTCAGCTTGCTGCGATCGCCGGTTCGTCGATACTGATCGGCCTTTTTTGGGGCGCTACGCGCTTTCCTCCGGCTGCCGCTGGCTCGACAGGCTGCGCCGTTGTGCTCGGCCAGCCAGCGCATTCACCGAGTAGAGCTGGGCGATGATGAAACTGTACGCCACCAGACCGAACGCACCCGGAGTATTCGAGGGCCAGGCACTCGCTTCGGTCTTGGGCAGGTAGTCGAGCATCTGTAGCGATGCGTTGAGCACGAACAGGCCCACGCCGATCAGCATCAAGGCGTGGCACGCATACCGCATCCAGCGCGTGCAGCCGCTGAAGCGCATCAGCTCGAACTCGCGCGGCGGCGCGTCGTAGGTGACCTGCAGGTACCGCAGCACGAACGCCGCACCGACCGGAACGAGGGCCACCAGGGTCCAGTTCGTAACGATCGCCGCGAACCCGCCCAAAGGCCTCGGCAGGCTGGCAAGTCCCCAGATCGCAAGCGCGCCGCTCACCGCAAGCCCGGCGAGGCTGACGACGTAGATGACGATGTCGACAAATTTTCCGATCTGCGGCATCTAGTGTCCTGTCCCACTAACAACTTGCCGAAAACCTGACGAGAATCGGCCCCATGCTGTGTTACGAATCCTCACGAGGTGTTCAACCTCGTTCCGGTTCGCGCCTTGCCTGGCGCCGATTTCGCAGGTTTTCCAACCGCTGCCAGTGTCCCAAACGGAGTCCAGGGCGCATCCATCTCCGAGCGCGAGAATCGTCAAGATATTAATGGGACAGGACACTAGTGAGCGGATTCGGAGTCGCGAGTGGGCAATGATACGCCCGCCGCGCCGCAGCTACGCGCTGACCGCGCGCTTCTCGGCGACCGCCTGGAACACGACGAAACGGCGCTCTCGCAGATTGCGGATGTTATTCTGGAATTTGGTCTTCGCGTTGTCGCCCATCAGCAGATGCAGCCCGAGCGGCGGCGGGCCGGCCGACGGCAGTCTGTCGGACGCCGCGGCGAACCAGTCCAGCGACTGCTGGCTCTTGTCTTCCCACTCGTGCAGCGAGAAGCCCAGGCCGGCCAGGAGATCGCGCACGGCGTCGGGCGCGGCGAGAAAGCTGATCGAACCGTCTTCCGACCAAGGCACGGGGAACCAGAGCGGGCCGCCTTCGCCTCGAAAGATGTCGTGGAACAGCAAGCGCCCACGGGGAACCAGAACGCGCCCGATCTCGGCGTAGAAGGCCTGCTTGTCCGCGATGTTCATCTGCACGTGCTCGGTCCACACGACGTCGAAGCTGTCGCCCTCGAACGGAAGTTCCAGCGCGCTGGCCTGGCGGAATTCCACCATGCGCTCGAGGCCCACCATGGCGGCGAGGGCACTCGCAGTGTCGACATATTCCCGGGTCAAATCGATCCCGACCACTTCGCAGCCGTGCTGCGCCGCGAGGTAACGAGCCGAGCCACCGAGCCCGCATCCCACGTCCAGAACACGAAGTCCACGCCGCAGTGAAGCGCGAGCGGCCAGCTCGATGGTCGCTTCCCGCCCGCGGATGTGAAACTCGTCGACCGGCGCGAGATCGGCCGGGGCGAGCCGGTCGAGATCTTTTCCGGCTTGGCGCAGGGCGCGCAGGATGGAATCGAGGATGTGGCCGCGGCCGTAGTGTCGCTCCACGCTCTCCGGCGCATGTCCCACGGTGGTTCCGCGGCCACACCTGGCTATTGCTTTTCTTTTGGAATGAAGTCGCCCTTGACGTATTGATGAACGAACAGCACGCAGTCATCCGGTCCGACGCAGGCGTCGCCGTGCATCCCCATGCCGGGCTGGAATACGTACGAGCCCGGCGGCAGCTCCCGCTCCTCGCCGCCGTCAAAGGAGTGACGCCACGTCCCGCTCACGTTCATGCCGTGATAATCACCGGTATGGGCGTGGATGGGCGCCACGAATCCCGCGGGAATCCTGATCAGCATCGCGTACTCGCCGGTATTGCGATCTCCCCACAGAATGACTAGCTTGAGCGGCGACCCCGGACCAAATTCTTTCCACTGCATCTGATCCTGGGCAGTCATCGTTCCGGCCTTATCGGCGGCGTAGCCCAATCCGGCGGCGGTAATCAGCGAAAAAGCGAGCAGCAAAGATTTCACCCACATGACAGCTCTCCTCCCAAAGTGGCCCGGTCAGGGATTGGCCGGGCGTTCAGTATAACGGCGGCGCCGTATCGTTCATCTGGAAAATCGTTCAGCCGCGCGCGCTCGGGCTTTCGCCGCCTCTTCCTCGCGATTTCTGGCGGGTGCACTCGTTTCCAGCGAGTTGAGCAGGCTGCGCGCGACGCCCGCGATATCGTCCACCGCAGCGGAAAAAGCGGCTTCGTTTGCCTTCGACGGCTTGTTGAAGCCGCTCACCTTTCTCACGAACTGCAGCGCTGCCGCGTGAATCTCCTCGTCCGTGACGGGCGGCTCGAAATTGAACAGGGTCCGGATGTTTCGGCACACAGCGCTACCTCCATGTTTTCAGGGCTGCACGCGGGTTGTCAGAAGCTTGCTCATGCGGGCCCCCGGGATCTTGATGCCTTTTGAAGTCGTCACTTCCATGCGCTCGATCACGGAGAAGCCACACGCGGAGTAAAGGGGCTCGCCGGCAACGGTCGCAGCGAGCTCCAGCGACTTGAAACCCTCCCGCGCTGCCGCGGCCTCGCACAAGGACAGAACCAGCCGCCCGATTCCCCGCCTGACGAAGTCCGGGTGCGTGTACATGGCGCGCACGCGAGCCGGCTCCGTAGCGGGATCGAGCAGGCGCGCATCACGGCTGGCGAAATGATCGCCGCCAAAAAGTGTAGCGCGCCGGCTCCAGCCGCCACAGCCCACGATTCCCGCGTCCTGCTCAATCGCGAAGTAGGTGCCATCGTCGATGAGCTGAGTATCGACTCCCATGATCTCGAACGACGCTTCGACCCGCGCCGCGTCCAGGTACGCGCCGATCAATTGGCGGATCGCTATTGTCATCAAGGCTTCGAGCGCGGGCAGGTCCGCTCTGGTGGCCAGGCGGTGGGAGAAGGCGCGGGCTCCGATCATCGCTCGACGCTCCGCTCCGGTTCCGCGGCGTCATGTCCGTACAGCCACGCCACTGCCGTCAGCGACCAGTCCGTCGCCCCGCGCATCATCTCCGCGTCTCGCGCCCTCTGGGCCGCTCCGTCGGGCAAATGAAAGCGTGCCTTGTTGGCCTCCGACAGCGCCTGGACGCGAGATGCCCTTGGCAGGCGCAGTGCCTCGTAACGGCTCAAAGCTGCGGGGATGTCTCTTGCACCGACCCGCGACAGGCACGCCGCGAGGGTGGCACCGTCTTCGATCGCTTGCGCCGCGCCCTGCGCCATGAACGGCAGCATCGCGTGGCACGCATCCCCAAGGAGCGTCGCCCGTCCGACCGACCAGCGCGCCATGGGCTTGCGGTCGAACAGCGCCCAGATGAACGTCTCGTCCGCCGCTTCGAGGATGCTGCGCAACTGGGGATGCCAGCCTTCGAACGCAGCCAGCGCGTCGGCAACCTCGCCGCGGTCGGTCCACGACTCGCGCTTCCAGCTGTCCTGATCGATGACACCGACGAAATTGACCAGGCGGCCGCTCTGCACGTAGTAGTGCACGAAGTGCTTGCCGGGCCCCATCCACACCTGCGACGCGACTTCGAGATCGAGATGGGCGAGCCGGGCGGCCGGGACCAGGCCGCGGTAGGCGACGCAGCCGGTGAAGCGCGGCTGCTCGGGGCCGAACAGGATGTGGCGCACCGTGGAGTGGATCCCGTCGGCTCCGACCAGTGCATCCGACTCGACGTGCGCGCCGTTCTCGAATGTGGCCTCGATGTGATCTCCGCGATCGGCGAGCGCGGTGAGGCGATGACCGATGTGCAGGCGCTCTGGCGGAAATGCGCGCACGAGCGTCGCCAGTACGTCGGCACGGTGCATCTGATAGTGCGGAAAGCCGAACGCGGCTTCGACCGCCCCGGCAAGCGGCGTGCGGAGCAGCGTCCTGCCGTCGTCCCAGCGGCGCTGATGCCACGCGAGCGGCTTGACACCGAGCTGCGCCAGGGAATCGGCAAGGCCCAGGCGGTGCAGCACGCGGGAAGCGTTGGGGCTGATCTGAACGCCGGCGCCCACCTCGCTCAACGTCCTCGCGCGCTCGTAGACGTGTACGTCCACGCCCGTCCGCAGCAGCGACAGTGCAGCGGTCAGGCCGCCGAGGCCGCCACCGATGATCGCTACCGAAACGCTGTCAGCGGTACTCACCGGGTTGCAGCGAGACCCCTTCGGTGAACACGCCTTGCCCGGGAACGTGGTTCATTTCCAGGCGAATTCCGTCGGGGTCCTCGAACAGAACCGAATAGTAGCCTGGAACCCAGCCGCCCTCCTCGGGCGCGTGGACGATCCTGGCGCCGAGCTCCAGGAGAAACTTGTAAAAGGTGTCCACGTCGTTTCGCTCTCGCGCCCGGAAACAAACGTGATGCAGACCGACGCGGCGCTGGACGAATTTCTCGTGCGCAAAACGCTCGTCGCATCTCGAGATCGCCACGCCCGTTCTTCCGCCGACGTAATAGAGAAACTCGTCTCCCTTGAACACTTGAGTGAGGCCAAGGAAGGCCAGCAGCCGTTCGTAGAAGGGCACTGCGGCCTCGAAGTTGCTGACGGTGAGGACGACGTGCGCGATGCCGTTGATCTTCATCTCTTGTACCTTTCGACTCAAGTGTACTTGCGTTCGGATCGTGTCACTCCTTCCTGCGCCCACGAAGCGCGAGGAAGGCGACGACCAGTGCGGCGATGAGCCCCATCAAAACCAGGGCGTCCGACCAGCGAAACGGGGGATGAGGAATCGACGGGAGTGAGGTCGGCCCGGGCACATTCGGATCGATGACTTTACGGGCCAGCGCAAGACCTCCAATAGCATAATCGTGTGCGACGGCCAGTCCGCCTATCGCGGCGTACCAGCCGAAAGCGGCTCCGCCCAGCGCGATGACTCCTACGCTAAGACCTCCAGCCGCACAAAGCCCAAGCGCGACCCCACCGATCGATATCAGCCCTAGCGCACCCCCAGCGAGTGTGATTCCCCCGATCGCGATCCCGCCGCTCGCGAAGAGCACCCCAAACGCGATATCGCCGACGGCGACCCACCCCTTCGCAATGCCGCGTTGATACCGCCCGTCCACCGTCGCGCCGACGGCAACATGCACGAGCGGCAGGCCGAGAAGTGTGGCTTTCGATCGATACTCCACGAGTTTTGAATTCCGCTTGGACGTCGACGGGCGCGCTGCAAAGGCTACATTGTCAACGCAACTCCTTGCGGACGACAAGTTTGAGACCGGACCACACTTTGTCGACCGCGCACACCTTGACGTCGACAAAACCGAGCGGAAGGGCTACCTCGCGGATGACGTCTTCCGTGATTTCGCTCAGCACTTTGGCCGACTTCTTTGGCCACGAGACCCAGACCACGGCAACCGGACCGAGCTTCTCGCGGCAAACAGCGAGCGCCTTCGAGAGCTGCGCCTTCTTCGTGCTGAAAATGTGGACGAGGCTGGTGTTTTGATTCGCCTTTGAAACGAAACGCACCGAAGCGGGCAGCGGCTCGAGAAGGTCGCGATAGTTCTCCGGCGCGCTGATGGCAAGGATCTGGAACCCCTCCTTGATTCCGAGCTTCTGTGGCAGGGGAGTGCCTGAGTAGCCGGCCACGCCGGGATTCCAGTCTTGTCAGGGCTCGGGCCAGGCCGGCAGCTTCGGACGCATCGTCTCGTAGATCGCGGCAAGGCGCAGTACGCCGGCGTCATCGAAGCGATGGCCGACGATCTGCAGGCCGATCGGGAGCCCGTTCTCGTCGAAGCCAGCACAGATCGAAGCGGCCGGCTGCTCGGAGAAATTGAACGGCACCGTGAAGCAGACATGGCCGAGCGCGCTCTCCGGATCGTTCCCAGGCGCGGCATCCTCGGCACCGTACGCGGTGACAGGCGAGGTCGGGCTGAGAAGGAAATCGAACGGCTGAATTGCGCCATGAGCCTTCTCCCGCATCAGCATGATCTGGCCCAAGGCGCGCAATGCATCCACAGCGGTGAGCTTCCTGGCCCGGAGGCACCAGGTCAGGACGAACGGCAGGATCTTGCGCTGACGCTCCGGCGGGAGCAGCTCGACGTCGGCGAGCAGCCGGGCGGCAAAGAAGCGATCGATACCCACGGCCGTTTCATCGCTCAGAAACGGAGCGACCGGCTCCACGATCGCACCAGCGCTCTCGAAGGCTTTCGCTGCCGCCGCGATCGCGCGACGCACCGCCGGTTGCGGGCGCACTCCCATCCCCATGTCCAGGAGGAGTCCAAGCTTCTTGCCTTTGACCTCGCCCCCACGGGTAGCGGCGAGCCAGTCACGCTTCTCGTGCGGCAGCGCCATGTAGTCGCGCTGGTCCGGCTGGGAAAGTACATTCATCAGCCATGCGCTGTCGGTGACAGTCCGCGTCATCGGTCCGGCAACGCGCCCGAGGTAGGGCGGATAGATGGGCACCCTGCCAAGGCTCGGCTTCAGAGCAAAGATCCCGTTCGCCGCTGCCGGCAATCGCACCGACCCACCGATGTCTGTGCCGAGTGCCAGCGGCCCGTAGCCCGCCGCGATGGCAGCGCCGGCACCGGAGCTGGAGCCTGCAGGGTTTCTCGCGGTATTCCATGGGTTGCGCGTGATCCCATGCAGGCTCGAAAGCCCCGACGCGAGCATGCCGAAGTCCGGCATCGTGGTCTTGCCGAGAATGACGCACCCAGCTTCGCGTACTCGGGCGGCGGGCGGGGCGTCCGCCGCCGCGGGCGCGAGGTCGGCAGACGCTGCGCCGACCGGTACCGGGACGCCCTTCGTGGCGATATTGTCCTTGATGGTGATCGGGACGCCGTCGATCGGGCTCAGAGGGCGTTTCTCGCGCCAGCGCTTTTCGGCGCCCGCGGCCTGCGAAAGCGCGCCTTCGGCGTCGATCACATACATCGCATTCAGCTTCGGCTCGTAACTCTCGATCCGCGCCAGGACCGCCTTCGCTGCTTCGACGGGCGAGAGTTTGCCGGAGCGGAACTGAGCGGAGAGCTCCTCCGCGCTGAGGTCATGGAGCGCAGTCATCTCGGTAGTTTTCCTCGCGGCGTGATTGAGATCGAAGGTGTTCGCCAGCCTTACCCTATCCTAGAACATGTCGTTCTCGTTCGCTGACTCAGCTTTACAAGCCCAGGTCCGAAAGCCCTGGGTGATCATCGGGGCGTCTCCCCAGCGGCCAGTGATATTTCCTGTCGGCGGCGGCAATGGGCAGATCGTTGATGCTCGCGATCCGTCGCCTCATGAAGCCCCGATCATCGAATTCCCAGTTCTCGTTGCCGTAGGATCGAAACCAGCCTCCGGAGTCGTCGTGCCATTCATATGCGAAACGGACGGCGATCCGGTTGCCCTGACAGGCCCAGAGCTCCTTGATCAGGCGGTAGTCGAGCTCCTTCGCCCATTTCCGGCTGAGGAACTGTTGAATGGCTTCTCTGCCGGCTAGAAACTCCGAGCGGTTGCGCCAGACGCTGTCGGGTGTGTAGGCGAGCGCGACGCGCTGAGGATCGCGAGTGTTCCAAGCATCTTCCGCCATTCGAACCTTCTGCGCAGCGGTCTGAGAGTCGAATGGGGGGAAAGGCGGACGGGGTGGTTCGGGAGTGGTCATGGCGGAATGCTCCAAGCTTATGTGAGCTGGCTCCAGATGATCCGCAGTACACGGACCAGCAATATCCACGCGAACAGGCAAGAGATGATCAGAACGCCTATCACCGCTAACCGATGCGGCTCGCGCTTGGCCAAGGACTTGACTGCGAGCGCTGCACAAGCAGCGAAGACGGGCACGCCTGCCAGTGCGAACGCACCGGCGAAAAAAAGTGACGGGTAGCCGGCGTTGGCATCCGTGATTGCCGCCAACAGGACGATCGCAAGAACGACGCCGAAGACAAGGTATCCACCGAACAGTCCGAACGCCCAGCGGTAATACCGCGTTCGACGATCGCTCGCCAATTCTTGAGTTGGCATTTTTGCCCTCATCCACGCTCGCCCTGGCCGCTGAGCAAATTGTGCCACACGGGACGAGCCCGGCGTCGGCGGAACGCACCTGCCATTCGAGGCAGGCGCGACTCAGCCAGATGTGTGATCTGCGCGCAGCCGCACTTCTACTGCGGTTGCATCGTCGGCAGCGACAGCCGGATTCTTCGCGGGAAGTCTTCGGTATTCCCGGCGCGTTGCGCAGCCTCGTTGATCCACGAGCGCCGGCGCAGCTCAGAGAAGGGCAACGTCGAGCTCATCCTACCGGAAGCGTAGAGATAGCCGTCGATGAGCCCGTTCAGAAGGTGACGAAAGTCGAAGCCGCCCGTCCTGCCGGCTGCATTTGCATAGCGGATGATGTTGACGGTGCAGCTATTGCTCAGCAAATGGTAGAACTCGGGATGGTCTGCAAGCTCGTTGATGCGCTTAAGGTAGACCAGGAACAGGCGGCGTACTGCTTCGGGCGGTGCGTTGAGGCGATACAGGAAGACGTCTTCGTTCCGATAGTTCGTGCGAACGCGCACGATGTCCTGCTCGTCGCCCACGACATAGATCAGCTCGAAATGCTTGAAGAGCGAAGCGAGAGGGTCGTATCCCTCGCCGATCTCCGGCCTGGTCTCGATCGAAATGCTGACCGGTGGCGCATTGTCGAAGATGAAGCTCACGAACGTGTGCGAGATCGGCCCGATCTTCCAATAGGAGATGTAGAAATCCACCGCGGTCAGATGCGAGATCTGCACGTCCCGCTCCTCGTATCTCACGGTGAAGTCCTCTGTGCTGCGATAATCGAAGTTGCGGACGCCGGTGAGGCGCACCTTGTCGCCATCGATGATCGCGCGGGGCATCACCGCCACCTCGGGGCGCCACGGCCGGTCGTGCGAAGGGCGTACGAAGGTCCAGCCTACAGCCACGATCAGGAACAGCCCCGCGAACGCCCAAGACATGCGCCGTCTCTTGCTCACCCACAACGCCCAGATGCTGAAAGCGAGGAACGACGCCGCAAGACCCAGGCGCAGCCAAGACCATGGCAGGGGCGAGTACCAGATCGCCAGAGTGGCCCAGGCGACGAGCACGACCTGGAAGAGGACTCTGATCGCCCTGAGGAGCGACCGTCCGATGCGGCCAACCATCATGACAACAGTCTACGCCGAAGCCGCTGCCACCAGGACTGGTCAGCCGTCGCGCGCCCGAAGGTGCGTCCACAGGACGCCGATCAGTGCCAGCACCGATCCGAGCGCGACGCCAAACACGAAGAGCAACCCGAAGCCGACGGGATTCGGGTTCCGATCGGGCCACAGTCCAAGCTCCGCGGCGATGCCGACGAAGAGCAGTGGCAGCGAGGCCATCACGGCGATCACGAGCCCGCTCTTGACGCACCATGATTGCCAGTAGGTCTCACGCCAGTCCCCGCTCAAAAGGATCCAGGCAACGATGGCGAGCGGAGGCAATGTGATCGCCAGCAGAAGCACGATCGGCAGGCGCCAGGGAGAGGGCGGGTTACCCACGGCTTCGATCCCACTGTGCCAGTTCCACGGTGATGCCTTCCGGTCCGGAGAGAAAGACCAGTTTTCGGCCATGAAACTCCATGACGTCGTTCCGGAGCTGGACGCCTTTGGCCTTCAGCTTTGCCAGCTCAGCCTCCAGATCATATTGCGGAGCCACGGCCGCTTCCACGCGTCGGCTCGAACGCGAGGTTAGCCTTCACGTTTGAAAATCAAGCTGAAGTTGTTGGCCGGCATGTCGACGATCTCGGCCAGCATGAATCCGCACGAAGCGGCAGCCTCGGACACCGTCTCAAGGTCCCGAAGACCCCACTCGGGATCGTGCGCACGTAGATCAAAATCGAACTGCTCGTTGCTCTTCGAAGTGTGCTGACCGAAGCGGCGGTACGGCCCGTATAAGAACAGGACGTGCTGGGCGGGAAGCAAAGCCTTCGCACCTTTGAGCAAAGCCAGCGTGGCGGGCCACGGAGCAACGTGAATCATGTTGATGCACACGACTGCGTCCGCCGTCTGCAAAGGCCAGGGGAGTCGAGTCACGTCAAGATCAATAGGCGGATTGACGTTTGCTAGCTGCTGCTCCTTGATGTGCAGCGCAATGGACTCGCGAAGTTCCGGATCTGGATCTGACGGCTGCCAGGCGAGGCCTGGGAGCGCCTTGGCGAACTGAATAACGTGCTGCCCCGTACCGCTGGCAACCTCTAGCACAACGCCCTGTTTGGGTAGAACCCGCGCAAGGATATCCAGTATCGGGCCTTTGTTGCGCTCCGCTGCGGGGATGAACCATTTCCCATCAGCTTGTTTTTCACCACGTTGCCGAAGCATCGATACTCCGTGAAGGCTAACGTTCACATCCACCGGGCACGGGCACGCGCAGGCGTGACCGAGCCGAGCAGCACCGCTGTTCGGCGCTCCGGTGGAAATGTGGGATTGGGCATGGGCATCAGCGTCGCCACCATGTCAATACCTTTCGCGAACTATCCCAGTAGAAATGGAACGAGTCGCAGCTGTCATCAACAAGCGAGAAGGCCAAGCATCCCTTGATGCGTTTGCACCCCGGTAAGACGCCAAACTCTTCATCTTCACATTCGGTAGGCTCAGTCTCGATTCGGACGGGGACAGCACAAAAGGAGCTTTGCGTCTGCTTCCCAACCGAGAAGCGAGTTGTGATGAGCTTAGCCGACTTGCTCGCGCTAGGTCCCGGCACTACTCCAAGCCAGACCGCGCCTTTCTCATAGCCGACAACAAGCGTATCAGGAACGCCGTCACATGTTACGTCGGCGACCACAGCTGTCTTCGCATCCCATTTCACTTCGTGTTTCGCCTGCTGAAGTGCGTTGATTGCAGCAGCAGCGTCAGCCGCTGCGGCGAGGCAAGTCTGGCAAGAGATGACCAGAAAGACGATGGCTGTCGCAATGTCTCTCATCTCGATGCCCAACTCCAGAGGTCAGCGACCGGCCGACAGCAAGCGAAGCGGAGCTGTTGGTCGGCCGCTGGAGCGACGGGTTCGCCGTCACTGCCGGCCACTCGCTGCAGTCTCCGACGGCACTTCACCACCTTGAGCACCATAGAAGATGCGCCATATCGCGAAGTCATCAGTGAAATCCTCGAATCGGTGCTCGACGCCCGCAGCTACAAATAACAGGTCGCCCGTTTCGAACGAATCTCGCTTGCCGTCGTGAAGAAGAATGCCACGGCCGCGAACGATAACGTAGAGCTCGTCCTGGGCGTGCGGAGCCTGTTCGTTCGGAGGGACGGGGAACGCAAGCTTCACGTCACATGTGCCGCGCTTGAGAGTAAGCGTCGAGCGCTCTCCGGATGGGCCCGGGATAGACGCTTGGAGCTGGGCCAAACGGAATACTTGGCTTCGAACGAGACTGTTCATCGGTCCCTCCTCGCACCTTCGGCTGCGACTATGGCGACCTTACCGTGACGCCGAACGCCCGGCATCAACGGCGTGCCGCCGGGATGTCAGCATCGACCAACGACGCCGATCGGCGCCTCAGCTGGATGCCGATGTTGGGCCGCTCACTCAATAACCTCGTCCGCGCGCACCAGAATCGAATCGGGTACGGTGATGCCGAGCGCTCGCGCTGCGCGCAGGTCTACCACGAGGCGGGTCGTCGATATCTCTTGAACAGGCAGATCACTGGGGCTGGCGCCCTTGAGAATCCGGTCGACATAGTCGGCAACCCGCCTCGGAATTTCCCGGTTGTCGACACTGTACGTGATGAACCCGCCCTGCACAGACTGTGTCACGCCTGGAATCTTGTATTTCAGAGACAGCGATGCGATCTGCTGACGATACAGATAAAAGATTGGCGAGAAGGTGGCCAGGATCGCCCCTGCGTGGGCCTGCCTCGCCGACAGAAAGGCGGCCTCGAGTTCGTTGCCATTGCGCACTTTTACGACCCTCAGACGCACGCCGAGGGTCGGAGCCGCGTGCCGTAGTTCCTCAACCGCACGGTTCCCAAACGCGGGATCGGTGATTACCGTGACACGAGTAAGATCGGGCACAGTCTGCGTGAGGATTTGGAGCCGCTTGCTGTCCATGCCGAAGGGGTTGGCGTAGGTTCCGGTGATATTGCCGCCGGGGTGGCTCAGTTTGCGTATGAAGCCTTCCTGAACGGGATCAGATCCCCAACCGACCATGACGATGGGCAGCTTGTCGGTCGCGGCCTTGGCTGCTCGCGTAGAGAGCTCATTCGTGGCGATGATGACGTCGACCTTCGCGTCGACTAGCGCGCGCGACAGCTGTGGTAATTTCTCGAGTCGGCCTTCGGCGCTCACTATCCGCCAGGTCACGCTGCGGCCATCCTCGTAGCCCAGCTTTCCAAGGCTGTCTCGGAACGGAGCGAACAATGCCTCATCCGTCACAGGTGCGTGGGTCACGAGCATCCCGATGACCGGCAACTTCGCCTCACGTTGTGCGAGCCCGCTTGGTGACGGAAGCGCTAGAGTGATCACGAGCGCAATGAGCAGCTTACGTCTTGTCATCGACCTATTCCACAAAGGAGCTGGACCATGACTACCACTGTCTTAGGGCCGAACAACGCTGCGGTTGAGGGGGCGCCGACGAGCGAAGTGAGAAGGGAATCCAACGCGAACCCGCTGTTGGGCGCGCTCAGTGCAATCGAGCCGCGCTCGTTTGTGCGTTCCACCGAAGAACTCCCCCATCCCGGGCATGCGACGATACAAGCGCGTGGTACAACCCTGTACGCCATGCTCTCGCATCAGCCGTTCGACCCGACGCCGACCCACCGGGCGCCTCGATCGTTGCAGTGCCGCGCGCACTCGCGGGCTGCCGTAGGGGTGATCGCTCGCCTGATGAATGGCTTTGATCTGCTCGACCAGCCCCGCACCGCTTTGCACCCGCGCACTCGCCGGGCGATTGCGCCAGGCGTAGTAGCCCGATGTGCTCACCCCGTAGAGCCCACACATCACTTTGACCGCACACACCCCTTCACTGTGCTCGATAAAGGCGAACGCGTCCGCTTTCGAGCAGAAGTGAACGCGATGGCTTTTTTTAACAGCTCATGCTCCACCTTGAGCCTCTCGTAGGCCCGCTTGAGCTTGCGCAGCTCCTTGAGCTCCGCCGCCACTGCCTTGTCCACCTCTACGCCTCGCGTCACGATCAATCCTTCTCTCGCCTGCCTGCGCCACTTGGACAGCATGAACGGATGAATGCATAGCGAGTGTGCCACATCGCCCACCTTCACCCCGCTCAGTTGACTCAGGCGAACTGCCGTCGCCTTGAACTCTTCACTGTATCGATTCGTCGTCCTCGGACCTGGCATTCCCATCCCGCACACTCCTGAACGGTTAGTTCAGAGTGTCCACAAAACCGTAGGAACCACCCGCTCCCCTCGAGCCCATGGTTAGCCCCCATTTCCCTTCTGCGCATCAGCTGCTGGCGTCAGTGAACACCCTTCCATCGAGTACTCGTCGAAGATATGTTCAGCCACGGCAAAAGGTGGACCGTTCAGCCAGCTGGGGTCATCGGTCATGATCCGTCGTTCTCTGACCTCTCTTGGGTGACCGGCGATGCGCTCGAGCTGAACGACCTCATGAGGCTCCAACGAGATTGCGACGATCACTCGTGAACCTACATCGGTACAGCGCCAACGCCTAGTACCGCACCAGAATTCAAGCCCAATGCGAAATTGGTCATGCGTCATCAACGTAGCGCGCTCGCGCCGAAAAGGAACAGGTATTCCGCCAAGCCTTCCCAATGATCGATCATGGCGCGTAACTCTCTTATAGTCGGTCGGCCGATCAGCTTATCAGAGTGACAGAGCCAGCAGCGCGCACGTCCACAACCGCCAACGCGCTGGGACTTTCGGAAGCGCCCAGGCTGCAGTTCGCACGTGCACAAGACTTGCGCACCGTGTGTGCGTAGGTGGCTACGCCAGATGCGGATTGTTCGAACCCTTTCGATCGCTGCGCGTTGCATGCTTTCTTGGGGGCTAAACGCCAAAGCTCAGCGGACGGACGGCAGCGGCGCAGGGCGCCGCTGTTGGACGCTCCGCTGCAGCGCCGGGTTGGACGTCTTCATGGAACCTCGACTTCGAAGTAAGTCCCGGGAGCCGCGCCGTCTACTGCAGCAACGACTGCGGCAGCAACTCGTTGGATACGCGGCCAGCTCGTTGTGGTAAGTACTACGATGGCGAGCTGTCGCGATGTGGGATTTTGCTGATACTTTAGGCTTGTGTCGGTCGTCACGAAAACGGCGAAGCCTTCCTTCTCAGCAGAGTCCAGCAGCTCTCCATTCTTGAGCTGAGACCAGCCCCTCTCGTGCGCGGTTATGACTTCGTGTTGCGTCAGGAGCCGCCTTAGCGGTACTGGAGTGCCCTGGTCGAACAGTACGCGCACTTAGGCCGGAGCTAGAGCGCTGCGCGCCGCATGCTCCAGAACGGCGCGGACCTGCTCCATGGTGACGCCGGGAAACCACTCGACGAACTGCGATACGAGCGCGCCGTCTTCGAGGTTCTCGAAAAGGGCCGCCACCGGCACTCGAGTGCCGCGAAACACCCAAGCTCCGCTCACGCGCTCAGGATCGCGTTCGACAGCCGGGCATGTGGACCAGTCAATCATGAGCCAAATGATACCACCCGCAAAACAGACACGAAGACGTCCAACGACCGGGTTCAGCCGCAGGAGCCGGCGGGCGAAGCCCGCTGGCGACTGTCGGTTGCAACCCACGGTTGGGCATCGATCATGAGCAACGGCTCAACTTTCTCGAAGCTCTGGCGGGTCCGCCAGCTTGTCCCGCTTCGTGGCCCACTTCAAGATGGCGTCCAGCGCAGGACACAGGGCCTGTCCCCACCGCGTGAGGCAATACTCGACCTTTGGCGGAACCTGATGGTGGACGATGCGGCGCACTATGCCGTCCTTTTCCATCTGGCGCAGCTGCTGGATCAGCATCTTCTGGGAAATCGCCGGGATCGCGCGTTCCAAGTCGGAGAAGCGCAGGACCTTGCCGCCGAAGAGTTGAAAGAGGATCAGCAACTTCCAGCGTCCTTCCAGCACCGACAGCGCATCCTCAACGCCCTCGGCCGCCGTCGTGGGGGTCAGGGGGGTGCCCTTACTTTTCCGTGGGTTCCTTACTTTTTCGTACGTTCTTGTCATTTGGTCAGTTTAGGCTCACCTTCAGAAACGGGGAAGGGCAGAAAGGTCTCTTCCGCCAGGTGAGGAATCGACATGACCACGACCGATCTTCCAGATGCAATAGCCGCATTCGTGAAAGCCGCCAATGCACAGGATCTGAATGGCGTCGCGGCTTGCTTTGCTGACGATGCAGTAGTGCGAGACGAAGGGCGGGATCGAGGCGGCGCGCAGGCGATCCGCGATTGGGCCGAGGAGGTGAGCCAGAAATATCGGCCCGTGCTCGAACCGCTTTCGGTCAACGCCGAGAACGGCAGAACGGTCTTGATCGGGCGTGTGTCCGGTGCATTCCCGGGAAGTCCCCTCGACCTGCACTACCGATTCACCATCAAGGGAAACAAGATCTCGCGCTTGGAGATCGCGCCGTGAGTACATCCGCGCGGGTTCCGTCCGCGGAGGAGTTCGCAGGCAAGCGCGCTCTGGTTACCGGCGGCACCAAGGGCATCGGCGCCGCCGTGGCGGCGCGATTACGCGAGGGTGGTGCTGCGGTCCTGGTCACGGCACGCAACAAGGCCGACGGCGCCAGCCACGAGATGTTCGTGGCTGCCGACCTCGCGACTTCGAAGGGCTGCACCGAAGTCGCCAAGGTCGCCATCGACCGCTTGGGCGGGATCGACATCGTCGTCAACGTCGCGGGAGGATCGTCCGCGCCGGCGGGCGGCTTCGCCGTGCTCGACGACGCCGAATGGCAGCGGGCACTGGATCTCAACCTTTTGGCAGCGGTACGGCTGGATCGCGCGCTGCTGCCGACGATGCTGAAGCAGGGCTCCGGAGTCATCGTCCACATCACCTCGATCCAGGGGCAGATGCCGCTACCCGACGCCACCATCGCCTATGCCGCGGCCAAGGCCGCGCTGTCGAACTACAGCAAGGGATTGGCAAAGGAACTCGGGCCGAAGGGAATCCGCGTGGTCCGCGTTTCACCGGGCTGGGTCGAGACGGAGGCCGCGGTGGGCTTGGTCAAGGCGCTGGCGGCGAAGGCGGGCACGGACTACGAAGGCTCCCGTCAGTCGCTAGTGGAGTCGCTCGGCGGCATTCCGATCGGCCGTCCAGCGCGACCCGACGAAGTCGCCGAACTGGTGGCCTTTGTCGTCTCCGACCGCGCCGCTTCCATCCACGGCACTGAGTACGTTATCGATGGTGGCACCATGCCTACGGTCTAGTCTCGCTTCGGACCGGAGACGCCCAACGACCTGTATGACCGCGCGCCGGCGCGCGAAGCGCGACGGGTACCCAACGGCGACCGCCGTTGGATGCTCCGGTCGAATGTGGGGTTGGGCCGCACTTCCTACCTTGAAGGATTACGGTTGGATAGCACGGCCGAAATCAGCAAGCAAAGTGCTGCGATCCCCGCTAGTGTTCGCACGATATGCCATTGCCACCACCGGTCTCTGAGCTCCATCCAATTTGCGGGCGGTGCCTGGGGCGTCCATGTCATGACGATGCTGTTGATGGGTTGATTCTCGAACCTCGTTACCACGCCGGCCATGAGGAGGCAGACTGCGGTCGCAATTAGCAGGTAGCGTGTACGGCGATCTTTCTTCGTCAGAACCGCTAAAGCGATTGTAAGAGCGATACAAAGCGCTCCCAGCAGCGGCATGAATGTGTTCAGCGCTCGGATCGCGTGCTGCTGTTGTTCGACATAGGTTGCGGGTGACAGCCCGGCAGGATTGAATCCGATCCAGATTCCGAAGATCGTGCCCACCAGTAGCGCAACGAGCAGCAAGTCCACAAAGCGGATGATGGTCGCACTCACGGTTACTCCTTTCCACTGATGCGCGTATGTGCGGCCCAAACGCTCCAGTTCACCGGGCGGCCATTGACGCTCCGGTGCAACTGGTGGTTCGGCGTGACGTCTCACCCTATTTGATCACTTGATTGGCGCTAAGCAAGATCGCCTGCGGAACTTCAAGCCCCAGCGCGTGCGCGGCCTTGAGGTTAACAATGAGTTCGAACTTCGTAGGTCGCTCCACTGGTATATCGCCAGGCTTAGCGCCACCGAGTATTTTCCCGACGATTACTGCGCAGCGCTGCTCCATCGACGGCATGTCTGGGCCATAGGCAAGCGTGCCACCGCCCTCTGAAAATGGACGAAGCATCGAAATACCAGGGAGCCGGTGCTTTCGCGCAAGTTTTGCGATTTGCGCGCTTTGAACGTACATCATCGGCGAAGGCAGTATAACGAAGGCTTGCGACCGCCCACGGAGCGAGGCAAAGGCCCTATCGATATCCTCTGGCGTGCGCACCTCCAGGGTTCGTAACTGTACCCCGAAGGCTGGAGCGACAACTCGGATGGCCTCAAGGTGCGCTGAACCGGAAGCAGGATCCCAGAGTGCAGCAACGCGCACCAAGCCAGGAACCAGGGACTTTAGCAACTCGATCCATTTGCCCGCCAACTCGGGCATGTCCAGAAAGACACCTGTAACGTACCCGCCAGGTCGGCTGTACGTCTCAATGTAGCCTGCAGCCTTGGGGTCGGTCTCGAGATCAATTGCCACCAGCGGAATAGCTTGTGCAGCTACGCGTGTCGCGCGCACGGCAGGTGGACCCACCGCGAAAATGGCATCAACCCTGAGGCGAGCGAGCTCGGCCGCTGCATTGGCGAAGCCTTGGTCGTCCCGGGCCGTGCGGAACTCCGTGGTTAGGTTCTGGCCTTCGATCCAGCCTTCGTCATGCAGAGTGCGTAGAAACGGCTCGAGCCATTGGGGCACGCCATCGATCATAAGGACTCCGACGCGAGACATTCGCGTCTGCGCTCGACTGTTTCCGGGCCACCCGGCCGTGATGAGCAGCCCTACCCCAGCCAGAGTACTTGCGAAGAATTTTCTGCGTCTCACCCGGATCCTCCCGTGACTGTGTAGCCTCAGCCGCTTCGTGGCGCCGAACGCCGGCAATGAGGGGGCGCCGAGGAGCGAAGCGACGAGGGAACTGAACAGCCACGCTGTTCAGCCCTCCCTTCGATTGCCTTGTTAGCGCGCCTTACTAGGCTCAGGCCAGAGCTTCGGGTCGCGGGCCATGTGAAGTACCGCGAGTACCACAACACGCTTCGGCTCGATGCGGTAGAACACCGCATACGGAAATCGCGATACCACGGCACGTCGTACCTCGCCGTGCAGGGGTGCGAACATCTCCGGGAACTCCTGGATGGCGTCAAACGAAGCCTCAACCGCGCCAAGGAATTCCTCCCCAAGGCCAGCACGCTGGTCTTCGTACCACCCGACCGCGCCAGCCAAGTCCCGTCCGACCTTCCGACGGTGGACGGCTGGCAGCGACATCAGCGTCGGCGCGCTTCTGCGACGATTTCGTCTCGGGTAGCCACGTCGTCTGGGTTGCGCTCGTGCTCCGCAAGACGCTCCTCGAGCACCGCACGATGAGCATCGCTCAAGGGCAGAGCCGATGGGTCGGCGGCGAGGCTCTCCCAGATCAATTCCACGAGGCGCATTCGCTCCTCGACCGGGAGCTTCAGGATTTCAGCAACATCGGTATCGCTCATGGCAGATAGCCTACCACTGTCGTTCTCGGCGCGCTAACGCCGCACGTAACCTGCCGCCGGAGTGCGCAGCACGGAGGGTACCGAGAAGCAACGCTTCTCGGCGGTCAGGTTGACGTGCTTGTTGGGCACGAACTCCCCCCTACTCGCGAATCCGAACTTGGTCAGGTTCAACAATCCATAGCCGAGCTCGCACGGCTTCGCTCCGCGCGAGCTCCAGGGCCCCCCTCAACAAGGCAAGCGTGTTCGCGACGCTTTGCGTATGCGGACGGAGGATCCAGATCCCGTTGTGGCTTGATGGAGGGTAGAGGCGGATATCGGAGAAATCGAGATCGAATGTAATGAGCACTCGATTCTCGCTCTGACACGTAGCGAAGACCTTCGCATCCGGATTGCCTCCCAGACGCTCGTCAAGGACCGTTTCGATGTCGTGTCCGGCGCCGCGAAGCAAGGCTCCGGCATCCTTCGGAATATTCTCGTCCAGCTTGAACCGGACAGCCATCCGCTAAGGCTAAGCAGGGATTGGAACGATGCGTTCGCGAGCCAGATCGGCAGCGTAACCGAGTGCGGCGGGAATGTGCTCAGGCTTCAACGACGGGTACTGCCCAAGGATACCTTCAGGCGTCTCACCAGCTGCAAGATTGTCGAGAACCACAGACACCGGGATCCGTGTGCCTCGGAAGCACACAGCTCCGTGCATGATCTCAGGGTCGGTAGTGATATATGGTTTCCAGTCCATTGCGGCAACTCCGTTTACGCGTTGGAATATAGCACCATGCTTCCGTTCGTGCCCACCGCCCGGCATCAGGGGCGCACAACGGCAAGCGCAGCGCCGCTGTTGTGCGTCCCCTGCATGCCGTTGTTGGGCCTCATTCTCGATAGAAGATAGCGTCGAGCATTGCT
>DATJZQ010000172.1:0-5704 GCA_035499005.1 Burkholderiales bacterium | reverse complement strand
ACGAAGTGGGCATAATCAAGACCAACCCGAACAAGCTTATCGCAGAGGGTACGAACTGGCGCTTCCTGAATGAGCTGAAAACAGAGCTCAAGGCGTGAGCGGTTAGTCGACTCTTATTTCAGGTCCGTGCCGCTGCGCGGTCGCGCTCCACTAGCACGCGGCGCAAGAGCTTCCCTGCCGGTGAACGCGGCAAGGCGTCGATAAATTCCACGGCGCGGATGCGCTTGTAGGGCGCCAGATTGTTTGCGACGAAGTCGATGAGCGCATCCGCCGACACCGAGCCCTTCGCGACGATAAAGGCTTTCGGGACTTCGCCCGCTTCCGCATCCGCGTGTGCCACGACACAAGCGTCGGCAACCTGCGGATGCGTGAGCAGCAGTCCTTCCAGCTCCACGGGCGCCACCGCGTAGCCCTTGTACTTGATCAGCTCCTTGAGGCGATCGACGATGAAGCAGCATCCAGCCGCGTCTGCAAAGCCGAGGTCACCGGTATGCAACCAGCCGTCGGGGTCGAGCACCGCGCGCGTTTCGTCGGGACGATTGAGATAGCCGCGCATGACGCTCGGGCAACGCACGAGAATCTCTCCGCGTTCCTGTGGAGCCAGCGTCTCGCCCGTTGCAGAGTCGACGACCTTCCATTCGACACCCGGCAGCGCGCGCCCGATACTGGCCTTCGGGTCTTCCCGCGCTTGGATGTGCGTGGCGCCGCTCAGCTCCGTCATGCCGAAACCCTGCTGGACTGGAACGCCGAGGCGCCGCTCCACCGCCAACGCGACCGCTTCGGCCAGCGGAGCGGCGCCGGACGCGATCAAACGCAGCGACTTCAGGTCGTACCGGTCGACCGCCGGGTGATGCGCGAGCGCCAGCGCGACGGGGGGAACGATGACAGCGAATGTAGCCTTGTACCTTTCGATCCCCTGCAGGAACTGCTCGAAGTCGAAGCGAGGCGTGCTGACGATCGTGCTGCCGTAGCACATCAGCGCACCGAAGTACATGGTCACGCCGTACGCGTGGAACATCGGCGGCACCGCGGCGGCGATCTCGCCTTCGCGCCAGGCGAGCGGCCCGTTTGCGATCTGCAGAGCGTTGGCCACCAGGTTGCGGTGTGTGAGCATGACCCCTTTGGGTAACCCGGTGGTGCCGCTGGAGTAGGGCAGCAACGCCAGGTCTCGGCGCGGATCGATGCCCACATCCGGCGGATTCGGCGCGTGCGCCTGCAGCTCGGCGAACGGTGTCGCATCGGGAGCACTGCCCAATACGAAGACTTCGCGCACGCCGGTCGCCGGGAGTATCTCGCGTACGTTCTCCAGGAGTTGCGGCAGCGTGAGCAGATAGCTGGCGTGCGCATCGAGCAGCTGGCGCTGCAGCTCGACGGCGGTGTACATCGGGCTGATCGGCGTCACGACACCGCCCACCGACGTGAAAGCGTAGAGCGCGACCGCATATTCTGGGAGATTGGGCAGGTATATCGCCAAGACGTCGCCTTTCGCGACGCCGCGCCGTGCCAGGGCTGCTGCGACGCGACGCGCCGAGTCGGCCAGCTGGCGATGCGTGATCTGCCGGCCGCTGGGGGCGTCCACGAAGGCGGGGCGCTCGCCGAGTGCATCCGCGCGCGCCAGGGCGAACGCCGGATAGGGCACGTCGGGAATATCGATGTCCGGAAACGGGCTGCGGTGATTCATGGCTACCGTCCTTGTCAAAGATGCAAGCGGCGGATCCTATTGAACTCCCCGACGCACAGGGGCTGGTGTCGCCGACCGCCCCAGAAAGCGGGACAATGCGGCGTGACAGCCAGGCAGATCCGGTGCCGATGAAGGAGACGGTTCGCGAAGAGGCAGTGTCGTTCGGGGCCTGGGTCCGGAAGCGTCGGCGCGCGCTCGACCTCACCCAGGCCCGCCTCGGAGAGCTCTCCGCCTGCGCCGAATCCACCGTGCGCAAGATCGAAGCGGACGAACGGCGCCCTTCGCGCCGCACCGCGGAAAGGCTGGCGCGGGTCCTGCGGATTCCCGAAACCGAGCGGCTCCGGTTTGTTGAAGCTGCGCGCGGCGAACAGCGGACCGACCGCCTCGACGATCCCACCATGACGCCCGCCCCACAGGCCGTGGGCACGGGCTCAGTGCCGGCAGGGGATCTGATTGGACGCGAAGCCGAAGTCGCACTGATCGAGCGCCGCCTCGCCGATCCGGGCTGTCGCCTATTGACGATTACCGGTCCCGGCGGCATCGGCAAGACGCGATTGGCATTCGCGGCGGCAGAACGCTCGGCGCGGCTTTTCCCCGACAGCGCGTGGATCGTCAATCTGGCCGCGGCGGATTCGAGGGACGTGCTGCTCTCGGCCATCGTACAGGCGCTGGCTGTGACGCCGTCGTCGGAAGCGGACACCCATACACAGCTCAAAGTCTATCTGCGCGAGCGCTGCCTGCTACTCGTTCTGGATAACTTCGAGCAGCTTTTGCCGGCGACGCAAACCGTCGCCGGACTGCTGGATGCGGCGCCGCGCATCAAATTGCTGATCACCTCGCGCGAGCGGCTCAATCTGAGCGACGAATGGTTGCTGCCGCTGCAGGGCCTGACGGTCGCAACGCGCGACGGCGAAGGTATCGCTAGCAGCGCGGCAATGCGCCTGTTTCGAGAGCGGGCGACGCGCGTGCAGCCTGGGTTTCCCAGGGGCGACGAAGAGCTCGCGCATGCTGCGCGAATTTGCGCGCTGGTGGAAGGGACGCCGCTTGCCATCGAGCTGGCGGCGGCGTGGACGCATCTGCTGCCGTGCGCGGAGATCCTGCGCGAGATCGAGCGCAACGTCGACTTCCTGCGCTCGAATGCTCGCGATGTCCCGGCGCGCCACGCGAGCTTGCGGGCGGCGTTTGACCACAGCCTGGCGTTGTTGACCGACGAGGAACGGCGCGCGTTCGCGCGGATGTCCGCGTTTCGCGGCGCGTTCGAGCGGCGTGCCGCCAGCATCGTGGCGGACGCGGATTTGCCTCGGCTTGCTGCATTGGCCGACAAATCGCTGCTGCGTCACGGCGGTGACGGGCAGCTCGCGATGCACGAGCTGCTGCGCCAGTTCGCGGCCGAGCTGCTCGCTCGCGATGCTTCGGAGGAAGCGCGCGTACGCGCGGCGCATGGCCGATACTTTCTGGAAATGATCATCAAGGAGCATTCGGCCCTGGTGGGTGCATCGGCCGGCCAAGCCGCGGCACGGATCGAGCCGCTGCTGCCGGACCTGCGAGCGGCCATTCACTGGGCGCTGTCGCAGCACGAATTCGCGCTGATCGCCGAAGCCGTTGTCAGCCTGTATTGGGTGTATGAGCTCAGCAGCCGCTTCGGTGAAGCGATCGAGCTGTTCCAGACCATCCGCACACGCGCAGCTTCCAGTGGCGGCGATCCCAGCGAGCCCCGGATGTGGCTGGTCGGCATGACCCACGGCCTGTTGAGCTGGCTGCTCCTGCAGACAGGCCGCTACGCCGAGTCGCTGCAAAACGCGCGCATCGCGGTAGTGCAGCTGCGCTCGCAAGAGCCGGTGCTCGAGCTTCCGCTGTGCCTGGCTACGCTCGCGATCGGCGCAGCCTATGCCGGCGAACGAGAGGAAGCGCAGCGTGCCCTCGACGAGATGCACGCCACGCCGCTGCCCGAAGGCCGTCCAGGGTGGCTCGGACAGCTGCAGCTCGCCGCGGCGCTGGCTTATTCCGCGCTGGGAAACGTGGCGGCGGCCGAACGCGAACTGCAGCTCGCGCTTGCAGCGCTCAAGCCACTCGGGCAGCCGTGGATGCTGGGCAGCGCGTACTTCTATCTCGGCAACGTCGCCCTGCGGCGCGGACACTTGGCCGAGGCGCGGCAGTATGCCGAACGTTCGGTGGCGACATGGCGGGCGCTGGGTGAGCGCCATCCCGCGCTCGTCCTGGGCGAGGCGACGCTGGGCCGTGTAGCGCTGAAAAGCGGAGACTTCGCGATCGCGCGCACACATTTTCAGCGCTCGCTGGAGCGATCCAAGCTGCTTGGATACGCGCCCTACATCGCGCACGCGCAAGCCAACCTGGGACGTATCGAGGCTGCCGAAGGACGGTACGACGTTGCGCTGCGCTACCATGAGGAGGCGCTGCAGGTAAACCGCGAGCTGGGCAATCACCTGGGTACCGTGCGCTCGCTCGTCCATTGCGCGCGCGCACTGCAACAGCTCGACGAACCCGTGCGTGCGTACGCGAGCTGGCGCGAAGCTGCACTGCTGGCGCTCGACGCGGGGCGCTCCGAGCAGGCGCGAGAAGCGGTAGACGCGATGGCATCGTTGACGCGGGCGCCCCGGACCGCCGGCGTGAACGATCCGGCGCAGTTGCGTGAATGTATTGCGACGCTGCCCGCGGCATTGGTGAGAAACGCCGCTGTCGTCATGAAATCAGGACGTCAGCGGTAAGCCCTATTTGCCGGAGCCTTGTGATGCCCAACGCGAGCGGCAAGAAACAAAAGGAGCGCAAAGCGACAAGCGCCGCTGGGAGGAGCGAATCTCAGAACGTAAAGTCTCCGTCCCGGATGATCGACGGGAGGATCAAGGAGCTGGGCGACTGGCGCGGCAAAACGCTTTCCCGCCTCCGCACATTGATCAAACAGGCGGACCCCGAAGTGGTCGAGGAGTGGAAGTGGGACGTTCCGGTCTGGTCTCACGACGGATTGATCTGCACCGGCGAGACGTACAAGAGCGTCGTGAAGACGACCTTTGCCAGGGGCGCCGCGCTCGAGGACCCATCGGGGCTGTTCAACTCGAGCCTCGCCGGCAATACCCGGCGCGCCATCGACTTCCGCGAAGGCGAGGAGATCGACGAGGAGGCATTGAAGGCTCTTTTTCGCGCGGCCGTGGCACTCAACGTGTCCCGCGGCCGGGGCTGATCGGCGTGCAAACTCATCCCGGCTCGCTCCAGGCTGAAGGCGGATGCCTTTGCCGTGCCGTGCGCTACCGGGTGACCGGTGCTCCGCTCTCATCGATCATCTGCCATTGCCAAAGTTGCCGGCGAGCCAGCGCGGCGCCATCAGTGGCTTGGCTGACCTTCGAGGCCGCGTCCTTCGAGGTCCTCTCCGGCGAACTGCGGAATTTTCGATCTTCGCCCGGGGTCACGCGCAGGTTCTGCGCCGTATGCGGCAGCCCGATCACGTACGAAAACGATCGCGATACCGGCTCGATCGATGTGACGACAGCCTCGCTCGACGATCCCAACCGCTTTCCACCCGCTCGCGAAGTGTGGCTGGAGCACAAGATCGCATGGGAAGCGACGAATGGAACGCTCGATCAATTCCCGAGAGGCGGCGGCGGAGGGGCGCAGGGGAACCAGGCGTGACGAAAGGCAACCTCTCCGATATCTATCGAAGGTACATTGCCTGCCTGAACAAGCAGGACTGGCCGAATTTGGGGCAGTTCGTTCACGATGACGTTCACCGTAACGGCATGCGGATCGGGCTATCGGGCTATCGTGAGATGCTGGAAGGAGATTTTCGTGCGATTCCAGACCTCTATTTCGACATTCAACTGCTGGTTTCCGACCCGCCATTTGTCGCGAGTCGTTTGCGTTTTGACTGCACGCCGAGAGGACTCTTTTTTGGCCTGCATGTAAACGGCAGAAGAGTTTCATTTACCGAGCATGTGTTCTATGAGTTCGGGGACGAACGGATCAGGCATGTATGGTCTGTCATAGACAAAGCCGCTATCGAAGCTCAGCTTG
>DATJZQ010000171.1:0-3499 GCA_035499005.1 Burkholderiales bacterium | reverse complement strand
GAACTCCACGTCACCAGCAGCGTCGATCCGCGCACCACCCCTGGACCTGGCAACTCTCACGAGGTCCACCAAACCCAGCGTCTTGATCATCTGTCGCATGATGATGAGGCGATTGCCGGTGCAGTGCGCACGCCGGACATCCCACCGCAGCCGAGGCTTCGCTTTATCTCAGAAATAGACCCGCACGCCGGCGGAGACTTGGCGCGGCGCGCCGAGAATCTGACCAAAGCCGTCCGCGACGTACTGCTCGTTGAACAAGTTGGTGGCGGAGAGATAGAGCGCCAGACTTCGCTTCAGCTGATAGGAGGCGAAGAAATCCACCACCGTGTGTGCCGGTTGCAGCGCAGTGTTGCTGATGTCCTGATAGCTGTCGCTCAGCCAGCGCCCGGACAGCTGGACGTTCAGCTTGGAAGGAATTTGATAAGCAATGCTCAAGCCGACCATGTTCAACGGCGTTCCCTCGTTCATGTTGCCGGTGAAAGGACCTTCCGTCACCTTCGAGTCGGTGTAGGTATAGTTGAGCAGCAGCGACCACCTCTCACTCAACGCGAGCGCACCGATCAATTCGAAGCCCTGGCTGACGACCGCTGCCACGTTGGCATTCTGCACCGTGAACTTTCCGCCGACGTCGCCGATCTCCGCGCTTGCGACGAAATTCTCCAGCTTGGCGTAGAAGCCGTTCACCTGGCCCTTCAGGCGGCCAAACTGCAGATCCAGGCCGACGTCCCCGCCGTGGACGCGCTCCTCGGTGAGATTCGGGTTGGAGAGCCCGCGGAAGGTCGGGGTCTCGAAGCTGCGGTAGCGTTCGGCCAGTGTCGGTGCCCTGAACCCCGTGTAATAAGAGCCGCGCACCGCTACCGGGTCGCTGAGCTGATAGCGCCCGGCCAGCCTGCCGCTCGGCACGTTGAAGGTGTGGTCGGGGAACGTCTGGGTCGCGCCGTCGATCACGATATGCCCATCGCTGTCCCTGAAGATGTCGTAGCGCAGGTTCAGCAGGATCTCGGCGTTCGGCGTTGGCGTGAAGCTCGCCTCGGCGAACACGCCGAGAGCATCCTGAGTTCCGCCTCCCAAAACCGTGCCCGCGAGGACGCCGGGCGAGTTGAAGATGTCCTGGCTGTCCTGGCCTTCGATGTGGCGGTAGTCGATCCCGCCGGTCAGCCCCGACAGGATCCCTGTCAGACCTTTGGACCAGACCAGCGACAGCCCGACATCATTGGAGGTGGTCTGATGCGAGTTCGAAACGAACGAGGTGTTCGGATCCGGCACCGCAACGTTCTGAGTCTGAAAATTCTCGTGGGCGTAGAACCCTTTGATCGCGAGCGTCTGCCGGCCACCGAGATCCAGCGTCACGCCGCCTGCGACGTCCGGGACGTCGGTGTCGGCATCCTGCAGCTGGTAAGGCCCCTGCCAAGTTTGGTTGTTGTACCCGAGGCGCAGGAATCCGGTGCTGCCGCCCGAGAAGTTGAAATCGGCTCGCCCCTGCAGGTTGTAGAGCCTACCGCTGATCTTCTCGTTGACAGGCTGCAACTGGTCGCTCGGAAAGGGCTCGTAACCATCGGTGTTGTAGTAGTTGGCGTTGAAGCCCAGCGCGACGCTCTCGTTCACCGCTTGCCCATACCAGAAGTTGCCCTCCAGGGTGTTCTGCTCGCCGTACTGGACCTCGGCCACGCCCTCCTTCGGGCCGGAGGGGCGGGTGACGATGTTGACCAAACCCCCGATGGCATACGAACCGAACAGACTGGACGAAGCGCCGCGCACCACCTCCACTCGGTCGATGGTTTGACGCGGGGCGCGGTTCCAGAGCACGTTGCCGAAGAAGGCGCCGTTGATCGGCAGACCGTCGACCAGCACCAGCGCGCGCGTGGCCGTGTCGCCGACTCCCATGCCGCGCATCGCGATCGACGGTTGCAGCGGTGAAAGCGTCGCAGAGTCGGTGAGCGGAAGCTGCACGCTCGCGGTGGCGCGCAGAGCGCTGTCGACTGCGCGCGCGGAAGACTGGACGATGTCTTCGCCTTTGATCACCGTGGCGCTCACCGGCAGCCCGGCCAGCGGCTCCTCGGAGCGGGTCGCAGAGACGACCACGGACGGCACAGCGATGGACTGGTTTTTCTCGGAAGCGCTCGGCTCCTCGCCGAGCGCAGGGAATTGGAACAGAGCGGCCAGAGTCGAAATGCTGGCCTTTTGAAAAGCGCGCAATGAGCGCATGAGAACCTCCCTGTCAGTTTTTTCTGTGAGAGCCAGCGTTCAAGCGCCGTTCGCGCCGGCGAACGCTGGGCAAAATTGCAGGTGAGGCAGCAGGCAT
Source organism: Burkholderiales bacterium (assembly GCA_035499005.1). Taxonomy (GTDB): domain Bacteria; phylum Pseudomonadota; class Gammaproteobacteria; order Burkholderiales; family SHXO01; genus SHXO01. The sequence goes on along the minus strand of DATJZQ010000171.1, from coordinate 1,197 downwards.
CGCTCCCGCCGGCTCGCCGTTTCGCCGTCCAGGAGTGCCGCACGCCCCGCCACCGTCTCTAGCAGGACGTGGCGGCGGGCGGTGCGCGCGGTCGGTATGCGGGCTCGTGCGGGAAGCAGACAGGCGTCGCTGCGGCTACCGGCGCGGGCGCAGGCGCACAACTAGTATCGAAAGCCTGGCAAATTCGTCCAGCTAGGGAGGGCAGGCTTGCTGGCCCGCATGAGTCGCACAGCTTTCCGACCACCGGCGTCGGGTCTCGCGGCGTGGGCCGAGGGAGTGAGACCGAAAGCGCGGCCGGTCGAGCGCTCGAGCAAATCTGGCCCAACACATCCTCGAGCGCTCCTTGCATTTGCATCGTGGTGTGAGCCACGCCTGCCGCCTGCTGCGCAAGCCATGCGCAGACCAGAAATGCGAGTGCAGCGCGCTGCCTGACCGGCAGGCGCGTCAGGATCGATTCAGACCGTCCTTGCATTGCGTCACCGGGCTGGCGCCAGCCGCAGGGCTGGTGCCGGCTCGCGATAATCGTCCGCCGGCTTGCCGGCTTCCGGGATCTCGATCCAGCGATGCACTCCCTGCGCGCACTGCTGGACAACGGGGAAGTAGAGCGTCGCGCCCGGGCGGTCGGGCAGTCTCATGACTATTACGAACTCGTCGGAGCGCGTGTCGAGCAGAGAGCCGCCCGACCAGCTGACTTCCTCCACGACCTCGCCACTCTTGCCTGCGTGGCCATCATCCAGAGGCGGAACGAGCTTGGCGTTGACGACTTCGAGCTGCCAGCCCGGCTTCGGCTCCGGTTTGACTGAGCTCGTGCCAGGTGGCATGCGGACCTGTATGCGTATCGTTGGCGAGCCGTCGCAACCATGCGGCACGTGAAAAACCGCCTTGTAGTCACTGTTGGCAGGGGCCTGCTCCTGTTCAAGGAACACGTGCGCGAAAGCGGGCCGGCCCGCTGCCGACAACAGACTTGTCAGCGCAAGCAGAATCACAATCGGTCTGAGCATTGCAGCGGTCCCCCCTCAATTACTATCCGCCGGGGTATTGAGCGGGCGCACGGGTGCCTTCACTTCGATTGGCACGCGCTTACCGCCCTTTTCCTCGATCACCAGCGTGATCGGCACCGTCTCTCCCTCCTTCACCTGCCGCTTGAGATTCATAAGCATGATGTGAAAGCCGCCGGGTTTGAGTTGCACCTGCTTG
>DATJZQ010000170.1:0-3001 GCA_035499005.1 Burkholderiales bacterium | reverse complement strand
GTGCCAGCGCTCCGGAATCGCGTGGCAGAACGTGTGCAGGCGTCCTTTTGGATCGAGCGCCGGACGGTCGGTTGCAGCAAACACCACGCCCGACGTGCCAATGGTGGCATGCACCGCGCCGGCACGTACTATGCCCAACCCGACAGCGCCCGCCGCCTGATCGCCTGCCCCGGCCACCAGCGGCGTGCCTTCCCTCAGTCCTGTCGCCTCTGCTCCGGCACGCGAGACACTCGCGCACACATCGGGCGACTCGAACAGGGGCGGCAAGGCGTTCATCGGTATGCCAGCCGCGCCGCTCATCTCGGACGACCATCGACGATGAGCGACGTCGAGCAGCAGCGTGCCCGAGGCGTCGGCCATATCCATCCCGTACTCGCCGGAAAGCCGATAGCGCACGTAGTCCTTGGGCAGCAGCAACATGCGAAACCGCTCAAACAGATGTGGCTCGTGTTTGCGCACCCACAGCAGCTTCGTCAAGGTGAAGTTCGGCAGTGCCGGATTGCACGTCCAGCCGATGATCTTCTCCCCGCCTATCTCGGCAGTGAGTTCGTCCGCCTCCGGCGCGCTGCGCTGGTCGCACCAGATCAGCGCGGGCCGCAGTACATCGCTCTTGTCGTCAAGCAGCACGGCCCCGTGCATCTGGCCGGAGAAGCCGACGGCGGCGATCTCCGACGAATTTGTCTTGGAAGTTGCCATCACCTGCTTGACCGCTTCGCGCGTCGCGCGCCACCAGTCGTGCGGATCCTGTTCGGCCCAGCCCGTCTCGGGCGACGCAAACGGCGCGTGCTCGGCGGTACAGGAGGCGACAACCGTGCCGGCTTCGTCGATGAGTACCGCCCTGGTACCGCCTGTGCCGACGTCGATGCCCAGCAGTTTGGAAGACATGAATGCGATTCCCTGATGGATTATTACGCGGAACGGCATGAAAGAAAAGTCAAATCGTGTACGTTAACGGTGATATAAAGGACGTGGAACTTCAGGGGTACAACGACCGGCTTCAATGAAGAGCAAGCGCAGCGGAATACCTCTCATTGCCGAGTTGGCGGGCGTGTCGATTGGCACCGTCGATCGCGCACTGCACCAACGCCCCGGCATCAACGACGAGACCCGCCAGAAGGTCCTCGACATCGCCAAGAAGATCGGCTATCGGCCGAACCTCGCTGCCCGGTCGCTCTCCACCGGTCGACGCATTCGCATCGGCGTGTGCGTTCCGCAGGAAATCCGATACTTCTACAACGAGATGTGGGAGGGCATCAACGAAGAGGTACGCCGGTATACCGATCGCGGCATCGATTTCCTGCTGCGTCCCGTACCGGAACTCGGCAAGGGCGAGCGGTCGGCGTTCCGAGACCTGGTCGACGAAGGCGTCGAGGGCATCGTCGTAACGCCCGGCAACCCGGACTCGATGACGCCGCTCATCAACTCCGCCGAAGAGAGTGGCATCCGCGTGGTTTGCGTCTCCACCGATGCACCGGCGAGCAAGCGATCGTGCATTGTCTGCGTCGAGCCCAGGCTGAACGGACTGATCGCCGGCGAGCTGATGTCCAAGTTCGTGGCCAAACGTTCGCAGGTCGCGATCATCACCGGCATGTTAAAAACTGTCGATCACCGGGAGAAAGCCGAAGGCTTCACCAAGAGCTTCACTTCGTTTTGTCGCGGCGGCACTGTCGTCGCTACCATCGAAGGCCACGAAGATCCTGACGAAAGCTTTCGCAAGACGCGCAAGCTGCTCAAGCGAGTTCCCGATCTCGCAGGAATTTACGTCAACACGGTGAACTGTCTTCCAGTTTGCCGCGCATTATCCGCGGTTGGACTGCAAGGCAAAGTGCGGGTGATCGCCACCGACCTCTTCCGAGAAATGGCGCCTCTGTTCAAGGCGGGAGTGATCGATGCATCGATGCATCAGCGCCCCTATCGCCAGGGCCAAATCGCTGTGCGGGCTCTCGCCGAGCACCTTCTACACGACACCGACCTGCCGGCGGCACACTATCTGAATCCCGGAATTATTCTGCGCTCGAACCTGCACCTCTTTCGCGAAACCGGCGGAAAGGGGGCCTGACGCCACGGGAGCGCGGATGCCATCTGTTCCGACCTCTACCAACCGCGGCCACAGCAAAGCCTGCTACAAGCGCGGTAAAGCTCTATACAAAAAGCCACAGCGGTTTTCGCCATTTTGCCAAACGGACACGAGGGCCAGTGTCTGATACCTTATTGACCCATACAAAGGGGGACACCTTGCCCGATTCGTCGGCAGCAGACAAACCCGTGGGCGCTGGCCTGACTGTTCTGTGCCTGGCCAGCTATTACAAGGGAATCGACTTCCTCAAAGAGTGCAAGCGCCAGGGCGCTCGCACGCTTCTGCTGACTTCGCACAGCCTCGAACACGCTAACTGGCCGCGTGAATCGCTCGACAACATCTTCTACGTCCCCGACGAAGACAAGACGTGGAAGCTGCAGGACGTGCTGCTCGGCATCAGTCACCTTGCCAAGACTGAAGTCATTGATCGCATAGTTCCGCTCGACGACTTCGATGTGGAGACAGCAGCCGCACTGCGCGAGCATCTCCGCGTGCCGGGAATGGGCGATACCACCGCGCGCTACTTCCGCGACAAACTCGCCATGCGAACCAGGGCTCGAGATGCAGGACTGCCTGTTCCGGAATTCATCCACGTTCTGAATCACCAGAAGCTGAACGAGTTCATGCAGCGCGTACCTCCGCCTTGGGTTCTCAAGCCGCGTTCGCTGGCCGGCTCCATCGGCGTCAAGAAAATCCGCAGCGCCGAAGAGTTCTGGTCAGCGGTCGATCGGCTGGGCGATCAGCAGTCGTTCTATCTGTTCGAACAATATGTGCCCGGCGACATCTTCCATGTCGATACGATCACCTACGAGAAGGAACTTCTGTTCTCGATCGCAAGCAAGTACGGGCGTCCGCCAATGGACGTCTCGCACGAAGGCGACATTTTCACCACGCGAACCCTGCTGGAGGGATCACCCGACGAAA